>JANNWU010000055.1:0-3550 GCA_031408755.1 Gemmatimonadaceae bacterium | reverse complement strand
CCACGTTGCCACACCCTTGAATGGCGACCGTGCGACCGCGGAGATCTTCGCTACCCCAGCGGTATTTTGCTGTCGCTTGCATGGCACGAAATACACCGCGCGCAGTGACTGGCGACGGATCACCAGAAGCACCCTGCAATCCCGCGACGTAGTCAGTTTCCATGTGCACAAAGTCCATGTCGATCGTACTCGTGCCCACATCTTCTGCAGTGACATACCGACCGCCGAGCGAATCGACAAAGCGACCATGCGCACGGAAGAGCATTTCGCGATTTGTAGTGCGATTGTCACCGATGATGACGCTCTTGCCGCCGCCCAAATTGAGGCCTGCGACGGCGTTTTTGTATGTCATTCCACGCGCCAGACGCAGCGCATCGACAATTGCTTCTTCATCGGAGGCGTAGTTCCAGAAGCGTGTACCGCCAAGCGCTGGTCCTAACGTCGTGTCGTGAATCGCAATCACACCGCGATAGCCACTCGACTTGTCATGGCAGAGCACGAGTTGTTCGTGTCCCATCGCGGACATCGTATCAAACAGTTCCATATATTCCTGAAAGGACGCACGTGCCAGCGGCGGCGGCGTCGGTCAATTTTGTGAATACAGTTCGCGAGCAATCACAATGCGTTGCACTTCAGACGTTCCTTCGTAAATCTCTGTCACCTTCGCGTCTCGGAAGAGCCGTTCTACCGGATACTCTTTCACGTAGCCGTACCCACCAAAAATCTGGATCGCCTGCGACGTCGTCCACATCGCGGTTTCCGTTGCCAGCAATTTACACATCGCACCGAACTGCGTGATTGATGCGCCGGTATCCTTCGCGCGTGCCGTTGCGTGCAGCAGGGCGCGCGCACTGGTAATGCGACTCGCCATATCGGCGAGCTTGAACTGCACCGCTTGGAACTCTTTGATGGCCTTCCCGAACTGCTTTCGCTCTGCGGCATAGTCTTTCGCCGCTTCTGCCGCAGCAGTGGCAATACCGAGTGCCTGTGCTGCAATCCCCAATCGCCCATGATCCAGCGACTGCATTGCATAAATGAAGCCCATGCCCTCAGCGCCGAGCATGCGGTCTGCCGGTACGCGCATCTCGTCGAACGTCAGTTGCACCGTGGGGCTCGCACGGAGACCCATCTTGTCTTCTTTCTTACCGACCTTAAAGCCAGGCAAATCAGGCGTGACAATGAAAGTTGAAATGCCTTTACTGCTGCGTCGTGCTCCCGGCAAATCAGTCCGTGCCATGACGAGAATCACTCCGGCGTGCGTCCCCTGCGTCACCCACGCCTTGGTGCCGGTCAAAACCCATTCATCACCATCGCGAACAGCTTGCGTGGTAAGCGACGATGCATCGCTACCGCTCTCCGGCTCCGACAATGCAAACGCACCAAGAATTTCTCCACGAGCCATCGGCGGCAGCCAACGCGTCTTCTGTGCATCCGTGCCATAATTCAAAATCATCTGCGTGGGCAATGAGTTGTGCACACTCATCATCACGCCGACGGATGCATCGGCGGTGGAAATTTCCTCTAACGCCATCAGATACGTGAGCGCATCGAGTCCAAGTCCATCGTACTCCTCGGGAATCATCATGCCGAGGAAGCCTAAATCTCCGAGTTTCTTGACCAACGTAGGATCGAAGTAACTATCACGATCCCACTGCGCTGAATGCGGTGTGATTTCAGCAGCCGCAAACTGTCGTGCGGTGGACTTAATCTCGCGCTGCACTTCGGTGAGTGGAAATATGATTGACGACGGATGCATGTCAGGCGGCCGCGTAGGTGTAGACGCCGCGCCCAGTCTTGCGACCAAGCCATCCTGCATCGACGTACTTCCGCAGCAGTGGACAGACGCGGTACTTCGGATCGCCATGTCCGCGATGCAGAACTTCGAGAATAGCCACGCACGTATCCAACCCAATAAAATCTGCGAGTGTCAGCGGTCCCATGGGATGATTCATGCCAAGCTTCATCACCGTGTCGATTGACTCCGCGGTGCCCACACCTTCCATCAAACAGTAGAACGCCTCGTTGATCATCGGCATCAGAATCCGATTCGCAATGAAGCCTGGAAAGTCATTTGCTTCGCACGGTGTCTTACCAAGCGCCTTGGCGAGTGCAACGGTGCGCGCGGTGGTCTCGTCGCTGGTAGCGATACCGCGAATCACTTCCACCAACTGCATCACCGGCACCGGATTCATGAAGTGCATTCCGATCACGTTTTGTGGCCGCTGCGTGCGCGCCGCGATCTGGGTGATCGAAATTGAGCTGGTGTTGCTGGCGAGAATCGTGTCTGGCGCTGCGATCGCGTCGAGCTTCTGAAAAATATCGAATTTGAGCGCGACATTTTCGGTCGCGGCCTCGATGATGACGGTGCTGGTTGCCGCAACTGCGAGATCGGTGTGTGTGCTGATCAACGCAAGCGTGGCCGCCTTTGCCGCTGCATCGATCGCACCCTTCTTCACCTGCCGATCGAGATTCTTTTCTATCGTGCCAACGCCGCGCTTCAGCGCTTCGGCAGAGACATCAATGATCGTGACCGGATAGCCCGACTGCGCAAAAACGTGCGCAATACCGTTGCCCATTTGACCGGCCCCGATGACCGCGATGCGGTCGCTCATACGTCGTGCTCCTGGCGCTCTGGTAACGCGCCTGCGTTCGATGAACCCAGCAGTGACGCGGCGAAGGAAATCTCCGCGCGTCGGTGTCGATTCGTTGCCCACGACAATCCGGCGAACGTGCCGATCATGCCAATCGCTGCCAATACCCCACCCTCCGGGCCCCAGCTACCACCAGTCAGCCAGTCTGGTCCGGTATCCACCAGCGCGTAGCCGGGCGTCCCGAACGGCAGCCCGCTCACCGCCGTGTGGAATCCCGCCGACATCGTCCAGTTCCACGCGAAATGCGCAGCCCACGCCGCCGCCAGACTTCCGGTGACGAGTCGCACGCTGGCCAGAAACACGCCGGCCGCCATCACATTTGAAATGGCAAGCGCCGAGGTCCCAGGGTTTTGGATGTGCAGCATGCCAAAAACGAACGACGTGAGGGCCGCCGCCATCGGCCATCCCCACGCACTTTCGAGCACGGCAAATGGATACCCGCGCGTCAGCAGTTCCTCGGTTAACGCGGCGGGTGCCAGCACGGCGAACGACATCAGCAGCGTACGCCCAACTTCCCGCATCGGTTGCGACACGAACGACAGTCCGCCGAACGCGATCAGGATCAACGTCGGAATACCGATGGCCGCAACACCCGCGAGCGCTCCGATCAGCAGCGGCCGCTTGCGCCACGCGGCGCGATCAAGCCAAACAATGCGCCAGCCACCGCTTTCCACGCTGTGCGTGAGCCAGTTCGTGGCGCACAGCACGCCGCCGCATTGCAACGTGGGACGTAGCCAAGGCATGAGCGCAATTGGGACTACCATGCCCACAAGTGGAACGACAATGTTTCCGGCGGCGAAAACGGCCAGTCCAAACAGAATCAGACGCCAAACAGAGCGCAGCTCATTCGGCCGTGCATACACAATCCGATCGAGGAGAGAGTCATTCATCTCAGTGCA
>JANNWU010000054.1:0-15619 GCA_031408755.1 Gemmatimonadaceae bacterium | reverse complement strand
GCGGTCAGTTCGCGGCACAGACGGTGTCACTGCAGCGAGAATTGCACGATTGGCGAGCGATTTTCAACTTCACGCAAGCACCCAACGGCAACTTTGCGTTCTCGTTTTTCATCGCGCTCAAGTCGCAGCCAGATCTGAAATTTAACTTCGACCAGCAGACGTTCAGACGGCCCGAAGGAACGTTGCGCTAATGCTCTCCGCACGGTTCAAGCCGTGGCACGTCGCGCCATTCTTCTACAAATACGTGTCGTTGCGGCTTCGGAAAATGCCAGTGCTCGTGCATTTCGAAGTCACGCTGCGCTGCAATGCGAGATGCGGTTTCTGTGATTACTGGAAAACCGATTCAGCCGAGAAGGATCGGGAGCTCAAGAGCTACGCCGATGCGGCGAAATTTTTCAATCCAATGCTAGTCACATTCACCGGCGGCGAACCACTGCTCCGGCGCGACCTTGAAGACCTGGTCTCTGGCGTTGATCGCGCAATCTCGTCGAAGTACATCACGCTGATCACGCACGGCGGCATGCTCTCCGTGGAGCGCGGCATGTCCCTGTGGGATGCAGGCGTGAATCAGCTGAATATCTCACTGGACTATCTCGACGGCCGCCACGACACGGCGCGCGGCATTCCGGGCCTCACCGAGAAGATCTTCGCTAGCGTTGATGGGATGCGCGCGCGTGGCGTGGACAACATCCGTTTCAACACCGTCATCAAAGAAGACAACCTCGATCAGATCCGTCCGATCTTGGCCCGCGCCGATGAACTGGGATGCGGCGTGAACTTCAGTGTCTACACCGACTTTAAGAACGGCAACGCCGAGCATCTGCTGCGTGCCGATCAGCAGGCCGAGATCGAGCGCCTCATGGCCGAGCTTCTCGCGTTCAAACGTCGCAAGCGGGGCGTGATCACGAACTCCGATTTCTATCTTGAGCAGCTGCCGCGGTACACTCGCGGCGAGATGACGGAACCGTGCGAAAGCGGTATCAGCACTATCCACATTGACCCGATGGGCGGCGTGCGGCGTTGCCCAGATTTCCCCGTCGACTTCCATTGGAAGGATTGGCGACTGTACAAACCCATCGACTGCAACCGCTGTTACTACGCCTGTCGAGGAGAAGCCCAAGCGCCGCTTCGATGGGACCGTATCCAGGATGTCACGGCGTGAGGCTCCCGATTTCCTGGCAGATGTACGAAGTTCGCCGAGTGCTAGCGATACGCGTCAGAATCGCGTAAACGCTTGAGCTAGCTGTGACTTAGCCCTACCTTGAATCGTTATGGGTGGCGCAGGTCCACCCCCTGTCACCCCCGTTTCTCGCATGGCATCAACTCCCGCAGCGCTCAAACAGCAGGCGGCCGCGCTCGAGCTGAAAAAACAGCCCGAGAAAGCGCTTGCCCTGTATCAGCAGTTGCTCGATGAACACGGCGCGTCTGACGACGTTGATGTTTCGCTCCGAAATCGCGTGGGCGATCTGCATCTGCGTGTCGGCCAAGTGGACGACGCGATTCTGTTGTTCGAGAAAAGTGCCGACGAATACGCGCTCAGCGGATTTCTGAACAACGCGATCGCACTCTGCAACAAAATTCTGCGTCAGCGTCCCGGCCACGTGCCAACGCTGCGTCGACTCGCGCGATTCTCGGCCGAGAAGGGCATGGTCGTCGATGCGCAGCGTCACTACCTCTCCGTCGCTGAAGCGCTGGAAAAGCTTGGCCAGCATAGCGAAGCACTCAAAGCGTTAAGCGAGTTTGCTGAGCTGTCGCCCGAAGATGTGCATGTGCGTTCTATCGTCGTCGAGCAGTTGCTGCGCGCTGGACGCAAGCCTGACGCGCTGCCGCATCTCACTGTGCTGCATCGCTTGCACGTGGTTGGCGGCCGCGAAGAAGAAGCTGCCGGCGTCGCGCAGGTCGCGCGTGAGATCGACGAGCATTGGGTGCCAGAGGTCGAAGCGAAGCGCGGCGAAAAGCGCGGCGATCCTTCGCTCGTCTTCATCGATAGCGATGACGATTTCGGCGCACTCGAAACTGCGCCGATGCTCGGCGGCGAACTGGCTGCACCAAAGCCGCTTGGAACGCTGGAAGGCCTTGAGACGACCGAACAGCCGCGCTCCGAGCTCGGTGATCCGCCGACCGCATCGACGCTGGAAGGCTTCGAAGCGACATCGTTTGGTAACGATGCTGACGAAGCGCCGGCCGAAGTAGAACCGGAGGAATCGAACGAAGAAGTCGAATTCATCGACATTGCGCCCGCACCAACTGCCGCGCCACCAGCGCTCGCAGCAATGCATGAGCTCGAGACTCTCGACTTCGATGCTGCCGACAATATGTCGGGCATCATGGCGGAAGATGGAGCTGATTCTGGCTTTGGGACCATCGAAACGAGTTCGGCTGGCGCGCCCAGTGGCGCATTTCTGCCGACCATGGGCACCGGTGACATCGAACTCCCTGATGTCGATATCGCGCCGATTGTGGCTGCGCCGGTCGCGCCAGAAGCCCCATTCCGGCCCAAGCGCCCGACGCCGACCTACATCAATCTCGCCGATATTCTCCGCGATGATGAGCCTAGCACACCGCGCATGACGATCGGTGAGCCAAGGCAGTCTGGCGACCAGGTCGGGGATTTCGAGAACATCCTGCAAGAGTTCCGCGACGGAATCGAGAAGATCATCCCTGCTGACGACGCCACCAGTCATTACGACCTGGGCATCGCATTCCGCGAGATGGGTCTGCTCGATGACGCTATCGCAGAGTTCCAAGCGGCGTCACGAAGCCGACTGAAGCGCGTGGAGTCGATCGAGGCACTCGGTGGCTGCTTCATGGATAAAAACGAGCCAACGGTTGCGCGATCGCTGCTGCTGCGGGCGCTTGATGAACCCACTGTGTCCGACGACGGCGACTACACCTTGCGAGGTATTTTGTACCTGCTCGGTTTGGCGAGCGAAGCGATTGGGGCACGAGAAGAGGGGCTGCGCTATTATCAAAGAGTGTACGCTGTTGATATCCGCTTCCGTGATATCTCGGCGCGTATCCAGAACCTGCAGCAGCCTGCCTAAATGAGTCTACCGGTTCCCGCGAGGGCCGGACTCGAGAACCCGCTCGCCGGAATTCAGTACCCGGTGCGGGCTGAGCTCGATCTCGTATCGTCGCGCATGTGGGAGATCGTCGCAGACGACAACCCGCTCATCGGTGAGGTCAACCGGCACCTGCAAGGGATGCAGGGCAAGCTGCTGCGCCCGGCGTTGCTGCTCCTCTCGAACGCTGTCGAAGACAACCGCGGTCGCGCGGCGATCGATCACGCTGCGGTCTTAGAGCTAATCCATCTCGCGACGCTCGTGCACGACGATTCCGTCGACCACAGCGTGATGCGACGCGGCATGCCGACGGTGAACTCGGTGTTCAGCCATCAGGTGTCAGTCATCATGGGTGACTACCTGTATTCTCGCGCTGTGCGCCACCTGGTAATGGCGGGTGATCTCGATGCGCTTCGTGTGATCGCGAATGCGTCGAATACGATGACGATGGGCGAACTCTGGCAGCTCTCAGCCGTCGATCGATTGCAGTTCAGCGAGGAAGAGTATTTTCAGCTCAATCACGCCAAGACTGCGTCGTTGATGAGTGCTGCGTGTGAAGTGGGTGCGATGTGTGGTGCGCCACGACACCGCGCAGCGCTCGCCCGGTTTGGCGAGAGGCTCGGTATGGCCTTTCAGGTGGCCGACGATGTGCTGGACTACATCGAGGGTCAAGAGATCACTGGGAAGCCGTCTGGCGCCGATCTGCGCGAGCGCAAGGTGACGTTACCGCTGATCGCCGCGCTCCGACGGATGCCTGCAAGCGCCAGACATGAAGTTGAGCGGTTCTTCGGCATGGATGAGCCGAGTGAGGCAGCCATCAGTCATGTGATCGGACTAGTGTTAGATGCCGACGGTATTGGATATGCCCGTCGGAAGGGTGAGCAGTTCGCACAGCAAGCCGAGGAGATTGCATTGGGATTGCCTGATACGGCGGCACGCGGGGCGCTGCTCGAGCTCGTTGGCTACGTTTTGGATCGGCGCTGGTAATGGCATCTCGCGGCGGGATGTCTCGGCACCGACCGGCCTTTCACGCGATCGTGTTGTCGGTCGGTTTCATTGTTGGCGGATTTCTGACGCAGTTTTCTCGGCGCTTCGTGCCTGCCGGAAGCGTCAAGGAATTCCTGACGACGGGTGTTACACCCAGTTTAGGTCCATTGCAGATTGATCTTGTGATCCTCAAGTTTGCGCTAGGACCAATTGCATTGGACGTGTCACTCTTAAGTTTGCTCGGGGTACTGATAGCGTACCTCATCGCGCGATCCCTTTTCTAGGAGTTTTCTGATGCCGTTCGGCATGGGCATGGGCGAGATAATGGTGATCTTGGTGATTGTGCTGCTGCTCTTCGGAGCGAAGCGCATTCCAGAGATCGCCGGTGCGCTGGGCAAGGGAATCAACCAGTTCAAACGCAACGTCAGCGACGCCGAGAAGACGGTGCGTGATGCTGACTCGTCATATCGTTCGGAGATTTCGCGTCCTGAAGCGCCGTCTCGCATTGACGAACCGGCTGCAGAGCCGAAGCGCCTGATCTAGTTTGTGGGTTGAGTCAGAAAAAATGAAAGCGGGGCACCGAAGTCACCTTCGATGCCCCGCTTCGTTTTCTTCTCCGACTTAATTCACCTACGCAGTCTGGCGTCGCGCCGAAGCGTTCAACTTTTTGCGGCTGTCGACGATCGATGCGCTTTTTCGAAGCCCTTCCAGATAATCACGCACCATCTGTTCGCGCATGCCGCGCAGAACCTGACTGCGCTGCTGATCCTTCTGCTTCACGAAATCTGTACTGTCTGACGCGATGCGACGATCGACGCGCACAACGAACACACCTTCGCGGGTGCGAATCGGTTGGCTCGTTGCGCCGATCGGGAGCGAGAACGACGCACCCACCGCTTCGTTAAAGCCACCCAAGCCTTCGGTCTGCATCGTGCGCGAGAACATGCCAGACTTCTCCAACTTCAGTGCGCGGAGCTCAGCGGCGCGCTCAAATCCGTTGGTCGCCGCCGATGTGGTCATGTTGCGGCCCATCGTCATAAATTCATCCATCACGCGTTCGGTGGCGAGGCGTTCTGCAATCTCCGCTCGCGCGTCGGCAAACGTCGCAACGCCCGCCGCTTGGATCGTGTCGAGACGCGCGACGTAGTAGCCCGTTGCATCATCGAACATTTCGCTGCTCTCACCGGCACGATTGCCGCTGAACGCCCATGCACTCACATTCGGCACATAGCGTCCTGCGATGGTGAGTGGCTCACCTTCAACAGTTGTTGCGCGCATTACCGGTAGCGAAAGCCGCTTGGCTGCGTCATCAAATTTCGCTGCCGATTCTGCACTTCCAGCCAGTGTAGAAAGCGAATCCGCACGCTTCGCAGCGCGCGTCGCAGCGGCTTCGTTCATGGTCACCGTCAACAGAATGTGACGCAGGCTGAGCGAATCACCGGCCTTCGCATCCAATCGAATCAAGTGCCAGCCGAAGTCTGTCTTCACCGGCGCGGAGATCTCGCCAACGCTGAGCGCCTTCGCGGCAGCAGTGAATTGCGGCACGAACTCCGACGCGGTGCTCTTCCCCAATTCACCACCGCGCACTGCCGACGTGGTGTCATTTGACGCACGCGTCGCAAGGTCCGCGAATACCGCTTTTTGATCAGCAGCAGCGACAATCTGCGCACGCAATTTGAGCAGCGAGTCACGCGTGGCTGCGCTGTCTGTAACAGTGACACTTAACGGAATTGAAATCACAGACACGGCGGCGCGCGCCGGACGATCAAACTCCGACTTATGCGCTTCGTAATACTTACGCGCCTCGGCGTCAGTGATTTCATTCGTGTTCACAGCCGCCGGACGCATCGCGATGTATGACACCTGCGCTGAATCGTGCGAGTCTTGATAGATCTGCCACAATCGTGCATCGCTGACGAATGCACCCGCCGCGACTTGTTCAAACAACTTCTGCTTCGGAATTGTGGTGCGATAATAATTCTCAAGCTGCTGCAAGAGGCCTTGCTGGCGCGCCTGTGGATTGCGCAGGAAACGCTGATACTTCTCGAAATCGAACTGGCCGTTGGTCTGCAATTCCGGCAGCTGCGCGTACTGCGGCGGCGGTGAGAACTTCGCGTACTCAACGATCTCTTCTTTCGTGACTGAAATACCGCGCTTCTTGTATTCGTGCTCCAACAAAATTTCGGTGACAATCTCGTCGTACGTTTTGGTTTCAATGCGTGCGCGCTCATCAAGCGTCAGCGAGCGACCTTGCTGTTGCTCTTCCGCTTGAACCGCCGCCTCAACGGCGCGCTGATACGCACCGTACGGAACATCTTGTCCGTCAACTTTGACGACCGTCGTGCCGATCGTCGGTCCAGTGTCTCTACCAAAGAGCCCAGAAGATTCATAAAAGACGAAGCCGCCGATGAACGTCACGGCGAGGCCCCAGAAGATGTATTTGCCAAACGAACGAAACGTCTGCAGCACTGAACAGAACTCCTCAGGGGAACGACCTGGACAACGAGAGTGAATAGCCGCGAAAGCTAGGCCGCTATAGGCCTCAACTTCAAGTGACGCCAGCACTTCGGCTCCATCACGGCATTTGACGCTCCTCGGTAAGGGCGGCTATCTTTTCCCTTGCGGCGACCCGGTTCTGACCGGCGCTCGATGGCCACTTTTCGAGGACGTGATGGCGCTTGGTTCCCGGCTGCAAGAGCTGACAGCGAAATACATGCAGAACCCGCGGCGCTTTTTTGTGCCGCTCGCCAACGAGTATCGGAAGTCGAAGGACCTCGATCGTGCGATCGCGCTCTGCCGCGAGCACCTGCCGTCGCAGCCTGGACACATGAGCGGACATATCGTCCTTGGTCAAGCCTACTTCGAGAAGGGCGATCTGACGGCCGCACGCGACGTCTTTCTGGTCTCCGTCGGCTTAGACGATGAGAACCTGATCGCGCTGCGCCATCTCGGCGACATCGCACGGAAGCAAGGCGACAACATTGGCGCGCGGCAATGGTACGCCCGAGTGCTGGATGCCGATCCGCAGAATATCGAAATCGAAGCGCTCCAGCGCAGCATGCTAACGCCGCTATCGAGTGCCGCGATCGCGGGGGGGGCCGCTGCTGGACCGTTGATTCATAGCGCGCAAGTTGAAACGCCGGCCGACTCGTTAGAAGGTTTCGCTTCGGGCGTGAGCTCGGCTACTGTTGAGCGTCCCGATGACGAGCCGGGCTCCTTCTTCGAACTCGTGGGCCGACCAGCGCCTGCAGCCGCGTCGCCGATCGTATCATTTACCCCGCCGACACAGAGCGACGCGCAGCCCATCGGACTACGTCAGCCGGCGTTTGCCGCTGATCTGGCCGCTGAACTTGCGTCCGGCCTGAGTGAGCCAACGCCTCCCGGGCTCCGCGCGATCACTGATCCGGCTCCGGCCGCGCTCGATCCGGATCTGGATCGCGGGTCGCTCGAGGCGCTCCCGCCGGTTCGATCGACGCTAGAGCAGTTTGATTTTGCAAATTTGGGAAGCGACGATGTCCCGATATCAGAGGCTGATAACGCTGCATTCGGTACGCTCTCGGCGACGGTTGAAGAGACAATCATTGTGGATGACGGAGTCGGCTTCGAATTCGCAGACCTCGACGCGATTGTCAGCGGCACGCATGCGGCAGTTAAAGCGAATCCCGCAGCGTCGCCGGAATCCTTCGCAGACGACGAGGCCGCACAGGTGGTGATTTCTGCGGACCCGATCATGACACCGCCAACGACACCGTTAATCGACGACGGCGGTTTGCTCTCGCGGCCCGGATTCGGTGCGCTGGCAAGCTTCGCGTCGTGGCGGTCAGCGCAAGAACGCGCGACGCCGGCCAACCTCCCGGCAGTTCCCACGCCAGCGAATCATCCGTCTGCTGCGCCGCCGCGCGCAGTCGGCACGCCAGCCAGCACACCAGCTGTCTTTGAGCTCGGCGCGTTCGGGACGCCGATCATGCCGATGGCTGCTATCCCAGCGCCTGACGTTGTCGGTCAGACGCCAACATTTGTGTCTCGGGTAACGCCGACATCTCCAGCGCATTACGCGTTTGATTTCGACGAGTCTGCGCTTGACACCGCGCCGACGGCGCCCGAATTCGTCACGGAAACGATGGCCGCATTGTACGCGCAACAGGGCTTCAGCCAGCAGGCGCTCACGGTATATCGAGAGCTATTGCAGCGCAGCCCAGACGACTCGGCCCTTTCCGCGAAGGTGATGGAATTGGAAGCCATCTTGGCGCGCGAAACAGCTTCGAAATCACTTGAGGCTGACGCTGATAAAGCATTGCAGTTCGACGAGTTACCGCTTCTTGACGATGCTGAATCTGATGGCGGCTCAATTCTCGAGACGATGTACGATGTATCGCCACCAGAGGCGGCCGCTGACGATTTCTCGGCGCAGTGGACTCCCGAATCCGATGCTGCCGCTGCCGATGCGGGTGATGACTGGTTTGCGCAAACCGACGCAGATGCGCTGCTCGGCGCCACTTCAGGTGATGAACTGTTTGGAGTGTCGCTGGAAAATTTCGGCCCGGCTGACGGCGAAAATTTCGGCGACGCTGCAACGCCGATACCAGTCAAAGTGGGCATCGCGCTCGAGGAAGTTTTTGGCAGCGCAGTCATCGCGACTGCAGACCAACTTGCTGCTGACATGATGCTCTCGCTCGCCACGCAAATGGTTGGACGACTGCCGAAAGAAGCGCCAACGCTCCCAGTTCCTGACGTTCTCGAATTGCCCAGTGCTGCCACATCCGAAGGTGGTGCGCCGACATCGCAAGCGCCGTTGCTGTCGTTTGACAGGTTCTTTTCGGGCAGCGGATCTGCGCCGCGCGCTCGCCTCGACACGCCAGTAGGCGTAACGCCGCCGTTCACGCCAGCAGCCCCTCCGGTCACGCCGTCACTGTCGCCAACATTTGGTGGGGTGCCGGTTATTCCACCGCCGCCAGCCAGCGTGACGCCGTCAAATTGGGCGTCGTTCGATCAGTTCGTGCCGCCATCCACGCGGGAACAAACGCCTCCTGCCGTCGAGGTGCCGCGATCGTTCACACCGCTGCCGTATTTCGATGCCGTCGAGCAGGACCGTAGCGTGACACCACCGTCGTCTGCTTCGGTGCCGCAGATTCAGCTGCCCACCCCTACAGAGACGACGCCCACTATCAACGTCGCGGCGAGCGCCCCTGCGCCGGCCGCTGACCCGGCACTGGACGCGGCACCACTGCCGGATGAAGCACCGACAAAGGCACCGTCGGATTTCCATCGCTGGCTCGAAGGACTGTCGTGATGCCGCCAGCGGCGGCGCCGATTGCTCATTTAACGGTGATCGCCGTGCTGCACGGGCCCAGTTTGAATCTCCTCGGCGTTCGCGAGCCCGCCATCTACGGTTCGACGACGTTGGCGGAGATTGATGGTCGGCTGTCGCAGTTGGCAGCCGATCGTGGTGTCGCGCTCGAAGCCGCTCAACACAACGGCGAAGGTGCGCTCATTGACGCCGTGCAATCGTGGGGCGGCGGTCGTGTAGCCGGCGCGCTGGTGAACGCAGGAGCGTACACTCACACGAGCCTTGCACTTCGCGACGCGCTCGCCGCCGTCGCGGTGCCGTTTGTGGAAGTGCACCTGTCCAACATTTACGCACGTGAGCCAGAGCGCCGCCATTCGATGCTGGCCAGTGCTGCCATCGGATCCATTTGCGGGTTTGGTGCCTACAGCTACGAACTTGGTTTCTTAGCGCTTCTGAATCGGATCGGCGCGCGCTGATGGCGGCAGACTACGGAGCGCGCGTCGCGGCGTTGCAAGAGGCGTTGCACGAGCTGCACTTTGACGGCTTGCTGTTGACGGGGCTTGCAAATATTCGGTATCTGACGGGCTTTTCGGGCAGCAACGCGCTGGTCTTCGTGACGGCTCGCGGAGCGGTGACGCTGATCACCGATTTTCGATATCAGACGCAAGTCGTGGATGAAGTTGGCGATGCGGCGCGCGTCATTATCGCGGCGAACAGTTTGTGGACGGAACTGTGGACGTTTCTTCCGACTGTCGCGTCAGCGGAAGTAATTGGCTTTGAAAGCGCGCACCTGTTGCACCGCGATTTCGAACGACTGCTGGGCGACGGAGCGCGCTGGCAGTGGCGGCCATCGCGGGATTTGGTGGAAGCGTTGCGCGAGCGGAAGGACGCTGGCGAAGTCGCGCTCATTGAAGTCGCCGCAAAAATGGCGACTAACGCGCTGGCTCATACTCTTCCGCAAATTCGCGTTGGGTTGTCGGAGACGCAAATCGCCGGAATCTTGGAGAAGGCGCTGCGCGATGAGGGCAGCGAAGGCTTTCCGTTCGCAACAATTGTTGCCTCCGGGCCGCGGTCCGCGCTGCCGCATGCGCGCAGTTCAACGCGTAAGGTTGAGCTCGGTGATTTTATTTTGATCGATTTTGGTGCTATTTACGAGGGGTACTGTTCCGATGTCACGCGGACCGTGGTGGTTGGCCGAGCGTCAGACGAACAACGCGTGGTCTACGAAGCGGTACAGTCGGCGCAGGACCGTGCCTGTCGTGAAGTTCGGGCAGGCCTGCGCGGCAAGGAAGCGGACGCAATTGCTCGCGACTACTTGAAAGGTGTGGGACTCGGGGAAGGTTTCGGGCATTCGCTCGGCCATGGAATTGGGCTCGAAGTTCATGAGGGGCCTCGCCTAGCGTCGGTCGCGGAAGCAATTCTTCCACTGGATGCGGTGGTCACCGTCGAGCCAGGTGTGTATCGTGCGGGTTGGGGAGGAGTGCGAATTGAGGACGATGTCTACCTCGGCTCCGCTGGTCCCCGCCGATTAACTGATTTTCCTCGCGAGTTGTTGGAACTGGTATAGCGGTCTACCTCGCGTCTTCTGCCGTCTGAGCCCACTCATGATCGACCTGCGATATCTGAAGAAAGTGCTCGAGATGCTTGACGAATCCACCGTCGACTCTCTGGAGATCACCTCTGACAAGGGCATGAAACTGCGTGTGTCGAAGAGTCCGACGCAGCGCGGTGGTGCGGTGCTTGGTGGACAAATGATGGCCGCGCCGATGCTCGCTCCGGCGCCTGTCGCAGCCGCGGCGACCATCGCGCCACCAGCTGCAGCGGAGCCGGTGAAGCCGGCATCGACGCTGCTCGAGGTGAAGTCGCCAATGGTCGGCACGTTCTATTCAAAGCCGGAGCCAGGCGCCAATGCGTATGTCTCCGTCGGCACGCGCGTGTCGCAAGGTCAGATTCTCTGCATCATCGAGGCGATGAAGATCATGAACGAGATTGAGTGCGAAGTCTCGGGCACGGTGACCGAAGTAAATGTGCAGGACTCATCGGCTGTGGAGTATGGACAAGTGTTGTTCCGCGTCGATCCAAATGTCTGAGCCCCTGGCGGCTGGCCTCTCGCAGTCGGTCGGTGACAAACCGATCAGCGGGCAAGGGAAACAGCTCTCGGCGCAACTTCGCAGCTGGCTGGCATCGCTGATTGAACGTGATGGATCCGACTTGCACCTGAAGGTGGGTCGCGCACCCACGATTCGGTTGGCGGGTGATCTTGTGAGTCTCGATCATCCGGCGTTGAAGGCCGAGGATTTGTCGGCGTTGGCTGAGCAGATCATGCCGCAGCGGTACTTGAAGGAATTTCAGCAGACGCGTGAAGCTGACTTCGCAATTGGTGTGTCGGGCATTGGCCGGTTCCGAGTGAACGCGTATCAGCAGCGTGGCACGGTGTCGTTTGCGTTGCGCGGCATTCCGTATCAGACGCGCAGTGCGGCAGAACTGCATTTGCCGGCGGTGGTGGAAGAACTCGCGTTACGTCCGCGCGGATTGGTGCTGGTGACTGGCATTACCGGATCGGGCAAGAGTACGGCGCTCGCGGCGATGATTCATCACGTGAATTCGCACCGCGCCGCGAACATCATCACGATTGAAGATCCGGTGGAGTTTCTGCACCGTGATATCAAGAGCCATGTCTCTCAGCGCGAAGTTGGAACCGATACGCTCAGTTTCAGTTCTGCATTGCGACGGGTATTGCGACAGGATCCGGATGTCATTCTGATCGGCGAAATTCGTGACTTGGACACGTTGGATACGGCGCTGAAGGCCGCCGACACGGGGCATCTGGTTTTCTCGACGTTGCACACGACCGATGCATCGTCGACAATCGCGCGTATTTTGAGTTTCTATCCACCGCATCAGCAGGCTGAGGTTCGCTTCAATTTGGCGAACGCCATGGCGGGGATCATTTCGTTGCGCTTGGTGCCGCGGAAGGATGGCAAGGGTCGTGTTCCGGCTTGTGAAGTTTTGGTGAACACCGCCGCGGTGCGCGACAAAATTCGTGATCCTGCCGCATCGCTCGACATCATCGAGCTGATCAAGGACGGCACCGTGCAGTACGGCATGCAGACCTTTGACCAGAGTCTGCTATCGTGGTACACGCGCGGTGTGATCTCGTACGATCAAGCAATTTTTTACGCCACCAATCCGAGCGAGTTTGCGTTGCAGATTCAGGGCGTTGGTTCGGCCAGCGACACATCGTGGGATGCGTTCCGCGCGCCAGTGGGGACCTGAGGTCGCATGTTTAAGAAAGTGTTGATTGCCAATCGCGGCGAGATTGCGCTGCGCGTGATCCGTGCCTGCCGCGAACTAGGCATTCAGACGGTGGCGGTGTACTCCGAAGCGGATCGTGATTCGCTCCACGTGCGCTTTGCCGACGATGATGTGTGTATTGGTCCGGCGGCTGGGCGTGACAGCTATCTGAAGATTCCGCGCATCATTGCGGCGGCGGAAATCACCGGCGCTGATGCAATTCATCCAGGCTACGGATTCTTGGCGGAGAATGCTGAGTTCTCTGAGATCTGCACTGCGTCTGGTATCACGTTCATTGGGCCAACTGCGCATCAAATTCGCGTGATGGGCGACAAATCATCGGCGCGAAAGGCGATGGCGGAATGCGGCGTACCGATTGTTCCGGGTACGCCGGGGCCGGTGGAAGATGTGGACGAAGCGCTGGCATTCGCGGAATCGATTGGATTTCCAGTCATCATCAAGGCGTCGGCTGGTGGTGGTGGTAAAGGCATGCGCGTGGCCAAGGACGCCGACGATTTCGCGCGCAGCTTTGGTCTCGCGCGCAGCGAGGCGTTGTCCGCGTTTGGGAATGGCGACGTGTATGTCGAGAAGTATTTGCTCAGTCCGCGTCACGTTGAGTTCCAGATTCTCGGCGATACGCACGGCAACTGCATTCATCTTGGTGAGCGGGACTGTTCCGTGCAGCGCCGACATCAGAAGCTGATTGAAGAGGCGCCGTCGCCCGCAATGACGCCGGATTTGCGCGAACGCATGGGTAGTGACGCGGTAAAGGGCGCGAAAGCGATTGACTACGTGGGCGCGGGAACGATTGAAATGCTACTCGACAGCGACGGGTCGTACTATTTCATGGAGATGAATACGCGCATTCAGGTAGAGCATCCAGTGACGGAGATGCTCACCGGCGTCGATTTGGTGCAGGAACAGATTCGTGTTGCGGCTGGTCTGCCGATGCGTGTGACAGAGCTCCCGATGTTGCGCGGGCATGTGATGGAATGTCGCGTGAATGCGGAAGATCCGATGCGCAACTTTCAGCCGTCACCTGGTAAAATCAACACCTTTCATCCGCCCGGCGGCCCAGGCGTCCGTATTGATAGCCATGTGTACGCCGGATACACGGTGCCGCCGCACTACGATTCGCTGCTTGCGAAATTGATTGTGCAAGCACCCACGCGCGAGGAGTGCGTCAAGCGCATGCAGGTGGCGCTTGAGAGTTTCATTATTGAGGGGCCGATGACCACGATCCCGTTTCTGGCGAAAGTCATGCAGAACGAGACGTTCCGTTCCGGCAATTTTGATACGAAGTTTCTCGAACGCGAAACCGATCTCTTCGCGAAGGAGTAGCGGTGCGCCTTGATGTGTTTCTTGCGCCGTCGGAGCTTACACCGGCGGTGCTCGACGGGCGTACTGTCGCCGTGATTGACGTGCTGCGCGCGACAACGACCATTGCAGCGGCGTTGTATGCCGGTGCGCGAAACGTGATTCCGTTTCTTGAAACAGAAGATGCTGTGCGCACGGCGCGCCAGTACGAGCGTGGCGAAGTGAAACTCGCCGGCGAGCGGCATATGGTCGCGATCCCAGGTTTTGATTTGGGCAACAGCCCGCTGGAATTCACAGAAGCTGCGGTGGGTGACCAGACGGTTTTGCTCACGACCACCAACGGCACGCGCGCGCTTCACGCGGCAGATAGTGCAAAGTTGGTGCTTGTTGCCAGTTTCGCGAATTTCGGTGTGACGCTTGCTCGCTTGCAGCTCGCGTTGGAGAGTGGCCAGGCCGTGTCGATTGTTTGCGCGGCTCACGAAGGCAAAGTGGCGCTCGAAGATGCGGCGTGCGCAGGTCGATTTGTGCGTGCGCTGCAGGCAACGTTGGCTGGCTTGAGCGTCAACGACGCTGCGTTTATGTGCGCGCTGTTAGCGGATAGGTATGGTGATGATTTCGTGGCGCTGTTTGCCGATGCCGAGCACGGTCGTGCGTTGCATGAGGCGGGGTTCGACGATGATTTGCACGTTTGTGCTGCGCTCGACTTGTACCCGGTGCTCGCGGAGTACAGCAATCGTGCGGTGCTTCGGGTGGATGCCGCGGCAGTGATCGGCGAACGGGGATTGTGAATTCGTGGTAAAGCGCGAGATGAGCGGTGTTGGATTGCTCGTACTGGCCCTGTTCTTAGCAGGCCTGTTAATCACGCACGCGATCGGAACTGACGGCGGACTGCTTGAAGTGCGTGGCGCGTTTGGCGCGATCGGTGCGGCGATTGTCGCGCCACTGGTGACGGTGTTGGGTTGGAGCGGAGTGGTCTTGCTGCCGGTCTTACCCGCCGTGCACGGATTGCGACTCTTGGGACGCTTGAATCGGAGCGAGGACCGCTCGTGGCTCTGGTTTATG
This sequence comes from Gemmatimonadaceae bacterium, assembly GCA_031408755.1. GTDB lineage: Bacteria > Gemmatimonadota > Gemmatimonadetes > Gemmatimonadales > Gemmatimonadaceae > JACMLX01. The sequence continues at coordinate 610 of JANNWU010000054.1, read as the reverse complement.
GGCGGAATGCTACTATTGCTGCCGATTGCCTTTGCACTCGGCCTGCGTGTTGGCCGCAACACGAGCTTGGTGGCTGGTGTGTGGGGCGGATTAATCGCGTTCTATCTGGTCAAGCTTGTTGGTATGGTGGGCGCGTGGTTGGCGGTATTGGCCGGCGTGTCTGCGCTCACGATTTGGACACTCGCGTGGAATCCCGTGCACGCGCTGTTTGATCGCGCCCCCAAAGTTGCGGCGGCGCTGACGCCAACTCGTGATGCAGCATTAGCAGCGTTGACTATGGCGCCACCGCCAGAAGAAATGCCCGCGATTGAGGACTATTCCGCACCATCGCTCGCGCGAGATTCGCGCTCGACGGCGACGGCAACCGCAAAGCGAAGCAAGACGGCGAGCAGCGCATCGTTGGTTGATGATGACGACGCGCTGACCGACGACGAGCCGGCGGCGGTCGCGCTGCCAATTGCTCCAAAACTGAAGGCTGCGGCACCAACGCGAGAGGCGCGCGTAAACGCGGCCATCGAGGCCACCGCGGTGCCTGATGACGCGACGTCGCTGCTACCGCCCACATCGTTGTTGACGGAGCCGCCGCCGCGTAACGCCGACGCGAACCGCC
>JANNWU010000053.1:0-1933 GCA_031408755.1 Gemmatimonadaceae bacterium | reverse complement strand
CACGCGCGACAATCTCTTTGCGCCACGCACGGGGCGCTGGCCCAGCTCTCTTATGCGCGCAGCGTTGATGGGCTGCTCTCCGACTATTCGTACGGCACCGCACGTCTTAACGCCCGCGCCTACCAGAGCATCGCGACAGAGCATGTGTTGGCAACGCATGCACAGGTGACAAACGTTGATGGTGCCGCACCGTTCGATCAACTGGCATTAGTTGGTAACAGCGACATTCTGCGCGGCTATGCGCGCGGCCGGTATCGCGATCGATTGCTCGCCGCCGCACAAACAGAATACCGTTCGCCAATTCGGTATCGTCTTGGAGCCGTTGCCTTTGCTGGTGCAGGAATCGCCGCGCCTGGGCTAAATGCGTTGACCGGGCGGAAACTGCTGCCCACATACGGTGTTGGTGCACGCATTCAGATCGATCAGCGTCAGCGCACGGGTGTGCGCGTGGATTACGGGCGTGGACGCGATGGTGCATCGGGACTGTATATTGGATTCAATCAAGCGTTCTGACGGCCGATAGGTGAACATTTTTCATTCGCATGAGGGTGCAGTGAACCGCACGGTTTAGCACGCGGCTTTTGCAGCGAGGCAATCAGCGTTCTCCCAGCACCGGATGCTCACGCACGTAATCGGCCAGCGTACCGCGAGAATCGACGCCCAATTTCTCAAAGATGTTCGACAGGTGCGTGCTCACGGTGCGCGCAGAGATGTCGAGCGCTGTGCCAATCTCTTTGTTTGATAAACGACGCGCGACGGCGCGTGCAATTTCAAGCTCACGACCTGTCAATGATTCAGCGCCCTGCGCGCTACTCTTTGACGGAACGCGCGCGCCGAGTGAGCGGAGTTGACCGCGCACGCCACGCAGTTCGAACTCGGCGCCAAGCTTCACAAACACATCGTGCGCGTGACGCAGCTCATGGATCGCTGCTTCTGTATCGCCGTCCGCTTCCAACACCTGCGCAGCATTGCGACGCATGCGCGCGGCGTGAAACACAAACGGCACTGCGTCTAATTCATCGGCAGCTGCGATCAGTTTCGCTGCGGCGTCAGGCTGATGGTACTTGACGCGTGCGACGAGTGCTTCAGAAGCGGTGGCCCACGCGAGGCCGAGCTTGTGCCCAATGTCGGCCGATTGTTTGCGCAGACGAATCGTCAATGCTTCAACGCAATCGTAGTCCAGCGTACGAAGCTGCGCCTCAATGAGCAGTGGAATGAGTCGATGAATGGCCCACGCCACATAGCCAAAACGATCAGCGAGCGCGAGCCCTTTTTCGCCGTATTCCACAGCGCGCGCCCAATCGCCGTGCGTGAGATAATACGTCCCCATGCCGGTGTGCGCGAGAATCACGTTGTGCACATTGCCAAGATCTGGAGCGCTGTCGGCGGCTGAATTGTGCATGCGTTCAGCGCCAGACAACCGCCACGCTTCCTCAAACATCGCGTGCGCCTTCTCCGAATCATCGCGCGCGAGCACAATAAGCCCGGTCCACACCAGCAACCGTGGCAGCAGCGATTGCGGTGCGACCGCACGCACGAGTGGAATAATCTTCTCTGCTGCGGCCAACGCTTCGTCCCACTTTCCAATGCCTGACGCGTGCTCAATCGCAATCTCCGCGGTCATCGCTTGTAACACCGGTGACGCGAGTGATTCTGCCAGCGCAGTGGCTGCCTCCAAGTGCCGTTCGATACCTGGCACATCGCCGGTGAATCCCTCGAGCATCGCAATAGCCCAGTGCGACGCCCACGCCACTTCGCGATCGCCGCTCTCTGCGGCTAATGCCAATGCGCGTGCGCCGTGTTCGCGCGCCACGCTCGCGGGGCCTGTCCACGCATACAGTTGCAGCGCGGTCTGATGCACACGCGCCAGCAACGCCACGTTACCTAACGCCGTTGCAGCGGCCAGCGCAGCAGCAACGGTGCGTGTCGCATC
>JANNWU010000052.1:0-1765 GCA_031408755.1 Gemmatimonadaceae bacterium | reverse complement strand
CAAGTTACGCATATCGGCGATACCAGCCGAGCGTGATGCGCGCTGCTTGGTGTTCGAGAACTTCGGGATCGCGACAGCGGCCAAGATGCCGATGATGACGACGACGATCAAAAGTTCGATCAGGGTAAAGCCCTTCTTCATGCTGCTTCGCATGTACAACTCCATAGTAGGGGACCAGGCACCAGTTGACGTTCGTCAACCGGCTCGGCATTAACTATGGCAAAGGTGTTGCCGCGGTGAGAAAATCTTATAACCCGTTGTTTTGAAACAACTTACGAATCACAGTTACGCTTAAACGGTGATTTAATTCCTTGCGTTTCGCCACGTCACTGGCGATCTGCAAAGGCGCCTAAACGGATAGCGCATTAAATGCTTCAGCTCGGTACATATAAGGAGTTCGGCCGGTTTAGCATCGGTTCGGTTCCGCACCACTTCCCCGCCTTGCTTGGCCACCAGCGGATTGCTACGCCTCAGGGCTAGAACCCAGCAATCGTCACCAGCAGATAGGCACGCCGTCGGGAGTCGTGACCGGCATACCCGTTGGTGCCGGCGCCGCCCCCACGAAAATGCCGCACGTGCCACCGCCTGGAACGCTGAGCATGGCGTTCCATCCGCTCGATCCAGCGGGCGCACCAGCCAGAGCGATCGCGAGCGCCGTGTTCCCACGACTTAGTGAGAAGCGCATCTGGGCAGTGTCGGCTAGTGCGCCGTACCGATCACTATCGGCGTAAAAACCTTCCTGCGCGGTCGCGAGGTTGCGCATATCTGCGACGCCGGCTGCCCGGTTGGCCCTCTGCTTCGTGTTGTTGAACTTCGGGATGGCGATGGCAGCCAGAATACCGATAATCACGATCACGATCAGCAGTTCGATGAGTGTAAAACCACGACGCTGAGTCTGTGTCATATAGTCGCTCCGCTAGGGTCAGGGGATTGGCGCAGGGACAGGATGTCCGGTGGCCTACGACCATCATGTGCGTGCCACGCCAGTTCGCGTTAACCAAAACGGCGCGCATCGCATCAAAGCAGTGCGCGCCGTTCGCGTGGCTGGTTGCAGAAACAACTCTTCGCGACGTGCGGGTCTCGAGATACTCGTTGTCGAAACACTGGCTGTCGAGATACTCGTTGTCGAAACACTGGCCGTCGAGATACTCGTTGTCGAAACACTGGCCGTCGAGATACTTGCTGTCGAAGTAGTGGCCGTCGAGATACTCGTTGTCGAAGTACTGGCCGTCGAGATGCTGGTTGTCGAAATACTTGCTGCCGAAATACTTACCCTGGAATTCCTCTGTTGCCGATCTGCGAACGACCAATCAGAGGTCGGTGTCGTACCGAGCGAGTTTGCGATAGAGCGTTGACGCATCGATGCCGAGTGTGGAAGCCGCGCGGCTCTTGTTGCCACCTTCACTTTGCAACACCCACATGATGTATGCGCGTTCAATCGCATCGAGGGTGGGATTGACGATCGCACGCTCAGCCACCAACGGTTCAACCTTGCGCGCGGTGACGCGTTCGGGCAGCGCATCGACATCGATCGTATCACCTGTCGACAGAATCACGGCGCGCTCCATCGCATTTTCCAACTCGCGCACGTTACCCGGCCAATCATACGCTTGCATCGCATCCATCGCGTCGCTGCTCAGCGTGCGCGGCGTATCTGGACGCGTGCCGCCAACGCGCGCGAGAAACTTTGTCGCAAGCACTGAGTTGTCATCACGACGTTCGCGAAGTGGTGGCAGATGAATCGCAATCACGTTCAACCGATAGA
>JANNWU010000051.1:0-3190 GCA_031408755.1 Gemmatimonadaceae bacterium | reverse complement strand
GATGTGCGCATGTAGCAGTACGGGCGCGCGGACTCCCAGACTAAGCATCGGTCATCCCACGGTCCAAAGTGATCGAGTCTCTCAGTCGCAAGCGCGTACGTGCTGTGCAAAGCGACGCGGTCTTGCTTCCAAAAATCTGGGAGATCATACCCCGTCGCGCAGACGACGATGCGCGCCTTCAGTGAGTTCCCCGTGGCGGTTTTCAGCGTCACGCCTCCTTCGCGCGGCATATATCTGCTGATGTGTGTTTGCTCATACCAACGCGCACCCTGCACAACAGCGCGCTCGAGTAGTTGCCTCGTGAATGCCAGCGCATCAATCTCGGCCGATGCCTCGCTTCGAATTGCACCGTGTGATGGAAAGCCGTACTGCTCAGTCACACGCTCACGTGGCCACCATTCCACCTCGAGTCCGATTTCAGCACGCGCCATGGTTTCTTGCTGCAGTCGTCGCGCATCACGTCGGGTGGTCGCGAGATACACACTTGAGCGACGCATGATATCGCACTCGCCCAGGTCCGTCGCGAGCGCCGCGATCGATGCGACCGCGCGAGCGGAGGCGAGATATGCACGCTGAGCGTTGACGATGCCAATTTTCTCACCCAGCGCCAGCAGTTCCAAGTCAATTTCGTATTGCAGCAGTGCGGTGCTCGCCGCCGTACTGCCAATTCCGCTTTCACGCCTATCGAGCACAACGGTGTCTAAGCCAGCGGCTGTCGTAGCGTGGGCGATGAGTGCTCCAGTGACGCCGGCGCCGACAATCAGGATGTCGCATTCGTCGTCAACGCGCAGTGTCGGGCGCGCGGTCGTCACCGCATTCTTCGCGAGCCAGAAGGGTGTTCCTGAGTGCAGATTCACGGTCAGTCAGTTGGATGTGAGGCTGTCGCCGGAGCTTCGGCGCAAATGTCGAGGGCGATCTTACGCGCGCGCTCAGCCTTTTGTTGGTTGGCACAGCGAGCATGAAGTACGCCAGCGTCGGCGAGCGCTTCAGCCCGTTTGGCACATTTGATGCATTGTTGTTCGGTGCGCGCGAATACATCGCGCGCGTCGTGAGTGACCTTACCGCTCGGACACTTGGTCCGTGAGTTGAAGGCGATCGTCGGCATCGTGCCGATTGTCGCCTTTCTTGCGTTCTGTCGCTCTCGGCTTTTGCATTTGTGGCCTCGTGTGCGCCAGCGTGTGTCATCAGCTGAGCTACGTGGCCTGACACGCATTTTCAGCGGAGATTAAGCCCTATGAGCCGTCGACTTGTACTGCCTGTGCTTGGATTATCTGTGGTTGCCTTTGCCACGTTCGCATGCAACAATGGTAAGGGAGACGATCAGAAAGTTGTTTCGCGCACCGCCGAAGGAACGTCTGTGTCGCCTGCGGCAGATTCCGCTCGCGCGAGCGACGTGTCAATGGTGCGCTTCGTCAACGCAATTCCCGGAAGTACCGGGTTGAAGCTGATGGGTGATTCCGTCGCGATCTTCTCGGACGTTGCGTTCGGTACCGCTTCCGCATACAGCCAAGTTGCGAAGAATGTTGTCCGTTTCTCCGTGAAGCGAGACACCACCGCCGGTATCGCTGCAGAGAACAATGAGGTGATGCGCGACGGCGGCCGATATACGATTCTCGCATTGCCCGACAAGGACGGTGGTGGAATGCGCCTCCGTATCGTGCGAGATGACCTAACGCCTGAAGCAGGTAAGGCGAGAGTCCGGCTGTTTCACGCTGCTCCTGGGTTTGACGATGTCGACTTGAGCATCACGGGTCAGAAGGATGCGCTGATTGAGGATGTCGATTACGGTGCAGAGGGTGGCTTTAAAGATGTGATGCCCGGTATGCATGGTTTCACGATCCGCCGAGACGATGCTGGCAAGGCGCTCACGACGGTGGCGCCGCGTAACATGGTTGCTGGAACGGCGTACACTGTGGTGCTGGCGGCCCGTCCAAACGCCAGCCTCGTGACCTTTTCCTTTGAAGACGCGCCGCAAGATTCAACACTTTCCGGGCGCCGCTAGTATATTTTCTTGTCGCTGCGGGTTGAGTGCGGAGAGAGTCCTCACTCGACTTGCGGGCGAAACGTGGTTGTTCGAGATGCGCGCCGACTGCGCATCAAAACACTTGGCGGGCGAGCGTTGGCGGTCTCGTCAGTTGAAGACGCGGGTGACTCTATCAATGAGTTACTCGCGCTTTTCTTTTTCCGCCGCCACGGTACTGAAGCACTGCTGGCGCGCAAGGATACCGCCATGAATTTTGGAGCCAGCGACAACGAGCTTGTGAACGAGTTGTCGGAGTTGCATGACGGCAGCGTCAGTCTCTTTGTGACCTTGCCAGTGTTTCGTAACATGCTCACGTGTCCCATCCTTGTGGAGTCATTTGAGCAGCTTGAACGCATGGTCGGCGAGCATTTTGCGCAGCTAGACCGTATACTCGCTTCGGTGCCCGTGGGCGAGCGCCAATGCGACGGTGACGTGACCAAATCGCTGTTCGACTCGCTGAGAAGTATGCATGGCCAAGAGGCATCTCCATTGCGCGATGGCGAGATTGTCCAGGCGGTGCAGCAGGCGCAGCTTTACCTCCTCGGCTCCTGTGGCTTTGCGCTTCGATGCGCGCGTCAGGACGGACTGGACGGAGTGGCAGCGTTGCTGGAAATATCCATGCGCCGGATGCGGTCTGTTGGATTGCCGGTGTTGCTGGGCAATAGTACGGCAGATCGTACTGAAGCACTCGCGGTGCTGGTGGCGTAGAACGTTCGCGTCATGCGTCACTGTACGGCCTTGATTTCGGGAGAGGCATGATCGATCGGCCATCGCCGCGAACGTTGGGTACTCTGCTTGCGACACGCGGTCGGCTTTTGGGCTGGTCGCGTGCCGTAGTGTCTGCGTCAACGTCGCGCGTTGTGGGATTATTCCTGATTTGCGCATCAGGCCTTGCACTGCTGGGTTGGATGTTCAATGCTGCGCGACTTCTACAGCCGTTCACGACGTTTCCACCATTGCGTGTGCTGCCCGCGCTGGGGCTGCTCTTTCTCGGCACAGGAATTGTCGCAGTCTCTGTTGCGTCGTGGCGATGGCTCGCTGTGTTGTGCGCGAGCGCTGCGATGGTCGTGGGTGCGATACCATCGATCGCTGCGCTGGGCTTTATCGCGCTCGATCCGCTGATGCGATGGATCGACACGCCGCAGCATGTGTCGTGGAACGGTGAAC
>JANNWU010000050.1:0-1932 GCA_031408755.1 Gemmatimonadaceae bacterium | reverse complement strand
AATTTCGGGCACAGAGCCTCAACACGTTGGGAGTCGGCGCGCGGGGCGATTATGAGAGCGTGTTCACCCGCTCGGTTGCGCGCGAATAGAAGGGTACGCCACGCGCGGTCCCAGCGTTAGTGCAGCGCGGCCCCTGTCGTCACAGCACACTGCTTATCACTTCGCAAGATGTCGGATTCACTGACACCCAGCGGTGCCAATACGCGACCACCGACAGCGGGTTGCCCTGTGCAGTTGCGGTGTACGTCACCGTCGCGACGCCGCCTACGTCATCTGACGTATGGCGACGGACCTCGTAGCGAGACGATGCTTGCCGTGTCGAATCGCGCAGCCCGCACACCGCACGAGTGCGCGGTTCGACCGCGCCAACAGGGGCTCGGCGCGACACTCACGTTCGGGAGATGCGCATGTACCGCAGACTGTCGCAGGGCATTGCAACTACATGGCTACCGTTACTCCTCATCACGCTCGCCAACACCGCGCTGAGCGGATGCATCTCGTACACCGTAGGTCAGGGTGCAGAGACAACGCCGATTGGCGAACGATCCGCAAGTTCCTCGGTCAACTTAGTAAATGGTACACTCAAGTCAGCCTCGGAAACTCTCTCTACGATACGTCCCTCGGTAGACAACGAAATGCGGTTCGGCATTGATAACCGAAGCGACATTGGCTTTCGAGTCGCATCATTTTCGGGGTTCATGGTTTCATGGAAGCGGCAACTCTCGCGCCCCGACTCATCACGTTTTGTCGAAAATCGATCCCGCACCGCGCTTATGCTCGGCGGCGGCGTGCTAAACCTCGCGAGCCATGCTGCGTTGGAAGCCACGCTCATAACCTCGGGTCCGTGGAGTCCCGCCGGCCAATGGTACAGCGCGGCCCGTGTGATTCAAGTCGCACCAATTCGAAGCGGCGCAAAAAACGACGATCCAACCGTCGGCGTGGTGATGGGTTACCTATTTGGAAACCGCGAACAGAGCGTCGGTCCAGAGCTTGGAGTCTTCTACGACCGCTCGACCTTGGGGCTGAACAAGAATCGGATCCTTGTTATTCCGTCAATTGTCATACGTGGCGATGGGTTGCCATTCTTTGGCCGATTGTTCTAGTCAGCGACTCTGAGTGGCGTACGGCGCAATCATTTGCCGTGCATGCGAACTGTCGCTCGTGTGGCGTTTGGTGAGTGGCTGTCACGTATGGTGTTCGTTGCGTGGCAGCGTATCGGGTAGCGCGTTGCAGCGCACTGGCGCGTAGCCGAACATCGCACGTTGCGCTATGTGTGCGAGACAAATATCTCCGTCCCGTACGCAAAGACTGTCTTCCCAATACATTCTCACTCTCGCAAGCGCTGCCGCGCACATTCATTCCGTCGCTTGACCTCACACCGATGAACCGTCGCTATCCCCATGCGCTCTTGGTCATCGGTAGCGCGCTGCTCTTCACCGGATGCATCCTCCGCGCGCCAGTGACACGCACCTTTGGCTTCATGCCCAAGCAGCTCACAATCGCCAGCGCGCATCCCGCGTATTGGGGCTTCATGGATGGCGCACTTGATACCATCGCAACGCGTGAGTCAGGTGTGCAACTGAGTGCGTGGTGGATTCCATCATCACGCATTCCGTCGCGGTGCGGCTCGGCACTACTGTTGCACGGCAAAGGGAAAACCCGCGCGGAGATGGTGTCACTGGCGCGCACACTATCGGCATCTGGATTCGACGTACTGGTTCCTGACTATCGCGGCTACGGCGGCAGCACTGGATCACCGTCAAAGGCGGGAGTAGTAGCCGATGCGCAGGCGGCGTATGCACATTTGCAACAGCGCGCGGGCAATTCACCGCTCCCTATGCTGATTGTCGGCCACTCGATGGGCACCGCGCTTGCCGCGAAGTTGGCGCGCGATCATTCGCCGGCTGCGGTGGTTTATCTCTCACCATTTTC
>JANNWU010000049.1:0-4389 GCA_031408755.1 Gemmatimonadaceae bacterium | reverse complement strand
GCACCAGCGCCGCCAAATCGGCTTCGTTGCCACGCATGATAGCCTCTGGCGACGCCAGCGCGAGCTGCGCAGCTAAACCTGGGCGCTGCATGGACAACTCGGCCAGTTTCCACACGATCGCGGTGCGATAACCCAGCGGCGCACGCGCTGGATCGGCGCGCGCAATTCGCAAACGCCCGCTGGCCACAATTTCGGCCCAGTTTCCAACCGTCACGCTATCCGACAGGCGACCACGCGGCGCCAGCGCGAGAACAATGCGATTGCGCGCGAAGGTCTCGCTGGCGGCAACATACGCTGGTATCAACGCGCTCTCGATCACATCTGCGTCGGCGGTCACAATCAGGTCGGGGCTTCGACCAAGCGACGTGACTGCACGAATGATCTCGCGTGACCCCATGATCTCCAATTGCACGGTGGGACCACCGCTGGCGGCGATACTGTCGAGCGCAGCACGCAGCGGTCGAACAAGACTACCCCCGGCGAACACAGTCAGCGGCGTTGCCGTCTGCGGAGTGTTGCGACAGCCAATGACCGAACAGATGGTCAGAACGAAAAACAGCGCGCGTCTTTGCGGAATGTGCACGTGACAATCGTAGGTGGTCGGGGAATGCTGTAGAACCCATGCACAGAAGACGTAACCGAGACGAGTCGGCTCTCTGTGACAGTCTGCGGCTCACCGCCGTGCACCAAGCGTGAGAAGCCATAACGGCTGACCCGCGCGACGCACAACGGTAGACAGGTCGTGCGCGTCTTCGCGTCCGCCAAAGTTGGAATCTGAAACGCAAAACCACCTTCAGCGAGGGTCAGCGCGCATCAGATCGCCACTCAGAATGCGCGAATCGTAAAGAGACCTAGACGGTCCAGCTGAACCCGCTTGACCCCTTTCTGCGTATCTTGCCCTATCGCCGACACCACGGTCAGCGTCCTGACTCTCTACCTCGCCCAATGTCCGATCTCGCCATCGATATTCGAGGGATCACCAAGCGCTACGCGGCGCACATCGCCGTCAGCGATCTCTCGTTACAGGTGCCTCGCGGCGCAGTGTATGGGCTCCTCGGCCCCAACGGCGCCGGAAAGACCAGCACCATCCGGATGATCCTCGATATCATCGCTCCAGATAGCGGTACGATCACCCTGTTTGGGAAGAAGCACACTGACGCGGGCGTGCTCGATCGCGTCGGCTATCTGCCAGAAGAACGCGGCCTATATAAAAAAATGAAGGTGCGCGAAGTTCTGAAATTTTTGGCCGAGCTCAAAGGAATACCCGGTGCGGAAGCGGACAAGCGCATTGGCACATGGCTCGAGCGCATGTCGCTGGTGACGGCGGAGAAAAACTGGGGCGACTCAAAAGTCGACGAACTGAGTCGCGGAATGCAGCAGAAAGTGCAGTTCATTGGCACGTTGCTACACGATCCTGAGCTGGTCATTCTGGACGAGCCGTTTAGCGGACTTGATCCGATCAACGCCCAGGCATTGAAAGACACCGTAGTTGAGCTGAAGGCGCGCGGGAGAACGGTCATTTTTAGCACGCACATTATGGAGAATGCCGAGAAGTTGTGCGACTCGGTGTGCATCATCGCGCATGGCAAAAAAGTGTTGGATGGCGCAGTCTCTGACGTCAAGGCCGCCAACGCAGGGCACACCGTGGCGGTGGCGTTTGACGGTGCACCGTCACCTGCCGTTGAAGCGGTACTGCGTGATCGTGCACTGATTGCGAGTATGGATGACCAGAATCGGTTTCTTGAGATTGAGCTCGCGCCGGGCGCAAATAGCGGCGAGTTGTTGCAACGCCTGATCACGGCTGGCGCATCACTGCAGCGTTTCGAACGCGTACAGCCGTCGTTGCACGCCATCTTCCTCGAAAAAGTCGGGGCCACCGGTGTTGAAGCGGGGATGAGTGGACATGGGTAAGCTGATCGCAATTATCAAGCGCGAGTATCTCGAACGCGTTCGCACGAAATGGTTTGTGATTGCGACGCTGCTTGGACCAGTGTTGTTCTTGGCGCTCACGGTGCTGCCGGCGTTGTTCGCGTCACGCACGCGCGCATCTGCAACATCAGGAAACATCACCATCATTGATGCGACTGGCGCTGGACTGGGCGCGCGCGTTGTTCTGGCATTGGGCGACACGTCGACGTTGAAGCCAACGCTTCAGGTTGTGCAACCGGGCGCAGTCGCGGCAGCAGAAGAAGGAGCTGCCAGTGACGTGATCGGCAAAAAGCGCGAGGGCTATCTCGTGCTCGATTCGGCAACACTGCGTGGCGCAAAGGCGCTCTATGCTGGCCGCAACACAACCACCGTGCCAGACATGAACCGTCTCGGTCGCGCCATCGACAAAGCGGTGCTGGCTGCGCGACTTGAAGGCGCCGGACTCGATCCGTTGCGTATCGATTCGCTCACGCAGGTGGATGTAAAGCTCGAGAAAACACAACTCACCGAAAGTGGCCGAGAAAAATCTGGCGCGGGAAGCACAATCCTCGGCTTAGCTGTCGCGTTTCTGCTATACATGGTACTCGTGCTGTACGGTCAGACAGTGCTGCGCAGCGTGATCGAAGAGAAAACCAGTCGTGTGGCGGAAGTCGTTATCAGCAGTGTGCGACCCGAGATTCTGCTGGCGGGCAAGATCATTGGTATTGGCGGCGTGGCGGTGACGCAACTCTTCGTGTGGATTGCGAGTTCGCTCTGGATCGGCGCGCAAGTTGTTCCAGCATTACTCAAGAATAGAGTGCCCTCTGGAGCAGCAGCTGGAGCTGCAGGTGCCGCGCAATCCGTCGATCTGTTGTCGATGATCCCGACATTTTCGATCGGCTTGGTTGTCGCGCTGATTTTGTACTTCGTACTCGGCTTCGTGTTCTACTCATCGTTGTATGCCGCGGTCGGAAGCACGGTGAATAGTGAGTCAGAGGCGCAGCAGGCGGCGACTCCGGTTGTGATGCTGCTGATTCTCAGTGCGGCAGTCATTCAACCCGTCGCGTTGGCGCCGCAAAGTACGCTGTCCGTGGTCATGTCCATGCTGCCGTTTTCAGCGCCGATGATGATGCCCATGCGCATGAGCCTTGTCTCTGTACCGTTCTGGCAGATTGCTGTCAGCTTGCTCGGCATGCTCGTCACATGTGCGGCTGCAATCTGGTTCTCGGCGCGTATCTATCGCGTTGGCCTGCTGATGTACGGCAAGCGACCGAGTTTCCGCGAGCTGCTCAAATGGTTGCGCTATTCCTGATAGGCGTATCACACAACAACTGTAGCGGCGCTAACATCTGGACGCGATCGCAGCGAATGTGTTGATACAAAAAAACGGCGCGTTCGTGCGATGGCTGCACGAACGCGCCGTTGCATTTTCTCAGTGTGCTAGGCGCAGTGCTGATCAAAAGCGCCAACAAGGTCGTTCGAAATTTCGTGCGCAGTACGTCCTTCAATTTGATGACGCTCAAGCATGAACACCACTTTGCCTGCCTTCATCAATGCAATGCTCGGGCTGCTGGGACGATATCCCTTGAAGTAATTGCGCGCTTGCTGCGTCGGCTCCGGATCCTGACCTGCGAACACCGTCACGCTCTTTGTTGGACGCGGGCCATGTTCCAGCGCCGTACGAATTGCTGGTCGTGCGTTGCGCGCGGCACAACCGCACATGCTGTTGACGACCACCAACGTCGTTCCGTCTGCTGTTGCCAACGCCAAATCGACGTCGGTCGCAGTCTTCAATTCCTGCACGCCAAGGTCCGTCAGTTCGGCACGCATTGGGGCAATAAAACTCTCGTCGTACATGGTCCTGCTCCTGCTAAAGTGTGAATGCGTCGCGCTGTACTACTGCAACGCCGACGCTCAAAACAACACGTCGGTGACAACGTCGGTGTCGCGGACCAGCGCCAGAATGGCCGCCTGCGGCACAACGAGATAGCGATCGTTTTCGAATGTGATTTCTACACTCGCCTTGCGAAAAAAGAGCGCGTAGTCGCCCTTCCGAGCTTGCATCGGCACAAATCGACCGTCGCGCGACATGGGCGCGTTCTGCCACGGCTCATCCGAATCCTGCGCGGCAAGGTCAGGCATCGGCAGGCCAGGGCCGGTGGCGATAATCCGACCACCCTGCACCGCCTGATTGTCGACTGCGGTCGGCGGCAAATACAAACCGACCTTTGTGCGCTCCTCACCATCTTCGATGGCAACGAGCACCCGGTCACCGACGACGATCAATTCTTTGTTCTTCTTCCGCATACGGGTCCCAAGCGTTCGCTGGTCGGCAGCCCATCCGCCAACCACTCGCCGAAAGTTACCACCTTCCAGCGCTCACAACGCGACTGGCGCCTATCGACGTGCACGCGCGGCGGCCCGCGACGCACCGCCAACGAGGTGAAAGCGCGTCTGCCGCTGGTAGCCCCAGCGCACCAC
>JANNWU010000048.1:0-2597 GCA_031408755.1 Gemmatimonadaceae bacterium | reverse complement strand
TCGGTGCTGTTGACGTGGTTGGTTACACCTGGCACGATCACGCTCTCGCAACTGGTGGAGAAGTTGTCGTGTGCGCCTGCACGCGTCTTCGGTCTGCCAGGTGGTACGATACGTCGCGGAGCACTTGCTGACGTGACTGTGTTTGATGCGAATGCTTCGTGGACGGTGCAGGGCGCCGATTTCCGGAGCAAGGGCAGGAACTCACCGTGGCTTGGCTCCACGCTCACGGGTCGCGTTGCGCGCTGTATTGTTGGCGGACGAATGGTGCACGTGCGCGACGGGCTCGCGTGATTGGCTCGTGATTCGCAATCCGTCTCGTGGCCCGCGTCTACACGCTCCGTTCGCAGTGCGAGAAGAGCTCGTGCGCGTGTGTCGCTGTTTGGCAGATCGCGAGCTGATCGCGGGACAGGATGGTAACGTCTCGGTGCTCGTGGGTGTCGATCGGATTCTTGTAACGCCGTCAGGATTTGCGAAAGGACAGATCGACGCAGATGATCTGGTTGAAGTGTCGCTCGTCGGCGCTCACTTAGCTGGTCGCTACCGTGCATCGAGCGAGCTCGCGTTGCATTTGGCGGCGTATGGCGCTCGTCCGGAAATTCGCGCGGTCGTACACGCCCATCCTCCCACTGCGACGGCCTTTTCGCTGCGAAATGAGACGATTCCCGACGGCGTGCTGGCAGAGCTCATGCTGACGGTGGGACCGGTCGCGCTCGCGCCGTACGTCCAACCGGGTACAGTTGAGCTTGGCACGAGCATTGTGCCGTACCTGCGAGACCACGACGTTGTGCTGCTGGCGCACCACGGCGCGGTGAGCGTGGGGCGCTCTTTACGAGAGGCGCACTTTCGTATGGAAAGCCTTGAGCACGGTGCGAAAATCATTCATCTGGCGCGACAGCTCGGTAGTGTAGTTACGTTGGATTCGGCAGCGTGCGAAGCGCTGCGCGCGGCCCGACGAGGGGCCCGCAACACAGCGGCCGCAGAAGCCGCGACACAGGAGAGACAGAATGACTGACGTGACGAGCGCACTTGACGCTGTCGGCGCACTGATCGGTGAACGTTCGAAGTATGAAGGGTGGATTTCGGCGCTTGAAAGCAAGCGCGATGTGCCAGCGCACGTCCTTGAGAAAGTGCGCGGAGATTACACCGGCCGCCTGCGCACTGTGTTGCAGGCCTTTGGTGCGCACATGCCAGCGTTGCAGACGGCGCTGGCCGAGTACCAGACGCGTGACGCGGCGCTGGCTGCGCAAGAACAGTCGTCGCGCGATGAGCACGCGGAGGGAGAACTTCGCCACATGGTTGGCGAGTTCGATTCCGAGCAGTGGGAAAAGGTGCGCGTTGGCCACGAAGCGTTGCTGTCGCGTCTCGCGAGTGATCGACAGTCGGTGGCGACAGAGTCGAGCGGCGTTCAGCGTGGACTGTCGGCAGCGGTTGATGCTGGACAACACGCTCGAGCCGCCGGTGACGCAGCGCCTGCGGCTTCTGCAGAGTCGTATCGCGCGGCGTCGCCGACTCCAGCAATTGAAGCGGCCATGGCTGAACCGAGCGGCGCAGCTTCACGACGTGACGCGGTTGACGTGACCTCGCCCGCTGTTGCCGCGGTGATTGGTGCGAGTGCACCGCCGGTGTTCCACGCGCCAGAAAACAACGTCTCTGAGCGCCGCGAATCGAATGGCAACGATGAGTTAGGCTTCCTGCGACCGACGCCGCGTTTGATGCCGGATGATGAGGGTGGAGTGACGACGCAGAGTGCACCGGCGATAACTGTGGCGGCACCGGCACTGCGGATTGTCACCGACGAGCCCGCATCTAGTGCGCCGCCTACTCCCACAGTTGCGTCACAGGATGTGGCGAAAACGTTGCGGTGTGCAGAGTGCGGCACGATGAACTACGCGACAGAGTGGTACTGCGAGCGGTGTGGTGGCGAGTTGGCCGTTCTGTAGGTCCGATATTTCTGAGATGCAACGCAAACGAGCGAACCAAGAGGTTCGCCCGTTTGCACAACTTTGCATCGCCCGTCAGCGAGTCACGCCGCGGCGGCGGTTGCGTTAGCACGCTTGGTCATCCGGCTCTTCTGCCGAGCGGCTGCATTTTTGTGGATCAGTCCCTTTCGGGCTGCACGATCAAGCAACGTGGTAGCCACACCACGCACATCTGCCGACGCGCCCTCGGCCTTGGCCTTCTTGAGGGCGGTGCGCAACGCTGAGCGCTGCGCGCGATTGCGTGCCTGAGCGGCACGCGACTTCCGCATATTCTTCTTTGCGGAGGCGATATTCGGCACTGAAGACTCCAATTCAGAAAATGAATACGATTCGCCGATCTGAGGCGAACCGCGAAAGATAGGGCGTCAGCTCAGGCTGTCAATATTGGGTCCCGGGTTGGCCGGTGCCCCGGGGGCTCTTAGCTTCAGCCGTTGCCCGCGATTGGCGGCCTTCTCCAGCTGAGATCGCTCGCAGGCGCTCCCCGAACCGTATCCCCCCACGTGCGCCGACTCTTCTCCTCCGCCGTCGCGACTCTTCCCCGTGCGCGACCCCGGTGCGCCGCACGGTGGTCGAGCCGCGCGGCGTGGGCATGAGCGACGTGATGATCGGTCAGGTGCC
>JANNWU010000047.1:0-2505 GCA_031408755.1 Gemmatimonadaceae bacterium | reverse complement strand
CGTCATGAATCTCACCGTCTACAAATCAATTGACGGTGGCAAAAGCTTCAAACCAGTTCGCGTGCCACACGGTGATACGCACGCGCTGTGGATTGATCCCAAGAATTCGCAGCGCATGATCAACTCGAACGATGGTGGTGGTACCATTTCGTTCGACGGCGGCGACACGTGGTCCAGTATCTACAATCAGCCCACGGCGCAGTTCTATCACGTCACCACCGACAATCAGTTCCCGTATCGCATTTACGGCGGTCAGCAAGACAACTCTGCGATTTCAATTGCCAGCCGTTCCGATGATGGCGAAATCGGTGAGCGCGATTACTACGATGTCGCAGGTTGCGAGAACGCGACCGTTGCTGTTGATCCACGAAATCCGCTGATCACATATGGTGGTTGCTACATGGGCCACTTCTCTCGCTCTGACCACGGACGTCGGCAGTCGCGCGACATCTCGGTCACCATGCCTAATTACGACGGGTGGGGCGCGGCGGACGTTCCGGAACGCTTTCAGTGGACGTTCCCTGTGCTGCTCTCGCCGCATGATCCGAAAACGCTCTACGTCACTTCGCAGCACGTGTGGCGCTCACGTACCGAGGGCGCAAGCTGGGAGAAGATTTCGCCCGATCTCACAGTGCACGATGCAAATACGCTGAAGGCTACCGGTGGACCAATTCACGGTGAAATGACCGGTGCTGAATGGTACGCCACGATTTATGCGTTCGCCGAATCACCGAAGCAAGCCGGCGTGCTGTGGGCCGGTTCCGACGATGGCATGGTGCACGTGTCAAAGAACGGTGGTACAACGTGGGAGAACGTCACGCCGCCCGGTTACGGACGCTTTACGCGCACTGCGCACATCGATGCGTCGCCGCACGACGCAGGCACAGTCTATGTCGCCGCCAATCGTTATCAGCAAGATGATTTCGCGCCGTACCTATACAAAAGTTCTGACTTTGGGAAAACGTGGACGCGCATTGTCAGCGGTATTCCCAACAACGCTTACACGCGTGTCGTGCGTGAAGACCCCGTGCGCAAAGGACTGCTATACGCCGGCACTGAGTATGGCGTCTGGGTTTCATTGAACGACGGCGCAGCGTGGGAGCCAATGCAGTTGAATCTTCCGCGAGTCAGCGTGCGAGATTTGAAAGTGCACGGCAACGATCTGATTGCGGCAACCCACGGTCGCGCGTTCTGGGTTATCGACGATTTGTCACCGTTGCGTGAAATGAGCGACGCTATCAAGGTCAAGCCGGTACATCTCTTTCAGCCAGCGGCTGCAATTCTTTGGGACGGCTCTGGGTGGAACAACGGCGGCAGCGCGGGAGAAAATCCGCCGCCTGGAGCGCTCGTTGATTACTGGCTGCGCGAGAAGCCGGTCGCAGGAACGTCAGTGAGCGTGCAGTTTCTTGACGCAAAGGGCACGCTCATTCGTAACTACGTCGCCAGTAATGCGGTTGACACAGCGGTCGTCCGCAACGATTCCCTCGCCGCCAAAAAGCCTGCACTGGATAGTATTTCCTATTACGCCAGCGACTCCATTCCTCGACTACGCCCGGGCAGCAATCGCTTCCACTGGGATCTCCGCTACCCTGAAATTCGCGGATTGAAAAATACCGTAATCGATGAAGGCCACCTTCGTGGCGCGATGGTGCCACCAGGCAACTACACTGTGCGACTGATTGTCGGCAAGGATACATCGTCGCGTCAGTTCGCCGTCTCGGCCGACCCGCGCGCAACGTCCACCACTGCCGAACTCACCGCACAGTTTGACGCTGCACAGAAAGTCCGTGCGCGATTAGAAGAGATCGTGGAACGCGTCGAACGATTGGAGGACCTCCAATCGCAACTCGATGCCCGCGTGTCGCAGACCAAAGATCAGACGTACGGCAAGCAGGTCGCCGATTCTGCGAAAGTTGCACGCGAGCGGCTCGAGCAGATCCGCACGAAGTTGTACGAGACCGCCTGTCACGTAAATCAGTGCACGCTGGATCAACCGGTGCAGCTCTATAACTGGTACATCTCGCTCAACGCGCAACTGCAAACAGGCGCCTACGCACCCACGCAACAAAACGGCGAGGTGTACTCCGATCTCACCGGCAAACTCACCGCACAGTTGAAGTTGCTCGACAGTGTTGAGCAAACCGAGATTCGAAACTTCAATACGATGCTGCAGGGGTTGGGAGTTCCGAGTGTGTTTGTGAAACCCAAGCCACCGATTAGTTAAGCGTTTCTGAGTTTCGCGCTGTCTTGCAGGCCGTCGCTATCGTGGTGACGGCCTGCACTGTTTTCCGTCACGCCGCGCCCGCCTCGCGCGCATGCTTCAAGTAGTTGAACACCGTCGCGCGCCCCATGCTCAACACCTTCGCGACGTAGCTCGCGGCACTCCGCCCGCGAAACGCACCATCATGCTCAAGTGCGATCACCAACGCCCGCTTCTGTCCACGCGTCAACGCGCCAAGCGCCAACTGCCGCTGCTGCAACCACGCGTGTAGGAAGGTGTTGATG
>JANNWU010000046.1:0-3767 GCA_031408755.1 Gemmatimonadaceae bacterium | reverse complement strand
GGCGCACCGCTTGTGCACCACGTACAAACTCCGGCACCGTGGCTTGGCTCTGCGCGACACCAAGCGCGCGATCCATCGGCGCGCCAGCGCTCACCAACGTCGCGAGAGTTCTGGTCCAACGAGCCACCTCGCGACGACGTGCTGATGCGCTACTTACCACGCTCCATGGAGTGCTGACACGCGAAGCAATGACGGCGTCGACCGTGACCGGCCAGAGCTGCTGGCGACGCAACTCGCGGAGTGCGGCATCTCGCGACGTCGCACGCACAACACCTTCCACAATCGCGCCGGCGTCAGTCGAGGCTCGGTAGCGGAACGATGCGGCCGCGTCGGCGTTGATTGCTGCGGAAGTCATGCGTCATCCTCACCAGTGGCGCGCGCAAGCTCTTCGGGCGTGGTGACGCCATCGCGCACCAACCGCCAGCCCTCTTCGCGCAACGGCACAGTGCCAGACGCCTGCGCATGCGTGCGCAGAACATCGGGTGATACACCGTCGACAATACGCGTACGCATTTGTTCATCTGGCACAAAAAGCTCGTAGATCCCACGCCTGCCACGATACCCGCTTTGCGCGCATCGCTCGCATCCACGCGCCTCGCGAGGCACCGCAGCGGCATTACCCCAACGCACACGCTCAGTAGCAGTCACCGCGCGCGGCGCAGCGCAATCATTGCAAAGCACGCGCACGAGTCGTTGCGCGAGCACGCCCTGCATTGTCGCTGAAACGAGATACGGTTCCACACCCATGTCGACCAGCCGCGTGACGGCACCAACTGCGTCGGTGGTATGCAGAGTGCTGAGCACCAAGTGCCCTGTCAGCGCAGCTTGAATCGCGATAGTCGCGGTCTCTGCATCACGCAATTCGCCAACCATGATGATGTCAGGATCATGGCGCAAGATTGAACGCAACGCGGTCGCGAAGCCCATTCCCGCACGCACGTTGACTGGTACCTGCGTGACGCCGTCAATTCGATATTCGATTGGATCTTCAACCGTCACGATCTTCACCGCAGGCCGGTTCAATCGTCCAAGTGCTGCGTACAGCGTTGTCGTTTTACCAGATCCGGTGGGTCCGGTGACAAGTAGCAACCCACCCGTCTTCGAAATGAGACGTTCGAATCGCGAACGCACGCCATCGGGCATGCCGAGCACTGAAAGCTCTGGTGTGGCGTCACCGGTGTCGAGCAATCGCAGCACGATGCCTTCGCCATGCAGACCGGGCAGCGTGGAGACGCGCAAGTCCACATCTCGTTCTGCCAAGCGGAGTCGAATGCGCCCGTCTTGAGGCCGACGACGTTCTGCGATATCCAGCCCCGCCATAATCTTCACGCGACTAATAACCGCCGCTTGGTACTGTCGTCCGACGCGCGTCATTTCGCGCAACACCCCATCAAGACGATAGCGCACCCGCAGTTCGTTCTCGAGTGGCTCAAGATGCACGTCACTTGCACCAGTGCGAAGCGCATCTAACAGCGTGACGTTCACCAGTCGAATAATCGGTTCTTGCGCTGCGAGCGCGCGCAAATCATCCAACGGTTGATCGTCACTATCAATCGTCGCATTTGCAGCACTCGTCACGCTTGGCGTTTCACGCTCGGCTGTCAGTAATGCGGCGTGAATTTCACCAACTGGATGCAACACTACGCGTAACGGCCTCGCATACACGCGGCCAAGTTCATCGAGAACAGTGGCGTCTAACGGCGCACCAGCTGCCAACACCAACACACCGCTTTCATCGACGCCGAGCGGCAGCACAACGTGCTCTTCGAGATACCGCGCCGATAGCCGACGAGCGAGCACGCCGGTTGCAGCGTCACGCAGATCACGCGCAGGCGGCGGTGCATCGTCGAACGGAAAGGTCACGGCTTTTGCACCGCTGGCACCGCCGGTACGCCTTTGCGAAGCGTGCGTGCATCACCCGGTTCCGGGTCTTGCGTGCGTTGACGCGCGCGTTCCCACAGCGCGTCGGCCTCGGCATCCGTTCTCACGATGTAGGGGGTGATGAAGATGGCCAGCTCGGTGCGCGCTTTCGACGTGGTCTGCCGCTTGAAGAGGTAGCCGAGCAACGGAAGGTCGCGCAGAATTGGCACGCCGCTCTCGATGCGTTCTTGCGAGGTGCCGATTAGGCCGCCAATGACGACAGTTTGCCCGTCGCGCACAATGGCGCGCGTCGACGCTTCGCGCGTTGTGATGACAGGAGCATTCAACGCGGCCTGCACAGTCTGATTGGTCAAACTGCTCACCTCTTGCAACAGCTGGACGCTCACGTACCCATCGTCGTTGATTGTTGGGATCAGCGTGAGCTGCGTACCGACATCTTGATATTGCACCGCGCGATCAATCGCGACGTCGTTGCCAAGCCGGGTTGATGCGATAAATGGCACTTTACTACCCACCAGAATTCGTGCTTCGCGATTATTCACCGCGAGAATTTCCGGCGTGCTTAGCACTTTGACAGTTGACGTGGATGCCAGGGTGCGCAGCACCGCGCGCACGTCGATCTTACCGAGCCGCGTCACACGCGCCACAAAATCTTGGATCGGGTCAAGTGAATCAGGCACCGTGGGTTGGCCAAACTGACCGCCACGATTGTTGTTTGCGTTGCCGGTTGCCGTGGCCCAATTGATGCCAAACTCAGTCCCGCGACCAAGCACAACTTCGGCCACCGTCACTTCCATCAAGACCTGCACCGGTCGGCGATCGAGCGAGTCGATTGTTTCGCGCAACAGCGCAATGTTGGATGGCGCAGTGCGAATCACGAGTGCATTGCTGGGCGGATTGGCGACAATCGTTGTCTGCCCAACAAGCGATCCAGCGCTACGTGAGGTATCGCGTGAGATCGCGGCAGGCGCGAGTTGAGTGGCCGGTTGAATATCACGGCGCTGGCGCATCGTTTCTGATTCGCGTTCGCGGAATGCACCAAGATTTCTGGACAGCGCTTGATCATCAAGCGACGAGCGTCGAGTCGCTCCAACAATTGCACCGTACAGTTGCCCAAGCACTGCCGCCAGGTCGTCGGAGGCCGCGTACCGCAACTTCACGACGTATGTTCGGAGGCCATCTTCGCCTTGCGTTGCGGCGTCGAGCCGACGCAACAAATCAAGGTAGCGCGCAACGTTTGAGCCACGATCGGTAATGAGCAGCGAATTGGATCGCGCCACCGCTTCGATACGCGCGTTCGGGCCCGCGATCGGCTTTAGCGCGGCCACACCTTCATCGGCGCGAATGTGTTGCAACGGAACGAGTCGCGTCACGAGTCCCAACGGCGGCGGATCGGGGAAGTCGAGACCAACACCAATCTCCCCACCAGCAACCGGAGCTTGCGACGCCGGCACAACTTGCGCCACCGCACCGCTGCGAACCAACACAAGACCGTGCGACTCGAGCAGTGATTCAAGGATGCTGCCAACGTCGGCGGAGCGCACTGCGGTAGGCGTGCTGATCGTCACCCGCTTGTCCGGTACGTCGGTCGACACGATGGTGAGCCCGAGCATTTGTCCCATCGCCACGATCACGTCTTCAAGGCGCGCATCGACGAACCGAATTGTGTTGGTCGCCGGTCGCGCTGGTGTAACTTGGGCGCTGAGCGTTGATGCCGCGAGCGCGCCCACAATCAGCGCGAAGATCGCGGGAAACTTGACGGCGTTCAGAAACCTGCAAGTCATGGAGTTTTTCCTTTGCGATTCAGATGCAGCACGATGCCACCACTTGGACCATCAAGCTCAACGCGATCAGCGCCAATTTTACGCACGCGGTAGCCGGCCGCG
>JANNWU010000045.1:0-4711 GCA_031408755.1 Gemmatimonadaceae bacterium | reverse complement strand
ACGCTATGCAACAGCTGATCTAGCTCTTGCTCCATCTCCGCCGGTGGATCCTCACCGCGCTCAATGAACGCCTGCGCTTCGCCACGCAGTTGTGTCATGCGCCGAAGTACGCCGGATGCCTCACTGTCTTCCGTGAGCGATTCGTTGGAGCGCTTTAGCGCCTGATATTCCGTGGACTGGCCGATCTGACGACCAAGCTCCTTGGCCTTTTCCTCAAGCATCTCTATACATCTCGTCTAAGGTTCTCACGGCCCAACGGACCGTCACAGAGAAAAGTTACTCGCCAATCGCTTCCGCGGCCTCGGGCGCCGCGTGGCCCAGCCGAGCCCCGTCGACACCGCGAGGAGCTCGACGCGCGACCACGAACCGGTCACGGCCAAAGGCGTCCGTCACCTGCCTCACATCGCGCCACGCATCATCTGCGAAGCACGCGGCAGCTTCCCGGGATCGCCGCGAATCGATCTCCAGCACGATGACCCCGCCAGACACCAGCCGCTCCGCCGCCTGCGCTGCCAACTCGGCAATGACTGCCATTCCCGTCGCGCCACCAAAGAGCGCTGTCGCTGGCTCCCAATCGCGCACCAGCGCGGGCAACTCATCGGACTCCGTGAGTGCGATGTAGGGAGGGTTGGACACAACCACCTCAACACGCTCGTCGCCCAAGGGTTCCAGCAAATGTCCACACCGAAACTCGGTGTGCGACGATGATTTTTGCAACACGGCACGCGCATTCATCTCGGCTACAGCAATCGCGTCTGACGAGATGTCGATGCCGATCACCCGCGCAGCCCGTGCCTCCGTGGCAATCGCGAGCGCGATGGCGCCCGAGCCAGTGCCCACATCAACCACTGTGCAGCCCTGCGAGATGAACGGCAGCGCCAGCGACACGAGCTCCTCAGTTTCCATGCGCGGGATCAGCACGCGTGAATCGACATGCAAAAACAAATGCCGAAATGCCGCACGCTTCGTGGCGTACGCCATCGGTTGACCGACGACGCGCCGATCTGCGCATTCATACGCTGTCTCGACCAGTAACTCGAGCGCGACATCGCTCGCGTGCGCGCTTGACCACGATCGCGGCGCGTCGTGCAAGCTGGCTAACAGTTCGCGCGCGTCGTCCAACGGCTGCTCACTCACGCTCCGCAGTCGAACCGCCAACGCATCGCGCAATTCATTGATGGTCTGCGGTCGCACGAGTTCAGCCACCAAGTCGCTCTTTAATTTCTTCTTCCAGCAGCGCGTCGATGAAGGGCGCGATGTTGCCGTCCATGATCCCCTGCATTCCGTGCAGGGACAAGCCAATACGGTGATCCGTAACGCGATCTTGCGGATAGTTATACGTGCGAATTTTCGCAGATCGATCGCCAGTCCCCACCTGCGTCTTCCGCATCCGTGAACGTTCGCCCTCGAGTGCCGCAAGGCGCATATCGAGGAGGCGCGAACGCAGCACTTGCATGCCTTTCAGCTTGTTCTGCAGCTGCGATTTCTGATCTTGCTGACTGACAACTAAACCGCTGGGGATGTGCGTAATGCGCACCGCAGAGTCCGTCGTATTGACGCTCTGTCCGCCCGGACCTGATGAGCGAAACACATCAATGCGCAAATCTTTGTCGTCAATGCTGACGTCCACTTCTTCCGCTTCTGGAAGCACCGCAACCGTTGCAGCCGACGTATGAATACGACCCTGCGTTTCGGTGGCAGGCACACGTTGCACGCGGTGCACGCCAGATTCCCAACGCATGGTACCAAACGCGCCGTTACCGTCGATCTTGGCGATCACTTCTTTAATGCCGCCGAGTGTGCCGTCGGACATCGACATGATCTCAATGCGCCATCCTTGGCGTGCGAAGTAGCGTTCGTACATGCGCCACAGATCGGCCGCAAACAGCGCCGCTTCATCGCCACCGGTACCGGCACGAATTTCGATGATCGCGGGACGATCGTCGAGCGGATCACGCGGGATCAGAAGGGGCTTCAACTCGGCATCAATTGCCACCACCCTTTCGTCGAGCCGGAGCACCTCTGCTTGCGCCTCGGCCGCAAAGTCTGCGTCGTCGCCCGCGGCCATGTCGCGCGCCTCATCCAACTCGCGCTCCACCTGGTCGAGCTCAGCAGCGAGGTGAACTATCTCCAGCAGTCTCTGGTGTTCTTTGCCGAGGGTTGCGAGCGCCCTGGGATCTTTGACGGTTCGCGGGTCGAGCAGTTCCTGTTCGACGACGGCGGCGCGGGCCACCGAATCGGCGAGTCGTTCGCGCAGGCTCACCGGCGGCGTATCTGTGGGGCAGGCAATTCCATAAGTCCAAGGAAACAAACCACTTGGAGCGCTGAACTCAAGCGCGGGAGTGGTGTATATTACGGTGTAAAGTGAATCGGTCTGGCTCGCTGAATTGTAGCATTTGGCGCCGGCTGTGCCATGCGACGCCCCGTGATCGTCTTTGACTGCGGGCATCCCCTTTTCAGGAGTTGTAAATGCGTGTCCTCCAGGCTCGTCGCACATGGTCATCCATTGGGGCCGCTGTCCTCTGTGGGCTGGCCATCGCTGCCGCGCCGACGGCGGTCCATGCACAGACGACGCCGCCGCTCAAACTGAGCGTCGCGATTCAGCGTACGGCGACCGGTCCAGTGATCACGATCAGCGGCACGAACTTCACCGCGAATGGTCCCGTGCGATTGACCGGTTCACCGCCGCCAAACACGAGTCAAGCGATCGCCTTTGGTCCGATTAAGGCTGATGCGAATGGCGCGTTTAGTGTCCGGAAGGAGATGCAGTGCACGTCGCAGAGTCAGGACGATGGATTTCTTGAAGTGACGTTCACGGCGATTGATGAAACGAATGCTCGTCGAAGCACGGCTCGTGAGAACGCAACGCCGTGGATTTGCCGCTAGAACGCGGGTAGCTCAGACATGTGAAACCGCCCTCCAACCAGATGCTGGTTGGAGGGCGGTTTTGTATCTTGCCTATCTGTCAATCCGCGACGCCTTTCAGATGTGCTTGGCTCGTTACATCGAACACGCGCAATGCGAGCCACGATGTTGCGACGAATTTCTGGCGCAGTACTCTTCATGCTGCGATGTATTCTGCGAGCCAACTCCCGTGAGTACCAATGCGCACATCACGCGTAAATCTGTCAGACGATTCTGGATTTCTCGCGCTCATTGACCCCGACGCGTATCAGGGTTTCGTAGACGATGATTGGGAGTTCGAGCAGCTCATGAACAAGTTTCTCGCAGAGATGGCGGCACAGCGGCTGCTGATCTGGCGTACGGGATCTGAGAATGACTGGAACGTTGACATCGGCAGCGTCGCGGCACCGAGCAATCAGTTTCGTTCTATCGCAGGGACCATTGTTGCGACGCGCGGCCGACTGCTCCTGACAAATTTTGAATCGCTTTCAATGGCGGCGCAGTTCGACGATCATGATCTGCTGAAAGATGCCGATGCGGATTGTATCATCACGCTCGACGTGGGGGCATACCGCTGCGATATCACGCAGTTGTCTGATCCGGAAAGCGAAGATTTTGATGAGGAGTCTGCAGACACACACTTTGTGATTCAGCTCGCTGCGTAAGCAGGCGCAATCGCTGCGTGGACCGAGATTGCGTGGCCTAGCGAATAGTCTACAGGTCATGCACCCTTGTCGGCTACAGGATTCTGTAGCGTTCAGGAACGACGCGGGCATGACGCGCACAAGCGACAGGAGCGGAGCCGTGCTGCAAGCAGTGCTCCGCCGGCTGCAATCGCTTCAGAGATCAAGGGGTCAGAGATCTTGATTCGAGATCAAGGGGTCAGAGATCTTGATTTGAAATCCAGATCAAGGGGTCAGAGATCTTGATTCGAGATCCGATCAAGGGGTCAGAGATCTTGATTTGAAATCCAGATCAAGGGGTCAGAGATCTTGATTCGAGATCAAAGGCTCAGAGATCTTGAATCGTGATCAAAGGCTCAGAGATCTTGATTCCGAGACCTTGATTCCGAATCAGAGGTGAAGAGATGTTGGTTTCGAAGATCTTGGTCCGGATTTTCAGTCTCCGTCGCGACGCGGATGGCTGCACAGAGCACCGGATCAAAAGGTCTGAGATTTCCGATCAAGGGGTCTACCGATCAAGGGGTCAGAGATCTTGATCCCGGGGATCAAGGGGTCGGAGATCTTGATTCGGAGATCTTGATTCCGGATTTTCAGTCTCCGTCGCGACACGGGATCAAGGGGTCAGAGATCTTGATTCCGGAGATCTTGATTCGCGGTTCAGTCTCCGTTGCGACATGGATGGCTGCACAAAGACCGGATCAAAAGGTCTGAGATTACAAGTTGCGAGTTTCAGTCGTCGTCGCGATCCGAATGATTGCACATAATCCTGAGCGAGTTCGCACCAGGTGAATGCGTGCATTTGAGCCGCAGTGCGCTTATTCGAGACGGCTACTCATTGCTGTCGTCATCGCATCGCGTATCGTCCACTTGCCCGCGAAGAGTCGCTGTCAATAGACGTCCGGCTCGTCCGCTCCCCACCACCCTCGCGAATTCAGTAGAGGTACCGATGGCACGCTGGCTGCGATTGGTCGCGCCAAACTTCCCGATGCATGTCACTCAGCGCGGGCACAATCGAGCAACGGTCTTTCACGACGCACAGGATTTTGCTCAGTATTCAGCCATCCTGCGCGATGCGAGCGCGCGCGCGCGGTGCGAGATTCACGCATTCGCGCTGATGACAATTC
>JANNWU010000044.1:0-2453 GCA_031408755.1 Gemmatimonadaceae bacterium | reverse complement strand
ATCTACGTGCAACGTGCCGAGCCGCTCCCACAACCCAAGTGCCTGCGCACCACCGCTGGTTGCCAGCGTAAGCGCGCGTGCGGCGGGGAGCGCACTCCATGAAGCGGTGCGCGTACACGCCATGAGATGCGCGACGCGCGCTTCGTCCAGCAGGTCCATGCGATTGTTGCTGGCCACGGAATCCGTACCGATGCCTACTGCAATGCCCACATCGAGAAAAGCATTCAACGGTGCGATACCATGTCCGAACCGCGCATTTGATACAGGACAGTGTGCCACCGCACAGTTTGACTCGGCAAGCAACGCGATATCAGCATCGTCCACGCGCACGGCGTGAATGATGAGTGGTCGCGCGCGCAATGCGCCCGCATCGTGCAGCAGTTGCACACTCGATCGTGACCGTGCACCCATCGGATCGATGTTTCGGCTGCGCCAATTGTCAGCGTACGGACCTTCGCCGCGCGTAACCAGCGCTTCTTCAAAGGCACTTTCAGCGAGATGCACCGCCATCGGCAATTTTTCTGCAATCGCATAGTTAGCGGTGGCAGTAAAGAGCGCCGCCGATACCGAGTACGGTGCATGCGGAGAGACCCCAATGCGAATTGCTTCTGACTCGCGTGTACGCAGCTCGCGCACCGCATCGCGCAGTTCAGCCAGCGATGCGCTGCACCGCTCCGGGTCTGGCCCAAACACTTCCTTGTAGACAACTCCACGGATGCCCATCGCGTGCATAGCGGCAACAACTGGCGTTGCGGTGTCGCTGGTGTCCGCGAACGTCGTGATGCCGCGCAGTAGTCCTTCTGCAATACCGATACGCGCGCCGGCTTCGAGATCTGCCGTGTCAGTCAGCACCGAACGCCGCAGTGTGGTGAGCGTGCGAATCCACTGCGCAAAATCCAACCCTTCCAGCATGTGCCGGAGTGGCGTGAGCTCAAGGTGCGTATGCACATTCACTAATCCTGGCAGCAGCGCTGCATCACCAAGATCAACCACAGTGCCACTCGGCGCATCAGCAAACGCACCGACAAAGCTGATCCGCTCACCATGCACAGCAACAGCGCCATTTGCAATGGGTGCGCTGCAGATTGGTAACACCCACGACGCACGATAGACCGTCACGCTATCCAAGACGCGACCCGTGTACGAGCGGATCGAAGAGCGCGTCATCGGCGACACCGAGTGAGCGTGTCAACGCAAGCGGCCATTCAATATTGCCGACCTGTTCGGGTTGGTGCCCATCGGAACCGAGCGACAGACGAACGCCATGCGCAATCACGCGCTGCACTAATCGGGGATGCGCGCGGTAGCGATTTGACACTTCAAAGCAGATGTCATTGCGCTTCAGTGCAATCACCAATCGCTCTTCGTCACGCTCTTCCCACAGCTCGTCGGGCGGAAGCGCTCGCAGCGGATGCGGGAGTAACGTTGGATGCGCAAAAATCTCTATCGGCATCGTATCGGCGAGCAATTCGATTGCAGCAACATGCTGTGCCATGTAGCGCGACGGCGTCAATCCATCGGGCAATGTCTTCTGAAACATACGAATGAGCGTGCCATCGCTGAGCGCGAACGCGTGCAACGATCCAATGCGATGGGTGAGACTTTGCATGAGCGTGGCGGGCAACTCTCGCCACAGCGCATCGTGTGAACAAAATTCTGCACTTCGATATGACAGATGTGCAATTTGCGTCGCGTACTCGTCGACCGCTTC
Source organism: Gemmatimonadaceae bacterium (assembly GCA_031408755.1). Lineage (GTDB taxonomy): Bacteria > Gemmatimonadota > Gemmatimonadetes > Gemmatimonadales > Gemmatimonadaceae > JACMLX01. The sequence goes on along the minus strand of JANNWU010000044.1, from coordinate 742 downwards.
TACGGATTTCAGCGAGAACCGCACATCACGACTGGCGTGATCGCTGACTGAACCGCGCACACCTCGCGCCGCAGCAGTGGCAATAACCTGGTCGGGGCTGAGTACGCCATCGGAGCACGTGCTGTGCGCATGACAGTCCAGCGGCTGCCACTCACTCACGGGAGACGGAATGGATTCGCAGTGTCTGCCGCGCTGCGTTTCGCTTTGCCTTGCAGCACATCTTGCGCACCGATCACGCCGCTCGTGTCGCTGCCAGGCATGCCCGGTATGGAGCCGTCGCATTCCATTGTTGGCTCCGTGCCCTGCACGAAATAATCGACGTAGACGCGGTCAGCGGGGCAGAGTGGGCCGGCGCGTAATCCGGTCAAACGATCAACTGGCACAGCGATCAACCCACCAGGTCCCGGGAACCCGACCGAACTTGGTCGACGGCGATACACCTCTGTCATGAATGCCATCCACGCTGGCGCTGCGAGTTCACCGCCCTGCGCGTTGCGCATCAGCGGACGCGGGCGATCGAGTCCCATCCAGACACCAGCGACGAGATCTGGCGTGAAGCCAATGAACCAGACATCGGCGCCGTCGTTGGTGGTGCCGGTTTTACCGCCGGCCGGGACGCGCAGCCCGCTCGCAGCACGTGCGGCGGTACCTCGCCGTATCACATCGCGCAGCATGTCTGTCATCAGCCACGCTTCGCCATTTGACATGACAGCTGTGCGCACCGGTGCTGGCTCCCACAGTA
>JANNWU010000043.1:0-14350 GCA_031408755.1 Gemmatimonadaceae bacterium | reverse complement strand
CCGATGTGGCCACTCGACGAACTCAGTGATGAGAGCACGGACGTACGGCAGACCTTTGGCCTGCGGTATGGGTGGCACCTACGCGAGGCAGCCGATGCGCTCTTTCGCAGTGAGGGTGATCATGGCCGCTTAGCGGCGCTGTGGGTACAGCAGATGTTGCATCGCGGCGAGATCTATCAAGACTGCGATTCGGACCGTGTGCTGCTGCGATTGACCATCGGGCCGTGGACCTACGACTTCGACATGTACTGGGATCAGGTTGGTGGTGCGCTGCCCGTTCGCGCGGGACCGCCTGACACGCTCTTCCGCGATGCGTTTGCGATTACTTCAGCAGATTACGCGGAAGCCGAGCTGTCGTCGCTGCGTGTGGCAGTGGCCTCAACGGGGATGAAGCTGTCGGCCGACATGTTCGCACAATTTCTGCCGTTCGAGACTGAAAACTAGTTCGACCCTGATGGTTGGGCGGCAACAACACCAAGCGTCGCTTCGTCACGAGCGAGGTACTGCGTGACGTAGTCGTGAACCGCCAGTTCGAGCGATGTAAAACTCACTGGACAGCCAGCGGCGGTGAGCTTGGCCATCGATGCCATGGTGAAGTACTGATACCGATCACGGATCGACTCCGGCATTGGTGCGTAACGGATTTTTGGCTTTCGACCCATCGCGGCAAAAACAGCGTGCGCGAGCGCATTCCAGCTGCGCGCCTGACCCGTGCCCAGATTGAACAAACCATTGGCATGCGGCGCATCCACTAACCACGCGACAACCTTCGCCGCGTCTTTCACGTAAACGAAGTCGCGTTGCTGTTCGCCGTCGGCGATTCCATCGCGATGCGATTGAAACAGCTCCAGCTCACCAGTGTCCTGAATCTGCCGATGCGCCTTGCAGACAACACTCATCATGTCGCCTTTGTGGTATTCATTTGGGCCGTAGACATTAAAAAACTTTAATCCCACAATGCGATCAAGTAGACCCGTGCGCGCAGCATGAAGATCAAACAGGTGTTTGGAGAAGCCATACATGTTCAGCGGAACCAACGATTCCAAGCGTTCTTGATTGTCGTCAAAGCCCTGTGCAGCGTCACCGTACGTGGCTGCGCTGCTGGCGTAGATGAACCGTGCGCCACGGGCCAGCGACCAATCACACAGCTCGCGCGTATAGTGGACGTTGTTCTCCAACAAATAATCGGCATCGCGCTCGGTGGTGGCCGAGCAGGCGCCGAAGTGAATGACAGCGTCAGCCCGGTAGGCGTGCGGATTCGTGCGGAGCGTGTTGAGAAACTCATTTTTGTTTAATACATCCGTAATGCGCAATCCGACGAGGTTCTTCCATTTTTCTCCCGTGCGCAATGCATCTACACAGAGGATGTCGTCGAACCCCATCGCGTTGAGTTGCCAAATGGTGGCACTCCCGATGAATCCTGCACCACCCGTAACGATCAGGCGACCGTGTGACACTGTCTGAAGGGCAAAAGAAGACCGCGCGTCCGTTGTCAGGAAAGCTACTGCGATCTCCGGGTACCGGGGAGCAACCGTTCGGCCCTTCGCGGCATCTCAGTGCGTAGCAATCACCCCAAATCCACAGTTCATGACATCACGATGCCGCTGCCTCCGCCGCTGGACTCTGGCTGCAATGCTCGTTCTTTCCCCCGTCTGTCTCATCGCACAGGCTGACACCACGAAGAAAGCCGACAGCACGAGCATGACGGACGCGATCAAAGCATTTCTTGATTGTCAGGGCGATACATCGCTGGGCTGTGACACCGAGTTCTTTGTGCTCGAGATGCCATTTGTCACGTGGACGCGCGACCGGCTGTTTGCTGATGTGCAGTTTTTAGTGACGACGATTCAGACCGGTAGTGGTTCGTTTACGTACACTGTGACGGCGCTTGGCCGAGGGCGCTTTGCAGGGCGAGCAGATACGGCGGTGGTGCGCACGATTCCGAACGAGGCGGAGGATCCTATTCGACGCAAACTCGCGGCGACGTTTAAGGTGCTGCTCGTTCCGTACGTGCGATCCACTGCCCTCGCGGATCGCGTACGTGTGGAGTACGACGTGCCGAAACGCGCCGGACAACTGTCGCCGCAGTCTGTGCAGGACAAGTGGAATTTTTTTGTTATCTCAGCGTCAGCGAATGGATTTCTGAGCTCAGAAAGTCGGCAGACAAACGGCAGTTTCTTTGGCAATCTACGCGTCCGGCGCACTACGCAGAGCTCATCGTTCCGGGCGGGCGTGAACCAGAATTCGCGATTCAGCACGTTTGAAATTGACGACTCAACCACGGTCTCGAATACCATTCGCAGCGGGACCGCATTTGGGCGAGGTGTGAAGGCGCTCTCGCCCCGTTTATCTGTTGGTGCGATTACAAGCGTTGGCTACAGCGAGTTCAACAACACCGATCTGGTATTCCGTGCCGCACCGGTGATTGAATACAACATCTTTCCGTGGTCACAGGCGACCAGTCAGCAGATTGCGATTTCATATGGCGTTGGCCCGCGGTACTTCAAATGGACAGAGCCAACGATTTACGGCAAGAGCAATGAGTTTCGCATGCAGCAGGAGTTGGTTGTTGGTTCAGATATCAGGAAAAGCTGGGGCAGCGTGAATGTCAGCGGGCGCTATGCGAGCTTCATTCCTGATGCGAAAAAGTGGAATCTGAGCTTCAACGGTGAAACCAACTTGAATCTCGTGAAAGGTCTGCAGTTCAATATTGGCGGTGGCGCGTCACTGATTCGAGACCAGATTTTTCTGTCGGCCAGTGGACGTACGCGTGATCAGATTCTCACGCAACAACGCGCACTCGCGAGCAACTACAATCTGTTTTTCTACACTGGTCTGTCATACAGTTTTGGTTCGATTTACAACAGTGTCGTCAACCCGCGATTGGACTTCTTCAATTTAGGTGGCGGCAACCAGTAAAATTTCCGACAACACGCAGAGTGTTTGGCGAGCTCGGTGTTCGGCGAGCTGAGTGTGAGGCGAGTTGAGTGTGAGGCGAGCTGAGTGTAAGGCGAGCTGAGTGTGAGGCGAGTTGGTGTTCGGCGAGCTGTCAGTCACGCTGAACGCACGCCTCTTCAGCCTATGCCACGACCGCGCTTACGAAGGCCCACGAAGCAAATCAGCAAGTCTGCGTACCCACGCAGCTTCGAGGTCGATCATGCGTGCTCCCTTCCCGCGATTCGGCGCTGACGTCAGCAATCCCTGCGCGCTCGGGTGCGGAAGTTCGTGGATGGTCAGCGTCGAATTGAGTAATTTGGCAACATTTGCAGCGACTTTTCCTAAGCAGCAAATTTTATCGGCACCACGATCAGTCGCGTACTGTACGTCAGCACGCAGGCGACACAGGTTCGACGCACTCTCGCGCTCAGCACGCGTCGGTGCGCGAAAATGCACGCCATCATCCGTTGGGCACCGATCATATGCATTTGTCAGCAGCACACCGGTGACAATCGGCCTGACGCCAGCGGAAATGAGTGCTGCACCATCCCACTTCACCGCGAGCGGATCACCAACCCACGTCAATACGCCGGCCTGCGACATCGCGGCGTACAGCGACTTCCCAGCACGATCACCAAAAAACGGAATACCCGATTGATCGGCGCCACGTGGCCCAGGCGCTTCGCCAATCAACACCGCACGAATCGGCGCGGTGAGATCAGTGGGCAGTAACGGAGCGACCGGCGCGCCGCGAATTCTGGTACCACGCTCTGGTACCGTTTGGCGCGCTGGCGTCACGTCAGCTTCCTCTCTTTTTCAGCGAGACGTCGCCGTTCGTTGACTGCACCACAATTCGGCGTCCGCCTGCGCCGAGTGTTCCTCGAAGCTGATTGCTCCGCATGCGGCCGCTGACAGTAATCGGGAAGTCTGATACCACGTCGCCATTGGTTGTATCCAGCTCGACGTTCGCGTTTAACTCCAGTGGCGCGAACACTGTCACGGAACCGTTTGTCGTCGAGAAACGCATTGGATCCGCACCGCTATTTGCGCCAAGCGTAGCGGTGACGCTGCCGTTTGTTGTGCTGGCGTTTACGAGGCCGCTGGATGTGCTGACGTTGACATTTCCGTTTGTGGTGAGCGCGTTAACTTCGGCCGTCACACCTTCAATGGAGATATTGCCGTTCGTGCTGTGCGCGAGCGTCTTCACGCCATCAGGCACGCGCACACGAATTACGACATTGATTGACTCATTGTTACGCCAGCGGCCCGACGAATACGTGCCACGCGCGCCGTCGTCGGTGCACTGCATGTCGCTACCCCAAAGCGCACACACTACCACGTCGCCATCGTTGCGCATGCGAACCGCAAACGATACAGTCTTGGGGTCACCGCGCTCAACGCGACGTTCGGCGATCACTTCCACCGCCGTTCCACTGCCGCCGCGCTCAACGCGTACGTCGCCATTCATGTTGTACAGTCGAATGAAGCGATCCACTGCAACGGGTCCAGACCAGCGGAAGGTCCTGCCATCGTCGGTTTGCGCGACGAGCGGCGAGGCGATCAGTGCGGCGAGAGCGAGAGAAGTGAATGGAACGCGCATTGGGATGCTCACAAGAATGGGGATGCGTTTCTCTACGAGCGATTTGCGCCGCGGTTTCGCTGTGGCATTTTTAAAAGCAAACACTGGGCGGTGGGCACTTCCTCACGAACCGTCGCGCGCGCTTTGTGACCATTGGTTCAAACGGCAGTCTGAATGATATGCGGAAATTTCTCACCATTACCGGTAGCGTCGTTTTCAGCACCGTCTTCGGCCTCGCGGGCGCACGGATCGGCATTATGACCGGCTTTATGCTCGGCATGGTCGGAACGGGATTGGGTATGTACGCTGGCCGTAAACTGGCAATCAGGCTCGAGAGCTGAGCAAATAGCCACGCCCTTAGCGCAGCAGGCGCTTTTGCTCAGCTAGCGCCAGTCGATCCGGACAATTCTCCCTTTAGGCCCGACCATCCAGCCGGTGCCTGCACTGCCAAAGCCAACGCTCCAGTACGCGGCAGCATCGAGCATTGTCCACGTGTTGGCGTCGTCGCGCGTGTAAGCCGCTCCACTGGGGCCGACCGCCACGAGAATCGGACCGCCACTGGTTTGAGCATACGCGGCGCCGTATACCGCTCCCGCGAAGGGTGGATCGCTCGCGAGCGTCCATGTGCGACCACCATCACTGGAGCGCGACGCTCGTGGCCCCACCGCAGTGCCGCCGATCACACCGCCAAGTGCGACGCCGTGATCGTTGTCACGAAACGCGACTGATGTCGCACCAGCGCCGGTACCGCCAACTAGCGGCAGTGCGGCCGCCGCCCATGTCGCGCCGCGATCCGTTGTTCGCAAAACACGCGGAGTTGTCGCTGAACCGGTCGCGATAAATGCGGTGCCTGCGCCAGTTGCGATCGCGCAGGTGCCGCTCGCTGCAAACCCGCCTTCACCGTCTTGGGACGCGATGTCTGCGACGAGCCACCGTTCGCCATCGCTGGTGCTGACAATTGGCATACGGCTGTTGACTGCATCGCTGAATGCGAAGCCGTGCGACTCGTCAAAGAACGCCATGCAATCGTAGAACGCCAATGTGTCGCGATTTACAAACGATGCGGTCCACGTGTGACCGCCATCGCGCGTTGCAAAGATCCCAGACGCAGCGCCTGTGCCTGCGGCCATCAGCCACGCGCGAACTCCATCAATCGCGTGCAGATCGCGGAACTGCAATTTCTCTTTGGTTGGCATCACGAACGCAGACCATGTGCTTCCGCCGTCACTGCTTTTCGCGTAAGTGCCTGCGTGACCGCTAACCCACACGATCTGCGGATCGCGAGCGCTCACGCTGACGGCTTGCAGCAGCGCCGTGGTCTGCGACTGCTGCACAGTGAGCACGGGGGTTTGTGCTCCCGCCCCACATGCCGATGCAGCTAGTACGAGAAGTGCGCGTTTGCACTGCTGCATCGGAAACACAAACAAACTCATAGCAGTGCCACGTTGCTGTATGGCACTAAGCGTGCGCGTGCGCTGACTTCGCGGCTGTGGCAGGTGCCTTGAACAGCACAGCGAAGATCAACAGCACACCAAGTGCCCCGATTGCCGGCACAAGCCAGATCTGCATCCAGTTGTGAGCAACGGCACCGCCAGGGGTTGCCGCCGCGATGATATTGGCATCAACCACCATGCCAGACAGCTTCGATCCGATCAGCTGACCGGCGCCGAGTGTGACGAGCGCAATAAATCCTTGTGCGGCCGCACGAATCCGAATATCGGCCTTCTGATCGACGTAGATCTGACCCGTCACAAAGAAGAAGTCGTAGCAGACGCCGTGCACCAGCAGCGCGAGGTATAGCATCCACATACCACTGCCGGCATTTCCGTACGCGAAGAGCAGATAACGGAAGGTCCATGTCGCCATACCAATAAGCAACAACTTTTTGATACCGAGTCGTGCGAAAAAGAAGGGCATCAGCAGCATGAACCCAATTTCTGAGATCTGACCGAGCGTCATCTTCGCAGCGGCGTTCTGCACGCCAATCTCATTCAGAAATGGATTTGCGAACGCGTAGTAGAACTGCAGCGGTATGCAGAGCAAGAATGAGCCGAGCACAAAGACAGCGAATGAGCGATCCTTCATCAGCGCAAGCGCATCGAGGCCGAGAATGTCACGTACGGACAGCTTCTTTCCGGCGTTATGCGGTGGCGTATGCGGCAGTGAGAGACAATACAGTCCCATCACAAGCGACGCTGCCGCACCAAGCAGCAACGGCATTGCAGTTTTCTCAGCCGCCATCATCGTTGCTTCGCCTGTGACCGCTTGGTCGGGCAAAAATCCAATCGCCCAGCCGGCGGCGATGAAGCCAATTGTACCGAGCACGCGAATTCTCGGAAACTCTTTCGCGGGATCAGCCATGTGGTCAAACGCGAGCGCGTTCGTGAGCGCAAGCGTCGGCATGTAGCACAGCACGTACATCAAGAACAGCGGCCAGAAACTGGCGAACGAAGTCTGCGTTGCCGCGAAATACAGCACCGCCGCGCCTGCCACGTGCAGGAACGCGAGCACCTTTTGCGTTGAGAAGAATCGGTCGGCGATCATTCCAACGAGGAACGGAGACACGATGGCGGCGATAGCTGGGAGCGAATACGCGGTACCGATGTCACCGCCGCTGGCCTTGAGCGAATTACCAAGGAATGTGCCCAGCGTCACGAGCCATGAGCCGTAGATGAAGTACTGCACGAACATCATCACGGAAAGACGAAGTCGAACGTTGCTGCCACCAGCAGCGACTGCACTCATGGAAGTTCCCGGATGCGCATCCCGCGGATGCTGAGCTTACCTTCGTGATCGCCCTGAATGGACAAGAAACCGCGCGAGGCGAGTCCGTAATTCGGGTACTCGCCAAACTTGCTCGCCTTCACTTTGGCAAGCCAATCGGGGCTCGAAAGCGTGTACTGCACCACCTGCTGTCCATTAAGCCAATGCTCGACAAATTTTCCCGCGACCACAATGCGCGCTGTATTCCACTGCCCCGCCGCTTTTGATACCGGGGCACTTGGTGCATACAACGCGTACGCCGACGCGGCTGCCGTTAAGCGATCGGGATTGTCACCGATTGTTGCATCATCCAACAACTGATACTCCGGCGCGCTCCAGTACGGCATGTCGTACTCTTCGGTGACACGATAAAACACACCCGAGTTACCGCGCGATCCAAGCATCCATTCAAACTCCAACTCGAAGTTTGCGAACTGCGTGCGCGATTGGATGTCGCCAACTGGTCCATCTTTTGACAGCACGCCATTGGCAACGGACCATCCAGCAGGCATCGCGCTTCCAGATTTCCACGAACGCCAAGCGCTCATTGATGAATCGATAAGCGGAGTCCAAATCACGGTATTCGACAACGGCGCCTCCTGACGATTCTTCGCTAACTCGGCCGACGCAATCGCCGCCACGCTGTCGGGATTCGCGTTGGCTGCACGTGATTCACCGGCACACGCCGCGAGTGTCGCGCAAACGCACGCCACCATTGCACGGCGCGCAATCCGCAAGGCGCTCATCGCTTCCACTCGCCGCGGCTCACTGCCGAGGTGAACGTGTCGAGATTCTCGCCTGGGAAATCAATCGTGCGACCCTGTTCGGCACTCTGATACGCCGTCATCAGCATCTTCACGACCTCGAGACCGTCGGCAAAGGTGAGGCGCGGTTCTTCGAGTCCAAGAAACACGCGCGCGAAGTGGCGATCCTCTGCTTCGTAGCCGTATGCAACTGGTTCAGCAGGCACCACCGGCATCCCACCAATTTCTGCCTGCTGCTTTTCGACCAGGTCTTCACCAACGCCACCGCGCACTTCGCGCGAGAAGAACAAACGCAGTCCAGGATCCAACGAATTCCACTGCATTGAATATTCAGGACCAAGCAACTCTGCAGACAAACGCAAACCGGCACCAACGAAACTCCACGACGTTGTTGCTTCGCCGAGCACCGTGTAGCCGTCGTCAGTGAGAAACTCGATCATGACACTCGCAAAATCTTCCGACGGCGTCTTGGTGTAATCGAGCGGCACCTTCATCTCGTCGGTCAAAATCTTTGCGTAATGCGGGCGCGACCACTTTAAGCTCGCGATGTGTCCGGTAATCTTCACCGGCTTGACGGTCGACAGCGGCTGGCCCGGCTTCGTAAGCAAATGGCGCACGAGCAGCGCCGAATGACACATCATATCGCTCAACACGCCGCCACCTTGCAACGCACCCTGCCAGAACCACGGTGCATGCGGCCCGCTGTGTTCTTCGGCAGCACGCGCAAGATATGGTCGGCCAGTTGACGCAGCGCCGCGCGCCCACAGCAGCTTGTGTCCGGTTTCAACGTGTGGCGCGAAGAGTTGGTTTTCTAGGTAACCAGTCTTCAAGCCAACGCTATCGACGAGTTCGCAGACGCGCTTCGCTTCCGCAACATTGCGTGCGAGTGGCTTCTCGCACGCGAGTCCCTTGAGCGTGCCTTTGCCAGACTGAATCGCCGCGACAATTTCTTCAACGTTCTCGATGCGCGCCTGATTTGGGCCAGAGAGCCAGATCGCTTCGATGGCAGGATCGGCGATCATCTCGGTGATCGAACCGTAGGCTTTGCACTCGCCTACATCATGCTCGCGCGCGAACGCTGCGGTCGCTTCCGCGCGCTCGCGGCTCGGGCTCCACACGCCGAGCACGTCGGCATCACGGATACCGCGAAAAGCTTGAATGTGGAAGCGCGTATTGAAACCGCTACCAACGAAACCAACGCCAAGTCGCTTACTCATTGTGGTGGGATGCGAGTGTTCATCAATGCTTGGGATACGCCGAGCTTCGTCATCGCAGCCTCGGGACATCCCTGCCAAGTTGCGTTATACACATTGCCAGTGTACTTCAAGTCTTGCCACCCCATCGCGCTGGAGTAATACCCAGACGCGACCATGTCACGGAACCGCGTAAAGAATGCCGTTCCGGTGCTGAATTCCGGTTTTGCTTTTTTGGGCCATGCGATATCGTCAAGTAACGCGTGCCGCTGTTCGACTGTTGCGCGGGCATAGCTCACGCGAAACCGCTTGCGCGACTCACGATCGATCCAGGCTAATCCACCACGCATTGCGATGCGCGAATCTTCACTCGATTCGGGCACCGTGAGATGGAAATCCATGAACGCAGGCACACCAGCCTCAGTCGCGCTGCCGGACTGTGCGTCATGTGGAATAATGTCGTCGGCAAGTACACCAACGAGCCGAAACTCGGCCGCAGTAAAGAATGCGTGCTTCGTTGGCGGTGCTGCGCGATTGTTACGCGTGCGCGGCGGCGCCGGATGCGCGTGTCCAGGCTGCGTCACGACAGGCTGCTGCTCCCACGACATCGCACCGGAGAGTGCGCCAGCCAGCGGTACCGCACCGAGCACTTTCAACGCATAACGACGAGTCACGGGCGCGTTCGTCGATGCTTCCAGCGGCGCGGCGGCGACGGGAACTTCTGCTTGTGGTTGCATGCTGGCGGAAACGCGCTGGTCGTCACTCCCTGCTACATCGAACGAGTCTGTCTCTTCACTGGAATTGTTGGGTCTGTTGCTCATAGTGCACCCTCCTTCCGCAACTGCGTGATGTAATCCGATGTACGCCACGCCAATGCAAGAATTGTCCAGGTTGGATTTTTGTCAGCCTGCGATACAAATGGCGCGCCATCAGTGACGAACAGATTCTTGCAATCGTGTGCCTGACAGTTGCCGTTGAGCACCGACGTTGATGCATTTGCACCCATCCGTGCGCCACCCAACTCATGAATGATGCGACCACCGGCTGCGATGCCGTATCCTTGCTCTTTGGTTGGCATCGGAGAGAACACTTCGCCGCCCATTTCAGTGATCAGTGCGCGAAATGTTTCTTGCATATGCTTCACTTGATTCAGTTCTTGATCGCTCCACTTCCAGTGGAAGCGCAGTACCGGAATTCCAAATTGATCGACCACTGTTGGATCAATTTCGCAGAACGAGTCGTCATTGGGGATCATCTCGCCACGACCCGAAAGACCAATTGATGCACCGTACAAGCGACGATAGTCGGCCTTGAGTGATGCACCGTATCCACCGGCATTTGGATAGCGGTGAATTCCGCCCATAGCGCCGTATGCAGGCTGGCGTCGGCCGCCCCATACTTCAATGTGGTAGCCGCGTGCGAAATCGAGCTTCTTGTTATCCAGCCACCACGGCATGTACACGTGCATGCCGCCAACGCCGTCTTCATTGTGGGGCACATGATCCATCAGCGCCGGAATGAAACCGGTGACATCCGTGCCTGTGGTATCGGTGATGTACTTGCCGACGGTGCCGCTGGCGTTGGCCAATCCTTGCGGGAACGATGTCGACTTTGAGTTGAGCAGCAAACGTGCAGATTCAAGCGCACTGGCAGCAAGCACGACAACCTTCGCCGCCACATGTCGATCTTCGCCGCTCGCCTTATCGATGTACGAAACGCCCGTCGCGAGTCCATCGCGACCAACGGTCACCTCGCGCACCATGGAATCGGTAAGCAACGTGAGCCGACCGGTCGCCAACGCCGGCGCGATTAACACATCGGGGCTTGAGAAATTCGCTTTCACCTGGCATCCGCGCTCACACTCGCCGCAGTAGTGACACGCCTGTCTGCCGGGTAATGCTTTCGTGATGATCGACAAGCGCGACGGAATGCACGTGACGTTCAACTTGTCAGACGCCTTCTTCACCAACAACTCGTAACAGCGCGGCGCGGGTGGAGGCTGAAAGCGACCGTCGGGGTGATTCTCCAACCCTTCGCGGCTGCCAAACACACCGATCAGATCATCGATCTTATCGTAGTACGGCGCGACGTCATTGTACGAAATAGGCCAATCGTCGCCGAGTCCGTCGCGACTTTTTCCGCGGAAATCGTGCGGACCAAAGCGCAGTGAAATGCGGCCCCAATGATTGGTGCGTCCACCCAGCATGCGACCGCGCCACCAATCAAAGCGCGTACCGGCGGCGCGCGTGTACGGCTCACCGGCAATCTCCCAGCCACCATCACACGCGTCAAACTCGCCGAATGGCCGGAGCTTTGTCGCACGTCCGCGACGGGGAGTGGCATGCGCCGGCACGAACATTTGCGAGTTCTGTGACGCGTACCACTTGGACCCTGCTTCCAGCAGCACGACGCGCGCACCCGCTTGCGTCAACGCATACGCCGCCATCCCTCCGCCAGCACCTGACCCCACAATGCAGACATCATACGGCTCCACTCGTCCACCACTCGTCATGCTCGCATCCCGTGTTCAGTGCTTCTTTGGCACCGGTGTTTGCACCGATGCAGAATCGTTGTGCGCAGTGCGTACATCTTACGCAGTCAATCCCCAACCGGCACGATACTCGCGCGTGAGGTAGGCGTTTGCTTCTGGCGCGTTCGTCACGCGCATTGCATCGCCGTCGTACAGAATCTTGCGTCCTTGGCCAGCGCGCAACGCAACGATGCCGAGCAACATCAATTCCGTCAGCGGTGCCGCATAGGAGAATGGTGAGCTCGCAGCGCCGGTGCCCTTGCACGCATCAGCCCAATTCATTTCGTGCGACGTGGTGATACGCGTTTCGGACTGCGGTACACGCGCCATTTTTTCTTCCAGTGACTGCGGAAACACTTTCACGTTGGCGCCGTACGTCTCGTGCATCAGAATTCCTTTCGTACCGATAAAGATGCCGCCACCTTCCGCGCCAAAACGCAAATCGTCGGGCATGTGACGTGGCCGCGGCGGAAGCAAGCCTCCATCGTACCACATCATTTTCATCGGCTTGTTGCCGCGCAGCATGAATTCGTATTCCACCATTGTCGACAGTGGATACGACGCCGGCGTGTTGTTACCACCACCCCACGGCGTGGACGACGCAGTAATACTCGTGGGATACGTCAGATCCAACGCCCAGAAGGCCTGATCCATTAAGTGCGCGCCCATGTCGCCAATCGCACTCACACCAAAGTCCAACCAACCGCGCCAGCTAAACGGATGATACGACGGGTGGTATGGAATCAGCGGCGCTGCACCGCAGAACAGATCCCAGTTCAAACCATCTGGTGGCGTCTGCTGCACTTCGGACATCGCTTTCAGCACAGCACGATCAACGGTGCGCATGTTCCACTGCGCGGGCACAGCGGGTGCCGCGCTTGGCGCGGGAACGGCAGTCGGACGCGGGATTCCTTGCGCCCAATAGCGCTGTGGCCGATCGGTCCAAATGTGCACCTCTTTCACATCGCCAATCACGCCCGCACGAATCAATTCGCGAATGCGACGTGTGCCTTCTGCGGAATGGCCTTGGTTACCCATCTGCGTCACGATCCGCGGATTATCGCGCGACATCTTTGCTAACGCGCGCGCTTCCATCACCGAGTACGTCAGCGGCTTCTGCACATATACATGCTTTCCGGCTTGCATCGCGCGCAACGCAATCATCGCATGCATGTGATCCGGTGTCGCAACGAGCACTGCATCGATGTCCTTCTGCTTGTCCATCATTTCGCGATAGTCGGCGTACTTTGTTGCCCCTTTGTATGCGGCTTCAATACCAAGCGCTTCCTGTCGCGCTTTCGCGATCTCGGCGTCGCGTGCGGCGACCCACGCTGTCGCTGCTTCGCCGGTGATCGTTGGTGGCGGGGCTGGCGTTGGCCGCACACGCAAGCGACCGGCAAGCGAGCGTTCGAAGTACGGATAGTCCACATCGCAGACAGCCACGGTGCGCTCGCTGAGCAGCGCCGTCCAGTTGGAGATGCCCATGCCGCCGATGCCGACGTACGCGATGTTGAGCGTGTCGCTTGGAGCTTGGAATCCACGCCCAAGGACGTGTCGCGGAACGATCATCGGCGGGCCGATCAATGCGCCCATCGGTGGGCCAATCAATGCGCCAAGTGCGATCGAGGCGCTCCCGGCGACAAAGTCGCGGCGGGTGACGTTGGCGGGCTTCGAGTCCATTCGGGTTCGCGGTGGGGAGCGAGGCGGGGACGCGCGTTTTACCGCGCGGGGGACGACGCATAATCTTTCCCCGGGACCACCGTTCTGGCAGCCGCCCCGGTCGCCCGTCCTGAACGAAGGGGCGAGCGGCGCGAGAAAGTCCGACCCGGTAACCTGCGCTAACGAGGTACAGAGGATAGGATGCTCGCGGTTGACGCCGTTGCGTGCATCGGCGCCGGTCCTGTCATTCGTGCCATCCGTTTCATCCCCCGCCCCGCCGCTTGCCGGCGCTGAGAGGAGTTCCTGTGGATTTGACCCCGGTCACCCAGCTGACCGCAATCGATTACGCCGTGATGGCGATGTACTTCGTCTTCGTCCTCGGCATTGGTTTCGCGCTGCGCAAGAAGACAAAAACTAGCGAGGACTTCTTTCAGTCCGGGCGGTCGCTGCCTCCGTGGGTGACGGGCCTCGCCTTTCTCTCAGCCAATCTTGGCGCGCAGGAAGTGATCGGCATGGGCGCGTCGGGTGCGAAGTACGGCATTGCGACCGCGCATTTCTATTGGATCGGCGCCATTCCCGCGATGGTATTCGTCGCGCTGTTCATGATGCCGTTCTACTACGGCTCACGCGCACGCAGCGTTCCGGAGTATTTGAAGCTTCGCTTTGACGAGAAGACACGCACGCTCAACGCGTTGAGCTTCGCGGCGATGACGATTTTCTCGTCGGGCATTTCGATGTATGCGATGGGCAAGCTCTTCAACCTGCTGCTCGGCTGGAGCTTCGACGTCAGCGTACTGGTTTCGGCCGTGATCGTGCTGGCCTATGTGTTCGCGGGGGGATTGACGAGCGCGATCTACAATGAAGTGCTGCAGTTCTTCATGATCGCGTTCGGGTTTGCGCCACTGGTGTTCCTCGGATTGAAGAA
>JANNWU010000042.1:0-7397 GCA_031408755.1 Gemmatimonadaceae bacterium | reverse complement strand
AACGCGCTTAAGTTCACTTCCGCCGGATCCGCTTCAACCTGACCGAAGTCGGGATTGATCGCGCCGTCCAGCGTGATGTTCGATGTCAGTCCGAGTTTGACATCCGCACCGAACTGCGTTTGCGCAGCATTGCGCGCCGTACCATCGCCTAGCGGTTTGTATCCGTACTTTCCAACGGTGTACGGCAACAGCTCCACACGTCGAGGCGCTTGCAGGCCCGCAAAGCCGGGCACTTCGCCCCACTGACTGACCATCCCTGTCTTTGAACGGCGGAAGAGCGGCCACGCCACGCGCTCGCCATATCGCGCGATACGGCGCGAGATCAATAGTCCCATCGTGTTATCGCCGCGAGGTACATACCGAAGTTGGCTCAGTGGAATCCGATATTCAGCCACCCATCCCAACGAGTCCACGCGCGCGGCGCCCTGCCACACGGCGTTCCAGCCCCAATCTTCGTCGCCGTCGTTGAAGACGTACCCGTCCGACATCGCCCCAGCCGCAGTCAGTCGAAAAAGGTAGCCCGTGCGCTGATCGTGGTAGGAATCGATTCCGATCACCACGTCATCAGAGAGAGAGAATCCATCGCGACGCTGGAGTACGGCCAAAATGCTGTCAGGCTTGGGGTCAAAGCTCCGCACAAGCACGTACAGATTCTTGGAGTCGTATGCGATGCGTGCCTCGGTCCGGAGCGTAGGAGCGCCGTCCTCGGTGGGTTCAAATTGGCGGAATTCTGTAATCGCTGGGATGGAGCGCCACATTGCCTCGTCGTCGCGGCCATCGATTTGGGGTGCGCGAGCGATTCTGGCCGGCTTATACCTCGGTTCGCTCGCAGGCAGACGAGCACCGGCGGTACGCTCTGGCGCTGGAAGAAGCGCGGAGCTGGCCACAGTGAGCTGAAAAAGAAGGGCTGGGACGAGCATAACGGCAGTCACGAATTCGAAGAGGGAGAGGCGCCGATACCGGTCACGGCTCTTGGAGTCCCCCTACGTCGTGATGGTTGCAGACAGTTTCAACCTGCCGCGTAAACCGTTGTGTTGACGTGACTTCCTGAGTTGGCTATCCTTTGTGTCTGTCAAAAACACCCTCTCTGGAGGGGGCCGAGACCCGGGTTGCACTCTGCACCGGTGAGGCGCGCGTTCAATTTAGTCCGCAGTTAGATGCATCCGAATCAAACGACGTACAGCCCGAAACCGGCTGACCTGCACCACTCGTGGTGGGTAGTTGACGCTGAAGGAATGGTCCTCGGCCGACTCGCAGCCGAAGTTGCGAAGGTCATTCGCGGCAAGCACAAGGCGATGTACACGCCACATGCTGACACAGGCGACTTTGTCGTCATCATCAACGCGAGCAAAGTGCGTGTGACCGGCCGGAAGGCGGAACAGAAGACGTACTTTCGCCACACCGGATACATGGGTCACGAGAGATATACTGCGTTCGCAGACATGATCGCAAAGCACCCTGAGCGCGTGATCGAGAAAGCCGTCTATGGCATGTTGCCGAAGACCGATCTCGGTCGCAGCACACTTCGCCGCAAGCTTCGCGTATTCGCCGGTCCGAATCATGACCACGTGGCGCAGAAGCCCCAGGTTCTCGCTTTGACCGCTGCGAAAGGAGTAAGCAAGTAATGGCATCCGAACAGATCCACGCCGTTGGTCGCCGCAAGGAAGCGGTGTGCCGCGTGTACATCACTGCAGGCACAGGTAAGTGGGAAATCAACGGCGGTCGTACGCTGGGTGATTATTTCCCACGCCCGTCATTGGTGACATCCATCCAGCAGCCGTTCACGGTCACGGATACCATTGGCGGCTACGACGTGAAGGCGAATTTGACTGGTGGTGGTCAAGCTGGACAGGCTGGAGCGTTGCGTCTCGCAATCGCCCGCGTGTTGGTCATGATCAACGAAGATCACAAGAAGAAGTTGCGCGAGTTTGGCTTGCTGACGCGCGATGCGCGCTCGGTCGAGCGCAAGAAGCCGGGACGTCCGGGCGCACGTAAGAAGTTCCAGTTCAGCAAGCGCTAGTCGTTGTGGTGTTGACGCGGTGCATGCGCATCGCGTCAACACTTTGCTCGTATCTCTCACGCGTCCTGAGTACTCGCTGGTGCCGGCCATGCCGGTTGCGACGTACGCTGACGGCCGCGGCGGAACTAACCCTCTGATTTTTATAACATGTCGCAGCCCACGATCGAACAGCTCCTGGAGGCCGGTGTACACTTCGGCCACCAGACGCGCCGCTGGAACCCGAAGATGCGCAAGTTCATCTTCGCCGAGCGCAATGGAATTCACATCATCGATCTGCAGAAGACGCTGAAGCAGCTTGAGATCGCGCAGAAGTTGGTGCGTGAAGTCGTGCTTCGCGGTGAGCAGGTCTTGTTCGTCTGCACAAAGCAGCAGCTCCAAGCGATTGTCGCGCAGGAAGCGCAGCGCTGCGGCTCGATGTTCATCACTGAACGTTGGTTGGGCGGACTGCTGACGAACTTCGGTACCGTCAAGAAGCAGCTCAAGAAGCTCAAGGAACTGGAAGCCGGCAGCGAAGAAGGCGGCGGTTTCTCGAACTACACGAAGAAAGAACAGCTCATGATGCGCCGTCAGCGCGACAAGCTGTCGAAGAACTTGTCCGGCATTGCGAGCATGACGCGCCTGCCAGGCTTGATGTTCGTGATCGATGCGAAGAAAGAGAACATCGCGGTCAGCGAAGCCAATAAGCTTGGTATCCCGATCATCGCAATTGCTGACACGAACGCCGATCCCGATCTGCTTACCGTTCCGATCGCCGGCAACGACGACGCAATTCGCTCTGTTGAGCTTATTGCTCGCGCTTTGTCTGACGTGATCGCCGATGCGCGTCGCGAAGCACCAACGCGTGTGGTTGAGGAAGAGTCGGAGGAAAGCACGTACAGTTCTGATCGCGGTATGGAGTCGGCGGGTCGCGGTGATGATCGCGGTCGTCGTGGTGGTGGCGGTGGTGGGCAGGGCGGCGATCGCCAAGGTGGCGGAGGTGCCGGTCAAGGTGGTGGGGCAGGCGCGGGTGCACAGCGTCGTCGCCGTCGCGCCAAGCCTGAGGCCATCCAAGCTCGCTTGCGCGGCCCGGATACTGGGGCAGCCGCAGCCGAGCCAACCGAAGAGCCGGCGTAACCTGCTCGCATCCAGCGCAAAGCGCGGCTATCCGCGCTCCTGCGTTCGGAGTAAGCTTCCCTGCGCCGCCGGCCTCCAGCCGGCGGCGTTTCCACAATCTTGATTGTAACGGTCAAGCTGACCATGACGACTATGAATTTCACTGCGAAGGATGTTCAGGAACTCCGCCAGCGCACCGGCGCCGGAATGATGGATTGCAAGAAGGCGCTCACCGAAAACAACGGTGACCTGAATGCGGCCATCGAATACTTGCGTACGAAGGGCATTGCGAAAGCCGAATCGCGCTCTGGTCGCGCGACAAGCGAAGGCATGATCGGCAGCGTGGTATCGAGTGATGCAGGCTCCGGTGTTATCGCTGAAGTGAACTGCGAAACCGATTTCGTTGCGCGTACCGATGACTTCAAGGCGCTTGTTGACATTGTGCTCTCGCATGCGCTCGCGACGTCATTCGCAGACGTTGACGCGTTGCTGGCTTCGCCGGTCGCCGCCGAGGGAGGCAAGACGCTTGACACGGTGGTGAAAGAGCGCTCGGCGAAGCTTGGCGAAGTGGTGAACGTACGTCGCGTGACGCAGTTCACATCCAGCGGCGGCGCCGTCGGCATGTACACGCACCACAATTCGAAGGTTGGTGTGCTGGTTGAGTCGTCACTGAGTGTTTCGGGCGCGGCGACGGGCGAACCGGTGCAGAGCATGTTGAAGGCCATCGCCGAGCACGCCGCAGCGATGAATCCACTCGCTTTAGATCGTTCGGGCATTGCGCCAGAATTGATCGAAGCGGAACGGCGAATTGCGGAAGATCAGGCGCGCCAGAGTGGCAAGCCTGAAGCGATGATCGAGAAGATCGCGGCAGGGAAGTTGGAAGCATTCTTCAAAGACATGTCGCTGGTCAGTCAGCCGTGGGTTCGTGAACCAAAGAAGACCATTACTGATCTGATTCAGGAAACTGGTAAGGCTGTTGGTAGCGAGATCACTGTCACGCGCTTTGTGCGCTTCGCTCTCGGCGACGCGTGAGTACTCCCGCGCTAGCGGTGGCGGCACCGGAGGCCGGCGACGGTCTCCGGTATCCGCGTGTACTCATCAAACTCTCTGGCGAAGCACTCGCCGGCGATAAGAAGATCGGCTTTGACTTTGAACGGGTGTCGTTTTTCTGTGAGCAGATCAAAGAAGTTGTTGACCTAGGCTGCCGCGTTGGGTTGGTGATTGGTGGCG
This sequence comes from Gemmatimonadaceae bacterium, assembly GCA_031408755.1. Lineage (GTDB taxonomy): Bacteria > Gemmatimonadota > Gemmatimonadetes > Gemmatimonadales > Gemmatimonadaceae > JACMLX01. The sequence continues at coordinate 3,055 of JANNWU010000042.1, read as the reverse complement.
GCAACATTGTGCGTGGTGCCCAGCTTGCAAGCTTTGGCATGGATCGCGTCAGTGCCGATTATATGGGAATGCTCGGTACTGTGATTAATGCACTGGCGTTGCAAGACCAGCTTGAGAAGCTGAACGTTGATACGCGCGTAATGACGGCGATCCGCATGGAAGAGTTGGCGGAACCGTACATCCGCCGTCGTGCGATGCGTCATTTGGAGCAGGGCCGCTTGGTGCTGTTTGCTGCGGGCACGGGAAATCCGTATTTCTCCACCGATACGGCGGCCGTGTTGCGCGGGATTCAGATGAAGGCTGATGTTATCATCAAAGCCACAAGCGTGGACGGCGTGTATTCCGCAGATCCAAAGAAAGATCCCACTGCAACGAAGTTTGAAACGGTCAGTTTCCGCGACGTCATGCTCGGCGAGCTTGCGGTGATGGATCAGACGGCCATCACGTTGTGCAAGGAGAACTCGTTGCCGCTGATTGTCCTCAACACTCACACTCCCGGTGCAATCGCCCGCGCAGTGCGTGGTGAACGTGTCGGCACCTTCGTGTCATGATCCCAGACATTCTGAAGGCCAGTAAGGCCAGCATGGAGAAGGGCATCGAGAGCGCTAAGCGCGAGTTCTCGACCGTGCGCACAGGCAAAGCCTCTCCCAGCATGCTCGACACCATTCAGGTCGAAGCGTACGGTTCATTTGTGCCGCTGAATCAAGTGGCGTCGGTGTCCGCTCCTGAGGCGCGGACGTTGTTGGTGACGCCGTTTGACAAAGGCCAAGCGAAGATTATCGAGAAGGCCATTCGCGAGTCGGATTTGGGGCTCGATCCTGCGCACCAAGGTCACGTGATTCGCGTACCGCTTCCCTCAATGAATGAGCAGCGTCGCAAGGAATTGGTGAAGATCGTGCACGGGTTAGCGGAAGACGGTCGCGTCGCGATTCGGCACGCACGTACCGACGCGCGCGAGAAGTTGAAGAAGCTGAAGAGCGTGCCTGAAGATGATGTGAAGCACGCCGAGAAAGATTTACAGAAGTTGCATGACGATTTCATTGCCAAGATCGAGCAGGCAGTCAAATCGAAAGAAGCTGAGATCATGGAAGTTTGAGAACGTCTGTGGCTACTACGTCAACGCTGTCCACACCCGATCTGCTCGAGCAGGTTCGGCTGGCGGGTACTCCGCCTCGCCACGTCGCCATCATTATGGATGGCAACGGGCGGTGGGCGCGTAAGCGTTTGCTGCCGCGACCTTTGGGGCACCGATCGGGAATGAAGGCGGTGCGAGAAGTTGTGCATGGTGCGATTGAAGCCGGTGTGCAGCACTTGTCACTCTTTGCATTCTCTCAGGAAAACTGGGAACGACCAAGCACAGAAGTGTCTGCGCTGATGTCGCTGCTCGAGGAGTACATCGCAAAGGAAGTTGCCGAGCTTTCTGAACGCGGCGTGCGTGTGTGCATTCTTGGTGAGCGGGAACGCTTGACCGATGGCGCGCGACAGGCGGTGGAGCATATCGAACGCACTACTGCGCACAATGACACGCTGCACCTGAACATCTTCATCTCGTACGGTAGTCGCACGGAGCTCGTTCGTGCGATGCAGTCATTGGCGCGTGATGTGAAGCAGGGCGTGCTGTTGCCGGAAGACATTGATGAAGAGTCGATCAGCGGACGTCTGATGACGGCGGGTATGCCTGATCCCGATTTGTTGATTCGCACGTCGGGTGAGCAGCGCGTTTCGAATTTTTTACTCTGGCAGTTGGCCTACACAGAGTTTTACATCTCCGGTGTGCTTTGGCCTGACTTTGGACGACACGAATTGTTTGCCGCAATCCTCGATTACAAATTGCGAGAACGTCGATACGGCAAGGTTTCGGTCTGAACGCCGGAATGTCCGAGCTCGCCAAGCGCGTTATCGTCGCGCTGATTGCCGCCCCGATCGCAGTTGCTGCCGCGTGGTATGGTGACGCCGCACTGGCCACGTTGCTCAGTGTCGTTGCCGGAGTGGCAGCGTGGGAGTTGTGTCGGATGGCGCGCGCGAAAGGTGTCGCTCCGCTGGATGCACTTACCATCGCATTCGCCGCTGCATTGCCACTTTTGGCGCACGGTGCTCGGCTTAGCGTACTGCGACCGAGTGCTGGATGGTTCGCTGCGGCCTGCGTGCTGGTAATGGCGGTAACAATTTTTCGGCGCCATATCGACCAACAACCATTGTCTGCCGCTGCGATTACGGTGTTCGCCGCCTTGTACACTGGCGGTATGCTGGCATTCGCATATGAACTGCGCTATCACAACTACGCGATCGGACGCCTGTCGCAGTGCCTCGTGTTGCTATTCCCTGTGCTGCTCACCTGGTGCTCCGATACCGGTGCGTACTTTGTGGGTCGGGCAATTGGCCGCACGAAGCTGATGCCGAGAGTAAGTCCAGCGAAGACGGTGGAGGGCGCGCTAGGTGGAATTGCCTTGAGCGTGATCATGGCGTTCGCGTATGTGCGATACCTGCTGGTACCGAATGGCCAACTGGGGCTGTCGCCGCTTGGCATTGTAATCTTTGGAGTTGCGATCGCCGCCGCCGCACAACTTGGAGATCTCTTCGAGTCACTGATCAAGCGTGAAGCTGGCGTCAAAGACAGTTCAGGTTTATTGCCTGGCCACGGCGGGTTTCTCGATCGCGTTGACAGCTTGCTTTTCGTGCTGCCGGTTGCGGCATTGCTCCTCAATGTCTTGCTGATTCCGGCGCCGCAATCGTGACTCCGCGCGGTATCGCGTTACTTGGGTCAACGGGATCGGTTGGCACCACGGCGTTGCGCGTGCTGGCACGTCAGCAGGCCTCGTTTCGCGTTCGCGCGCTGACTGCGTTCAGCAATGCCAGTCTGCTTCGTGAGCAGGCGCAGGAGTTCGAACCTGCGTTTATCGGCATGGTGCAAGACTGCCCGGATGCTGATCCGTCATGGAGTCTAGGTGCAGAATGCCTCGTAGCCGCTGCGACGCGCGACGATGTGCACACTGTGATCAACGCGGTGGTTGGCGCGGCAGGCTTACGCGCAACGCTCGCCGCGTTGCACGCGGGG
>JANNWU010000041.1:0-2943 GCA_031408755.1 Gemmatimonadaceae bacterium | reverse complement strand
CCGCCACGAGTCCGTCGCCGACCGGTGTGATTTCGTAGTCACTCTGTCCAACGCGGACGAAACCAGTGATCCCCATCGCTGTGAGGACGACCTGCGAGCTCGTAGCCACGTCGCTTGTACCGCGCCAAGATCGTGCGGACGGGGAGTTTTGCACGTGTCGCACGCCCGTCAGTGTGACTTGACGCGTGTCGTCAATCGGAAAGCTCACTCGACGACCTCGAGTGAGCAATGTCGAGGCGCGCGCCGAGATGCGCGCAATCCTTAAACCGCGGATCCAAGGACGACCAACGCGGAGGCCATCCACCCTGACACGCACGGCGCTTGGCAGCACCGACGAGGTATCTAGCAACGAGTACAGGTCGTCGGGCGATCCTGCCGGCAACGATGCGAGCGCAAGCGCTACCTCCTGATCACCGATGCGCACGACGCCGCGGCGCGCTACCGTGGATTGAACAATCCGCGCACCCCGCAGTACAGCCTCGCTTCCCTGAACGCGGTAGATGAGGAGCGCAACTGAATCGGCTCCGTCGCCGCCAGCGACGTCCTTGCGCTCCACTCAACTCGCGATCCCCGGAGCGACGATCGCGCCGAGGTCCGACAGCTGCTCTATGGCCCCAGCGTTTCGCTGGTCACGGAGAAGCGCAGCCATACCAACGAGCCGAAAGCCCAGCGTGTCCCGGGTTGCGTTTTCGACTTGAAGTGAAAGTATTGATGGCCGCGTCGGGCCGTCAGCGAGGCATCCCGCCAACATGCTGAGTGAACATACGAGGACGACGCGACGGGCGAACCAACGTCCGGAGCGATCACAAGGCGATGTGAGCATTGAATCTCCGTTGTGGAAGTAAGGCTATGTACGCATCATGCGATAAAACTCTCATCTTGTCAAGATAGTTGCTCTCTCTCGCTGGCCGTCCGGCTCCGCCAGCAAGCCCATCGATCACTCGGGATCGTTAAACGAGAGCACCGCCGAGTATCGCGCGCCGTATGCCGATTCGCACCGATGTCCCTCACACAAAGGAGTCGGTGGTGCCCGGAAACCTCGCTGCGTCCTAACGAGACGGGGTTCTGCTGCAACGTGGCACCACACGAACGGCACTCCTGATCACCATACGTCGGCCACGTTGTCCGCAGCAACCCGTGTTAGCGTGGCGACCGTCGTGACACGCACGCCGCACCGCGCAGCGCCGTGCGCACCCACAAAACAAACATGCCCATCGCAACTTCTGACGCGTTCACCGTACCACGACCGACCGAACAACACCGCACACGATCTTCCAGCACCACGAGACTCACATTCGTGTGACACGCCAGCACTCCCACGCAGCACCGACCGCCGCGACACGAAGCACCACGCACCGCAACCACGATCACGCACCACACCAAAAAAGACGAACGCGCGATGCGCACGGAGCAAGCGTCACTGGAAGCGGCATAGGCCCGCTAACACCAGGCATAGGCTGCAGCGTGCCCGCGCGATGATTCTAGCACGCACCAACACTTCTGGCACGCTGCCTGCCTCATGTCCTTGTTAGCGGACCGCGACGGCGCGCAGTCCGACGACACCACGCACCCGATGCCTCTCGACATACGCGGATGCCGCAACGCGCACCAGATGGCCCGCGCCGGTACTCGCGGCACACGCGTGCAGCCTGATTTCGCAGCGGGACGTCCGCTCGACTCCGCAATGCGGCGTGCACCGCGGCGCGAGTCCGGTGCCCCGACGCCCGCAGCCGCGCACCCGTGCACGCGCAGCACGCTCGCGCGCGGGCGAGAACGCACACGCGTCGCACCCACAGCCCGGCGAGACACGACGGCGCCGCGCACCAACCTCACGACCGCCACACTGACGCGCGCCGTACACCACGCCGCGTGACACCGACGCGTCGCTTCATGCACGGTGCTTCGGCACACACTTCGACGACATCGCACCGACGGTGGCATCACGCACCACACACACTGCAACACCGATGATCGCGTGCAACGAACGTTGCGGCGCGCATGAACCAAGACAACGAATGCGTGATCGCGGGTTCGCTAACACCAGGCATAGGCTGCAGAGTGCCCGGTGGATGATTCTATCGCGCACCCACACTTCTGGCACTCTGTCTGCCTCATGTCCTTGTTAGACGGCGAATGCGCGCAGAGTCGGGGCACGCCATGCATTCACGCGTCGGGCCCGCGCGGCGTGGCCTGTGACACACGGCTGATCGCACGAACCGACCGCGCGTCTCATGGGATCGTCACCTCAGCGTACCGCACGCTCGCGGCGCGATCGACTGCCGCCACCACGTCGGCTGTCACCGCGCGGATTCGCGGCCAGGCGGTCGACGTCAGCACGACTATCGCGATCCGACGCGCCGACAGATTCTGCTGGTACCGCAGATTCGTATCGGTTGTCACGAAGACATCGAAGCCAGCGGCCTCGGCCGCGCTCAACAGCTCGCCGTTCCGAAGCGTGGACCAGCCAAGCGCGAACGCCGTTGCGACGTCGTGATGTGGCATGGCACGACGCAGGGGCGCAGGCGTGCCCTGATCGAAGACCACGCGCATCTACGCGGCGGTCAATGCACTTCGCGCCGCGTGGTCGAGCACCGCGCGGACTTGCCCGCGGGTCACCCCGGGAAACCATTCGACGAACTCATGGACCGGCGCGTCCGCTTCGAGATTCTCGAACAGCGCGGCCACTGGCACGCGCGTGCCCCGGAACAGCCACGCACCGCTGTACCGCTCTGGGTCGCGCTCGACCGCCGGACAGGAGGACCAGTCAATCATGCTCAGAATATACGAGGAAGCCTGCTCGCCGGCTAACACCAGGCATAGCCTGCGGAGTGCCCGCGTGATGATTCTATCGCGCAACCACACTTCTGGCACTCCGTCAGGCTCATGTCCTTGTTAGCGGACCGCGACGGCGCGCAGTCCGACGACACCACGCACACGATGCCT
>JANNWU010000040.1:0-13275 GCA_031408755.1 Gemmatimonadaceae bacterium | reverse complement strand
TCAGTCTGAATAGAAAGCAGCCGTTAGAGGTGACTATGGAGCGTGCCATCGAAGATCCAACGGGACCAGCGGTAGATGGGGTGCGCCTGATTGCGCGCCCTGACATCGTCGCGGGGCCGGAAGATTGGCCGCCAGTATGGTTTTCGTTCGCGCAGCATCGCTGGAACTCACTTGTGCTGGTGCCGGCGCATCCAGATGTGTCAGTGCTCGCGGTATCGCGTGCACTGGCAGACGCTGGTCGCACATATGACGAACCGTCGATCAGTTTGATCGAGGCGGAACACGTTGCGCCAGCAAAAGTGCAGGGCATTCTGGCAGAGCTTCGCGACCGCAGCGATTTGGATCAGCGCACGATCATCGCGGTCGCGTCGCCACTGCATGACAACAGTGCAGTGCCAATCATTCGCGGCTGCGATGTTGCCGTCTTAGTGGTGCCACTTGGCGACACGTCGCTCGCGGCTGCACGTCGCACACTGGCCGTTGTCGGTCGTGGCGCATTTCTCGGTGCTATCACCGTTTCTGCAACGTAAGGTTTGGCGCCGTGCGGCACCGTGTTCGGTTCGGTCGGTTGTGGGTTGATGCGCTCGGCTTTGATGACGCAGTCGCGGCCGTGCGCGACTTAGTTCGGCGCGGTAACGGTGGTGCGATCTTCACGCCGAATGTCGATCATGTCGTGATGGCCGAAGAACACGCGGGCTTGCGTCGAGCATATCGTCGCGCGAGCCTGTCATTTGCTGACGGAATGCCGTTGGTGTGGACGTCGCGCGTTTTGGGTCAGCGTATTCCGGAGAAGCTCTCTGGATCGGATATGCTGGTGCCAATTGTGAAGCTCGCTGTCGCGGAAGATTGGGGTATTTACTTCCTCGGCGGCATGCCCGGTGTGCCTGGCGCGGCTGAATTGGCGGCTGAGATTCTGAAGTTTAAGTACGGCGTACGTATTGTTGGTGTGGATGGCTCAATGGTTTCGATGGACGGTACGAAACCAGAAGACATCGCAGTGCTTGAGAGGGTACGCGCCGCGAAGCCAGACATTGTGTTCGTGGCGCTTGGTGCACCGAAGCAGGAGCTTTGGATCGCGCGCGCGATGGATGAGATCAAACCCGCCGTTGCAATTGGTGTTGGCGCGAGTCTCGATTTTATTTCAGGTCAACTCAGTCGTGCACCACGCTGGATGTCCAACGCCGGCTTGGAGTGGGCGTACCGACTCAGTCAGGATCCGAAGCGGCTTTGGAAGCGCTACTTGGTGCGCGGCCCCCGCTTTCTTGGCATCCTGTGTCGCACGGCACGGCTGAATCGTGCGCAGCGGGTGCGAGAGCTCGCTCGATAAATTCACGCAGGCGTTTGCCGTACGTAGTATCGGCTTGCATGTATCCGCCGTGGCCTGCCCCAGCAATCGTCCACATTTGTTTTGGCTCGCGCGCGTTGTCGAACAGCTCACGCGTGATCGATTCAGGCACGGCAGTATCATTGGCGCCGGATACGAAAAGGGTAGGCCGTGGCGAAAGTTTTGCGATGATCGCTTTCGCCGACGGTGCCTCACGCTCCAAGCCGCCCAAGTAGTGTCCGAGTAGCGCGGCCCACGTGACAACGCGCCCGCTGTTGCGATACTCTGCCCGCGTCTGTGACCACGGTTCGTCAAAAACACCTTCGAGCACAAAAGCTTTTACACGTGGATCGGTCGCACCAACATGCATCGCGGCGTAACCGCCGAGTGAAAACCCGACGACTCCAATGCGGCCATCGCGTACATCATCTTGCGCCGCCAAAAAATTGATCGCGGCTTTTAGCGCGCCGCGTTCGTTGGGCCCAAGACCAATTGCTCCATCACTGAGCCCGCAACCGGGCCAATCGAAAACCAAAACGCCCGTGCCACCATCATGGATAGCACGAGCGTGGTCAAGCATGGTGGTGCGATCTGCGGTACTGCCCGCCGCTACCACGACGGCGGCGCCAGATGTCGATGGAAAGTACCATCCGCGCAGTTGCATTCTATCTGCACCGAGAAATTCCACATCACGCATTCCGCGCGCCGCTGCATCGGCAGGGCGCGCGGGCTGGGTACGCGGAATGTGAAAATTGTCGTACTCAAACTTCACTGTCCGAAGGCCGCGAATCAGTTGCCACGCAATCAGTAATGCCGCCGTACCAATGGCAAACTTGAGTGCCAACTTCATCGCGACCTTCGGGTAGTGTGCACGTTACGGTGTTACCACAATCGTGGTGACGCTCATTGCGGGCATGCTGTAGGTGACTGTGCTGCCGGCGAACACCGCTGCATTTGCGCCTCGAACTGGATCGGCGGATGCGGCACTCATGACATACGTGCGCGCCGTTGCGAGGCCTGATGCACCTTGCAAGGCAATGTTCGTCACCTTCACGGTGTTCGACTTGTTGATCACCACCAGCACAATGTTTCCGTTCGGATCGCGGCTGGCGTACACAGAACTCGCCGCAACGTCTGTCGTGGTGGCGCGCAGGCCAGTGTCGCCGAAGCGGCCACCAGCACCATCGTAATTTCGGAACATACGAAAGGCTCCGAATGCAAACGCGTATGCGCGACGACCATCGCCACCGTACGGACTCGCATAGATACCGGCCTGTGGCCAAAGCGTTGCCGCGTACACGCCTTCGCGCCCAAAGATGCCAAGCACGTCAGCCTGTGCGATACCACCAGAGACATCACCGCCGCGACCGTAGTAGTACTCGGTGATTGCGATGCGCGTGCCTGGATAGTGAGCCGCAATCTGATCCTTTAATCTTGGGATCAAACGAATTGGTCCACTCGTCACACCAGACACCCAGCTGCCTTCGTTGTATGTCGGATCCCACAGCGAACGCGGCGCTTGCACGCGCGCTTGCACCATCGCGTCGTCTTGCGGTGCGTAGTCGTTGTTGATCTCGCCGCCAGACGTGCCAGCTGCCGGATACCAATGCGTATCGAGCACATCTAACAGACGACGACCGTACTGCGATTCAGCGGCGCGCATACGATCAAGATACACGTCAAAGAAGTTCTGTGTGCCATACTGCGGATCGGGCGACGGGTAGCGGCCGGCCGTCACAAGACCTGCATATGTCGCAACCGCAGGACCAAACACCAACGCACTCGGCTGCACACTCTTCACCGCGCGCGCATACTGCACGCTGGTGTCGGATAACCCGCGATACGACTGCAAGCGACGACGGTTTGAGTCATCACCGCTATCGCTCATGATTTCTTTGTGCGTTGCGTGCCAGATATCTGGCTCATTGTCCAGCGAGTAGAACACTGGTGCAGTGACGTTGGTGGAGCGGCCAGGGAACGCGGACTCAAACCAGTTCACGAATTCGTCTTGATACACAAAGCCGTCGTTCGCATTCGGAGACGTTGTCAGCGGGCTGCCCTTGAACGCACGGCTGACACGGAATCGCGTTGCCAAACGGTTTGCGCGATCGGCGTCTGTGATACCGACGTTGCAATTACAGGCATCAGCCGACACATAGCCAAGCATCGGGATCGTCGCCATGAACGCCTGATTTCGTGCGAAGCTCGGCGCGGCGTGGCTGCGTACTGCTTGGCCCGGCGTCGTCGATGAGCTGAGATACTGATCGTTCTGGAAGAAATAGTCAGCGCCAGCATTGCTGTAATTGTTCTCCCAGTTGTATGCGGAGAGCCGATTACCGCCCATACGATTGAGCGTCATCTCTGGCGGCGGTGTTGCTCCACCATAGGCACTGGGATCATCGATAAAATTGCCGCCATAGATGAAGCGCGAAATTTCGTACGTAGCGCCCGTGTTCACAGTAAACGTCACATCCGATGGACCCGGTGTCGGCGGCGGCGTTGGCGGTGGCGTCGGTGGTGCAGGCGGCGTTGGTGTGGTGTCGGGGCTCGCTGCAACCGTCAATCGAATAATGCCTTTTGCGTATGGAGCGCTCGCCGTGATCTGAACCGTACCGCTGCGGTTGCCGGCCGTGCCAGCGCCGGTCGATGAGATGCGCACAATGCTGGTGTCTGCGCTTCGCCACACGATTGCGGTTGGCCGTATCAGGCGTCCTTTTCGATCTTGACCGCTGCCGGTGAGTTGGAACACATCACCGGGGCGGAGCGTGTCGCGTTCGGGCGACATCGTGATGTCGATGTCCGTTTCGCGTGAACCGAGTGCCAGATCTGTACGGTCTGAATTGAGCGACGTCGCGTCAGCGCAACCCACCAGCGCGATTGCCAGCGCCGCTCGAACGAGTCGTGCCGGTCGTGAACGAGAGAACATGAAGGGAGCCCACAGTAGGCGAGCGTCCCATCGGCTACGCGGCCAATCGGTGGCCCGCCCCATTGCGGTCCACCGATACGTGCATCGCGCGCGGCGCCGCCAGCTTTCGCTGTCATTGCCCTTGTCTTGGCCCCAATCCACGGAGCTCGGAACCGCCGAGGTAAACTCGCAGTAGCAGGACCCAACGTGCGGCGGCTATCACCATCCGCAGCGTCGCGGCCCTAGCCAGCCCAAGCGCAAATATCGTACCCATTGGTAACGAGACGCGCTCAATAAAAGCCGCAGCTATTGGGCGAAAACCAGCGTGCTGACACTCATCGCGGGCATTGCGTAGAGGAGCGGGCTACCTGACCCGATGGTCAGGTCGGCTTGCCGATCAGGGTTGGCCGACTTGCTCGTCATCGTATAAACACGCGCCGACCCTGCGACCGTCGTACCCGCGATGGAAATTTCGGCCGTTTTCGGAGTTGTGGTCTTATTGATCACAATTAGAACCAGTCGCCCGGTGCTATCTCGGCTCGCATAAATAGAGCTCATCGCGTTATCGGTGGTGGTCGCCCGCAACCCAACGTCACCAAATCGCCCACCGTCACCGTCATAGTTTCGAAACATCTTTAATGCGCCGAAGATGTACGCGTACGCCTTACGACCATCACCGCCGTACGGCGTCGCCCAGATGTTGGCTTGCGGCCAGAACGCCGCGGCAAAAACACCCTCACGGCCAAAAATGCCTAAGACATCGGCCTGTGCGATGCCGCCTGAGATATCACCGCCGCGCCCGTAGTAGTACTCGGTGATTGCGAGCTTCGTCCCCGGATAATGCGCCGCGATCTGCTCTTTCAATCTCGGAATCAATCGAATCGGCCCGCCTGTAACGCCGGAAACCCAGGTCTTCTCGTCAAATGTCGGATCCCACAATGAACGCGGGCCTTGTACCCGGGCCCACACCATCACGCTGTCTTGCTGCGCCGTGTCGTTGTTGATCTCTTCGCCTCGCCGACCGATAGCGGAGTACCAGTGCACATCCAGCACATCCAACATGCGACGGCCATCCGTTTTTTCCGCCGCGCGCATGCGATCGAGGTACACATTCAGGAAATTCTGCGTAGCAAACAGCGGATCTGGCGACGGATATCGACCTGCCGTCGCAATGCCAGCATACGTGGCCACTGCCGGCCCAAAGACCAGTGCGTTCGGCAGCACACTTTTCACTGCGCGCGCGTAAGCGATGCTCGTATCGCTGAGGCCTGCGTACGTCTGATAGCGTGGCGTGCCGGCACTGTCGTTGACGTCAGACTGCACCTCTTTGTGCGTCGCGTGCCAGATGTCTGGCTCGTTGTCCAGCGAAAAGAAGACCGGTGCCGAGGGATGGGTGGAGCGACCAGGGAAGGTGCTTTCGAACCAGTGGACGAATTCGTTTTGGTACACCGCGTTGTCGCTCGTACTAGGCGACGCGGAGAGTGGGCCAGTCTTAATGGCTGTGTTAATACGAAATCGAGTCGCCAATCGTGTGGTGCGTTCCGCATCGGTGACGCCAACGTTGCACCCACAATCATCGCCCGAGAGAAACGGCAGCATCGGAATTGTCGCCATAAACGCCTGATCCTTTGCGAAACTTGGCGTTGCGCGTGTGCGCACTGCGGCTCCGGGCGATGTGCTGCTGCTCAGATATCGGTCATTCTGATAGTTGTAGTCCGCGCCTGCATTGCTAAAGTTCGTCTCCCAGTTGTACGCGGAGAGGCGATTGCCGCCCATCCTATTCAGTGTCATTTCACTGGGTGGAGTCGCCCCGCCGTAGACTGATGGCTCGGTGGTGAAGTTGCCGCCGTAGACAAAGCGCGATATCGGATGTGTAGCGCGCGCATCGATCATGAAACGGACATCGCCGCGGGTCGCGCTGCTCGGGCCGGTCGGTAGCGCAGGTCGGCTTGGCGGTGCTCCGCCCTGCGCAACGACGACAGCTGAGATAGTGAGTGACGCGACAGTGGCAGCCATCATTGTAAGTCGTGGCGTCGCGGCAACGGACCGCACCCGCATGGCAGTGAAGCGTCGGTTTCGTAGCGTATTGTGCAAAAGTGGGCTCTGGGTCGTCATCGAATTGGCGGCGGTGGGCTGTCAAAGTTAGCCGACTTTCGCGTTGGCGAGCGTGGTCCGCGCGGGCAACGGAATTGGCTTACGCGGCGCATGTTGCGAATGGCAAAACGCTGCGTCGTATGAGTGAAGGTGTAATAGATCAGCTCGCCAGCACGTTTCTTGCTCTGGTACACAAGTTGCAAAAGGCGACTTTGGGACGTGACATGAAATCGCGTGCATCAAGTCGCTGGTGAAACGCCCCACTCATTTCGAGTGAGCAGAAGGCACGTCAACGCATAGGAAATCATGCGTTGGTAAAGGCAAACCCGTCGAAAGCCGGGGACGCAAAGCCACGAGACTACGGTGATTCCGCAATGGGGCGGGCTCACTAGGTCAGTCGGGCCGCCGGATGACTACTCCATCAACCGTGGTACTGCCATGCGCACTCGCACGCACTCAGTCGCCTACTCGGCGCTGACACTGGCTCTTGTACTCTCAGGATGTTCGGATTCGCCAACATCGACATCCGAGAGCGCTGATCTCAGTATTTTCCGCAGAACATTAAATCTCGAAATCACGTCGAATCCCTCGCGTGACACGCTCGCGTACGGCGAATCAGTGCAGCTGATTGCGACGGGCCTTGATCGTAAGGGACGAATTGTTACTAATATTGCGCTGCGTTGGAGTAGCTCTGATACGATGCTCGCTGTCGTGTCGCAGACTGGCATGATGACGGCTCGCGGGAGTGTCGGTGATGTCGTGATTTCAGCGCGCGGTGAGAGCAGCCTCGGTCGGAAGGCGATGTTCGTCAAGTCACCTGATGTCCCGCCGCCAGCACCGCCACCAGCTCCGCCGCCAGAGACGCCGCCGCCCGCACCTCCAGCTCCGCCAACGCCGCCCGACACAAACCCAACACCTCCGCCGCCGACTCCACCACCGGCGCCGCCAGCTCCACCAACGCCGCCGCCAACACCACCGCCGGCTCCGCCAACGCCGCCACCAACACCACCACCGGTGCCGGACAACACCACGTGGACGTACTGCGGAAACGTTGGCACGGTGTGCAGTTTCCTTGGTTTGCGTGACGTGCGCTTGATTGCGTCAAACGGTGCGTCTGTGATGACGGAAGCGTTCGGTGAAGTACCGTGCGCGCCGTACGGATTCAATAACCAGAATCCGGCGCCGAACATGTCGCAGCGTTGCGAGTACGCAGGAATGAAGATGCACACGCTGTCGAATCCATACCCTGGTTCGATGGGCATGGGGTCGAGCATCACTGTTGCGATGGGTTCGCGCGGTGCCAGTGGGCAGCGCACACGGAATGCGAGCGGAACGCCGTGGACCGCTGATGGTTCGGGTTCCTTCCGCACCACGTGTAGCCTGACGGATTTTCAGTTCAATGATCCAATCGCGAACCACGGCCGTACGAACTCATCGCCACTGCACATTTTCTTTGGCAACACGGGCGTTGATCAGAATTCGACTGCTAACTCCGTCGCAAACTCGGGCAACTCGAGCTGCCGCGGTGGCACGTTAAATCGCACCGCGTATTACTTCCCGGCCGTGATTGATTCGCGGAACGGTGAAGTGCAGACGCCGATGGAAGGCACGTTCTACTACAAGACTGGTTACAACGTTGATCCGACCACGGTTCGCGCCTTCCCCGCAGGCCTGATCATGATCGCTGGTGACAAGAACGCCCGCGGCGTGCAGTTGTATCAGACGGAGTGGGGTTGCCGCAGCAACTGGCGTGAGAATGACGGCATGATTCAGAACTGCCCGATCGGTGACGCCGTGCGTTTGACGGTTCACTTCCCGCAATGTTGGGATGGTAGCAATCTCGATTCGCCAGATCATCGCAGCCACATGGCGTATCCGATCTACCGCAATGCACCGCAGCGCAGCACCTGCCCGCCGTCACATCCAGTGGTGTTGCCGCAGGTGACGGAGATCATCGACTTTGAAATGCGCGCTGGTTCATCGCCGCAAACGTGGCGCTTGAGCACGGATAACTACAGCACCTCCATCCGCGGTGGCCTCTCGGCACACGCGCAGTGGATTGAAGGGTGGGATCGCTGGACCATGAACACGATCGTTACGGGCTGCCTGAACCGCGCATTGGATTGCGGAGTTGGTATGATTGGAAATGGGACGGAGCTGTTCTAGCGGCTTGATGCTGTTGCGCTAGTGTTGTCTTGCACAGCTGTTCACGTGTCGGCCCCGCTCAACTTCGGTAGTGCGGGGCCGATGTTTTTCTCCGCTATCGAGGCGACGCGAAACGTGCCCGAATCGCGCGACGCGCTGGTTCTTCAATGCGCGTGAGAACTACGATCGCGAGCGCTTGTACCGCAACAAGGTAGATGACGATAAGCCACGGCGTGCTGTCCATGCTCTTTCCAATGACGCTGAGTGCTTTCATGACGTACACCAACACCGCAACATGCAGCAGGTAAAGAGCGAACGACGCTTCGCCGAGAAGTTTGAGCGAGCGTGTGCTCAACCACGCGGCTATCTGACCGGTGCCGCTTGCCAGCGCAAAAACCAGCAGCGCGTAGAGTGGCGCTAGCAATCCGTTATGCAACAGCGGATATGGCATGCGTTGATGGAGTGAAAACAGCAGCCCAAGTGCAGTGATTGCTGCGAATGTGATGAGTGGTGCGCTGCGTCGCATCGCATGCGGGTTGCGAAGAAAGATGACGCCTGCTGCGACACCAATCACGAACTCAGGCAAGCGCACAAGCGGATTGAATTTGAGCACGTTGAGCCACATGCCGTCGACTGCGGCCGATGTTGACGCGCGAAAACCATCCGGATCTCGTTGCACGTAAAGTAGCGCGATGCTGCACGACAGCATCCATGCGCCTGCGGCAATTGTGAGTAGCGTGGGCCGCGTGCGCTTCGTCAGCCACAGCGCCAACAGTGGAAAGAGCGCATAGAAAAATGCCTCGGCTGAAAGCGACCATCCAGGGCAGTTGAGCTTACATGCGTATGACGGAATCCATGCTTGCGTCAGCGTGCCAGCAGCAATCGTGATTGACGCTGCCTTGCCGCCGACTGCAAACGCACCTGGTGCAAGACTTTTCGCCGCAATTGGTGTCGCATCAGTTGCAGCATCACATGCACCTGTTGCAACACTTTTCGCCGCACTTGACGTTGCATCTGTTGTAGCGCCAGTTGCAGCAGGCGTTGCAGCGAGAATTGCGGTATTTTTACGTTGCAGATCACGCACGAAGATAGGAAAGGCGATGATCAGCGCGACAGCGTAGACCGCATACACGCGCGCGAATCGCGCGACAAAGAAATCGCGAATTGATCGTACGCCCGCCACATCTGGCGTGAGGTAATTGTAGGCGAGCACGAAGCCTGACAGTACAAAAAACAGGCTTACGCCGGTGTAACCTGCGCCGAGAAAGTTGAGCGCAGAAACAGCCTGCAGCGACGGCACCATTGCGTGCACGTGATATCCAACAACCATTGCTGCCGCAACGAAGCGCAGTCCAGTAAGGGCGGGGAGGGGTGGCCTAGGCGACATGCCCGCATACTACTAACCGTCAGCGAACAGCGAGAGCGTCTTGCGGAACTTGGGCGTGTGAGAGGCCGAGTGCGCGTCGCATGCCGTCGTCAAACTGTTGAGTGGCAAAGCGTTGGGCGTTGTGGCGACAGGCTTCTGGTGTGATCTCAAGTTCATGCGCGTAGAAATCATCTAACGCGCGAACCACCGAACTTGGTGTTTGTGCGCCGAAGAACACACCCGTTGGCGTGGGGTGATCCAGCCCGCGAATAGTCTCAGTTGCCGCGCCACGTCCGAACGCGATGACTGGCGTGCCGCAGGCTTGCGCTTCAAGCGGCGTGATGCCGAAATCTTCTTCTGCGGCAAAGAGAAAGGCGCGCGACGATTGCAAGTGCGCACGCAGATCGGCCAGCGGAAGCCTGCCGGTGAAGTGCACATTGGGCGGTGCGCCGGCTGCGATGTGCGCGCGGCCCGGTCCATCGCCGATCACGATCAGACGTTCGTTTGGACGCATGCGGAACGCCTCGACGAGCAGGTCGATTCGCTTGTATTGCACGATGCGTCCCGCGGTGACGAAGTTCGTCGCTCGCGATTTATTATTCAGCGTAAACGCGTTTGTATCAACGGGCGGATGCACCACAACACTATCGCGTCCGTAGCATCGCTTGATGCGTGCCGAGATATAGGATGAATTCGCGATGAATTCAGTCACGCCGGCTGCAGTGCGTCGATCCCAGTTGCGCAGTTGGCCGAGTACTTGACGTGCGGCCCACGCTTTCGGTCCCCGAAATCCACTCGTGTCGAGATAGGCGCTTTCCAAGTCCCATGCGTAGCGCATTGGCGTGTGGCAATAGCACACATGTCGAACGCCTTTGGGTACCGTGATCCCTTTCGCGACCGCGTGCGAACTAGAGACGATCAAGTCGTAGCCTGAGAAATCCCACGCTTTGATTGCGGCCGGCATCAGTGGCAGCAGCATGCGATAGTTCTCGGCCAACTTTGGTGTGTGTTGCAACAGTGTCGTGCGCGGTGTTCGGCCAACCAAGCCGTCTCGGTACTCTGGTGCGAGCACATCGATCACGGAATAGAGATCCGCTGTTGGCATCAGCGACAGCAGCCGCTGCAATACACATTCCGCACCCGCCCATGTCGTCAACCAGTCGTGCACGATCGCAATACGCATCAGGCAGAGTACCGGTCGAGGTGCGCAACGGCGCGCGCGGCGGCCAGGGATGGCTCAAGAGTCATATCAACAAATGTCAGCGACGGCAGGTCGTTGGGGAATGCCACAACTCCGGACGCGCTTGGATTATTAAGTACAACGGTAGGCCGCAAATGACCGACCGCAATGTGTGCGACCATCGATTCTACACCAACTGCAGCGCGCGCCAGTCCAGTATTCGCGATGAGCTCAGCGAAGCTCGTCGATCCCATTGTGTCATGCAGACGGTGTGCCGGGATCAGTGCCTTGAGCGGTGCAAATTTCTGCGCGTCGCTGGCGTTGCCGACGAGCAAGATTGGCGCTCTCTCAGCAAGCTGCGGGAGCAGGTGTTGCCAGAGGGCGAGCGGCGCTTCTTTGGCCGCGGTCCGGCTACCCGGCTGCACGATGATTGGCGCGTGCTCACTCAGCGGCGGCGGCGACGGCAGGTTTGGACCGGTGTACGTAGCTGGTTGCAGGCCAAGCACGTCGAGAACATGGAGCCAGTTCTGGCCGAGTGACGCGGATGGCTCGTAGCGGATCAGTGCGTGATACTGCCAACTGCGGCCACGGAGTCCGAAGCCAATGCGGATCGGTGCGCCGCTGGCGATCGCGAGATCGATCGTGCTGGGTGACGTGCAGCGGATGTCCAGATAGAATTCGGGCTTGAGGCGCCTGATGGCGGCGGCGGCTGCGGCGCGCGTGTCGCGCTCCACGCTGAGGCGCGTGGTCCAGGGCGTGTGATGCGGCTGCAGCCAGGCGGCGTCGTACGGAATGGTTTCGTGGACGTAGTCGTGCTGAACCAGCCACTTTGCAACCTCTTTGGCCCAAGAGCCGTGGACCAGTACCAGTTTCGCGTGCGGTAGCTGGGTTCGGAGCTCGCGGAAGAGCGCGGTGGCTTGGATCAGGTCGCCAAAGTGGTCGGGCTTCGCGATGACGATGGTGGCGTGCGACAGGTCGGGGATTGCTCGCGGGCCGGCGTCGCTCGTGATGAGGCGGCGGGTTTGATCGACGAGTGCGAGGCCGGTGACGAGTGGGGCGGGGTACCAGGTGGGGAGGAGGTACTGTCGGCCGAGGATGGTGGTGAGTTGCGGGCGGGTCACGCTGCGTGCTCGGTTTCTTTGTGGCGAGCTCGGGTCGACGGTTCGGATTTTTGGCCCGGTAACATCGTGAAACGTAGTGTTGATGGTGTTGCAGGGGGAGGCGAGTTCGCGCCGCGACAAGCGAGCCGATGCTATCAGACTCGGCTTTAGCATGTTCGTTTGCCGGTTCCGTGCTGAGCCAGACGCTCAACGTCGCTGTCCGACAGCATGCTCCCTTCAATGCGTGTTGAAGAGCCGATGCTTTCAATCGTCGCGACTCACGGTGGAGCCGAGAGGCAATCCGGCGCAAGTGTGCTGAACGCGCGCGATGAGCCTCTCAACTCGTCGAGTTCGGCCACCAGCGAGAGTATTTGTGGGGTGATCGGGATCGAGTCAATGTTGATGGGCATATCCATATCAATACCCAAAAATATCTATGGATGGAAAGGTATCCGTAAAAGGACCCGTAGATATTCATATCACGGACGACCGCTTACTGCGAACCATCCCTAATTCTTTCGTTCTGACTAGATAATACTTTATGTAATGACTATAGTGGTCACATGAAGACTGCATCCATCTCTGAACTGAAGGCGCGTCTGAGCGCCTTTCTCGACGTTGTTCGGAACGGAGACGAGGTACTAGTCACAGATCGCGGCCAGCCTGTCGCGCGGATTGTGGCCGTCCAAGGCGCCGCACAAGTTGCCGGTCAGCGCGAGCTACTCATCCGAAGTGGTCGGATGCATGGACCATCGTTGACGTTGCCGCCGGAATTCTGGTCACGTCCGCGCGCGCGCGACGATGCTGGGCAATCGCTTGTCGCGCTGCTCGAAGAGCGAGCCGACGGACGATGATTTTTTGGGATTCGTCTGCGCTCGTACCGTTGCTGCTTGAACAGCCCAAGTCAGCAGATGCGCGCGAGATTGTTGCAGGCGACGCCGAGATGGTGGTGTGGTGGGGATCGGCGATTGAGTGCGCATCAGCGATTGCTCGACTTGAGCGCGAGGGCGCGCTTGACGCAGCGTCAGATCGCGCCGCCCGCACGCTGCTGGCCGATTTGGCGATGTCGTGGTTTGAGATTCAACCGGGCGCTTCGCTGCGTGATCAGGCGATGCGGTTGTTGCGACTCCATCCGCTGCGTGCGGCGGATGCGGTGCAATT
>JANNWU010000039.1:0-10329 GCA_031408755.1 Gemmatimonadaceae bacterium | reverse complement strand
AAACAGAATGACCTTGATGTACTTTCGCACCGCCGTTCGCATCAATCCACCCGAGACCGTCCGCTGACTCCGCGGCACATTCATCGCGAGTCGATAATCACCCTGCATCAACTCGGCTTGTGCCAACGCTTCAACCTGCGCCGCACTCGTCGATCGACGGAAGATGTACTCGAGCGAATTTTTGTCCGATCCGAACGAAATTTCTGCCGGCATCGAATCAGGGTTCAGCATGCGGTCAATTTGGTGCTTGATCAATCGTAAGACAGTGTCCGGGCGCGACGTTGACACGTAAATCTGTCCCGTGACCAGTGCGCGTTCCGAGACACTTGCAGATGCTGCATAGCTGAGCCCGCGCTTCTCGCGCACCGCCTCAGAGATCAATTGCCCTAACAGTCCGGTCGCGAGACGAAACGCAGTAAAATCACCATCGGTGTGTGGCGGACCATCGAAAACGCCTATCACGTAGTTCGTGGCTGCTGTACGCGGCACCATAGTCACCGTCGTTCGAGTAGCGGCAAGCGGAGCCGGCGGCGTCCACACATAGCTGCCGACGGGTACACGAGTCAGCGTCCGACGAATCGCCGCTTCAACCATAGCACGCGTTGCAGCACCAGCGACAACCACCAGCATTCGCGAACGCAGTATCTGCGTGCTGACGTAGCGCGCGATTGCCGCCGAATCGATGGACGCGAGACTCTGCTCCGTGCCGTATGGCGACAGACCGTACGGATGACCGGCGAACACGACGCTATCCGACACGATGCTAATCTCGCCATCTGGGCTCGCACGCGTCTGCTTCAATACCGACACGAGCCGCTGTCGACTCAAGTCAAGTGCGTCTACGCTGAGGAGTGGAGCGGTGAGTCGCTCGGTCGCGATGTTCCACGATGCATCGAACTGATCACGGATCCCGCGAAACCCGAGCATCGTCCAATCGCTACCGATATCGAGTACCATCTTGCTTCCAGTCATTGCCCACGCAGCTCGCAGTATGGAATCTGGGAAGCTGCGGGTGCCGTACTTCGATGCGGTCACAAGCATCGCTTCAATGCCCTGCGTTTCAGCGGTGAGTTGGCGCGAGCCCCCGAGCAAGTAGACATTCACCGCGACAACATCCGTTCCCGGCAACAAGCGTTGAATCACGCGAACGCTGTCTGTCACATACGAGAACAGTGTTGTGTCATCGGCCGCGACAGGCTGTTCGCGCACGCGCATACGATCCGCCACGCTCACCGCCACAGGTTCTGCGACGAGGTGCGGCGGCTGCGGCAGCTGCTTTGAGTCGGTCAGCGATGACGCCAGCAGCAGCGCAACCGCTGTTGGAACCGTCCATGCAATGTTCATTGATCCTTCAGGTACAAAATGAACTGAGAGAGCGTCTGCGTCGCCGCCTGCTCTGCGCTGGCCGGTGTAAGCAAGCCAATGACATACGGCTTATTTGACAGATATTTAGTCGCGAAAGCCGCGATCGTTTCTGGCGTGCGTTTCGCGAGCCCATCCTCATTCGCGGATACTGCGTCAGTGCCAGTAACCGCCCACGCCGAACCAAGGCTACTCGCTAACGATGCTGACTCTTCAAATGCCAGCGAGCGGCCCACGCGACGTCGCTGCACCGCACCACTCAACGCCGTCGAGTCGTAATACATTGGATAGATAAATTGTCGTGTCTCATCGCCAAACGCACCAAGTGCAACGAGCAATTTTTCAGGAGTGGTTACACCACGAAAACTTACCTCACTTCCGAATTGATTGTTCGTGACACTGAATGCTGCCGACTGAAAATACCCCGCATCTAGCATATTGCGTTGGAAGCGTGAGTCATCGGCGTTCAAGACATCAGCCATAGCACTCGCGTCACTCGTGCCCGGCTTATCATCCCGTAGGCTAGGACCGCGCCAGCTCATCTGCACAGTGATCGTCTTCACTTCGTGCGTGTACACCACCGCTTGAACAGAATCGAGTGGCGGAGGCACAGGAACGGGATTCTCTGCGAAAGGGTCGCCGCGACGACGCCATTTTCCGAAGTGCTTTCGTGCCTCTCCAAATACTTTCTCGGCAGTCACGTCTCCCGTCACAACCAACGCCGCATTGTTCGGTACGTACCACAGATCGTAGAGCACCTTCAAGCGCGCGGCATTTGCACTGAAGAGAGAGAGGTCATTGCCAATGGTATTCTTGCGCGGGAACCATTCACCCCACAGCGCCTGGGCTACCGCGGTCGACATCAAAAATTCAGGGTCTGATCGCGCCCGCATCATCTCGTTCCGGACGACGAGTCGCTCGATTTGCACATCCTTGTCCTTGATAATTGGATCGCGAACGAGGTCTGCCAGCAGTTGCAGAACGCCGCCAAATTTGTCCGACGGAAACCACATCGTGTACGACACCTCCTCGTCGCTCGTAGCGCCATTGTACGCCGCTCCAACGTCGCCGGCATCGAGCGCGAACGAGCTTTCATTCGTACCGCGATAGCTTCGAAAGAGCATGTGCTCAAAGAGATGCGGCACACCCTGCAAATCCGGTGTTTGCGTCATCGCGCCGCCTCGAAAAACAATGTGTGCCGTAGCCATCGGGACGGAACGATTTTCTACGACAATCACCATCATTCCGTTTGCGAGCGTGTCGCTACGAATCGTTTGCCCAGCGACCACGGTGGCTGCCTGCGCGTCTACGCGGATGGGAGCAACACAACACGCAAACGCTACGAGAGCAGCGAACGCCGAGTGATGGTGAATCGCAAATCGAGGGCGCATGGGCGGGTTGCATTTGGTGAGGATGGAAGCGTTCTCGCGTATCATATCCCCAGCGCACATTTGCAATAGATGGGAGCGTCATTCACTCGTCATTCGCTCGCCACTTTCCAAAACAATCCACAAAACATTCGACGCTTTACATGAGAAACTTCTAATAACTGTTAAATCACCCAAACCTGTCGCGACCTGCACAGGAGCCTGAAAAGCAAAACGCCCCCAAACGGGAGCGTTTTGCACTGCTACAACGCGCAACAACCTACATCGTCCGGAATGTGATTCGTCGATTCTGCGCTTTGCCAGCGACGCTGCCGTTGTCCGCAATTGGCTTTGTTTCGCCGAAGCCCGCTGACTGCAACTTTTCCGCAGCCACATTCTGAGACACGAGATACCGCACAGCAGTACGCGCACGTGCCTCTGACAACTGCTGGTTGCTCGCGGCATCACCATCGGCATCGGTGTGTCCCGCAACTTCGTATTTCCCTTCTTTCAGGCAAACAATCGTCTGATCAAGGGCGCGCTTGCCCGCATCTGTCAGCGTCGCGCGATTGACCGCAAATCCAACAGTGACACCGTTCATGATCGTGCCACAATCCACCGTCGGTGAAGCCACTGTCGGCGCAGCCGCAACAACCGGCGGCGTGACCGACGGTGCTGCAGGCGGTGATACAACTGGCGTCGGGACTGCGATCGCCGCTGCAGGTGGTGCACCAGCACTGCAGCATCCGGCCGCACCCGAGGTTGTGCCTTTCATCCAGAAAAACAGGCCCGGGATCGTGACCGCAAGTGGAATAATCCACGTAGCCCAGCGATCAAAGCCGCGCCATCCGTCAGCCGTACGCGCTTCTGAGCGATTCATCTCTTTCGCTCCTTACGCGTTCGGCGCGTTCGGGTCTACGCCAGCGCTCAACGCATCCTGATACAACTTGAGCGCTTCCCACTCGCTGCGATCACACATCGCCGCCTGACGCGCCCAGCTCGCGGGTCGCGCCAAGCGGAAGTTTGGCCCAGCTGCGTCAAGAATCGTTTGCACACGCTCGACGGGCGCCGCCGACAGTTTTGCAAATGTGTCGATGCCATCGGCCAGCAGTAGCTCGTTGATCTTCGGACCAATGCCTTCAATGATCAACAGATCATCGCGACCGTTCTTGCGTGGGCGGAAGCCAAGCTTTTGCGCTGCGGCCTCACCTGCGGCGGCGGCACTTTCAGCCGCCTTTCGCGTGCGCCCTTCCAATTCTTCGTAGCGCACGCGGCACGCTGAGAGCTCGCCTTCAAGACGTCCAACATCGTCCGTCTTCGCGCGCAGAGACGTCGACGACCTGTCGAACTCTGCGCGCAGCGTGTTATAGCGCTCAGTTGCGGAGACCAACGACGACGCGCCCGCATCGAACTCGGTCTTGAGCTTTGAATAGCGATCGTTGGCGGCGACGCTTGCGGCCGCACCGGCTGCAGTAGCGGCCGCGAATGCCGCGGCCGCGGCGGTTGCCGCGCTCGACATTTGCCCCTGCACTGATGCGTACTTCACTTTCCATTCCGCCAGCTCAGCGCTCAGTCGCTGAGATTCGTCATTCTTGGTTTTCAGTGAACCAGACGCGCTATCAAATTCGCCTTTCAGTTTTGAGAAACGCTCATTCGCAGTAACAATCGAGACTACCGATACATCATGCTCAGCCTTCAACTTGGCGTACCGTTCATTCGAAGTTGTGACGAATGAGTCATGCTCTGCCTTGAGCTTCGTGTACCGCTCGTTCGACGCCGTGACAGATGTGTCATGCTCTGACTTCAGTTTCGCGTACCGTTCGTTCGACGCGGCTGCAGATGCTTCGTGCTCGGCTTTGAGTTTCGCGTACCGCTCGTTCGACGCAGTCGCAGACGCATCGTGTTCTGCTTTCAACGTCGAATACCGCTCAGTCGCTGCGAGTAACGTTGCAGCCGCAGCGGTGGCCGCACCAGCAGTGGCAGCTGCAGCACTCTCGTGCTCCGCATGCAACGAATTGTATTTGGCGCTTGAAGACACCACCGATGCATCGTGGTCAGACATCAGCTTCGCATACTTCTCATTCGCAGCCGCAATCGTCGACGCAAGCTCTGCTTGGCTCTTTGCATGCCGGTCGTTTGCATAGGTCACTGACACATCATGGTCCGACTTCAGCTTCGCGTACTTCTCGGACGACGCATTCGCAGCGCTCACCGCTGCATCGTGTTCAGACTTCAGCTTGCTGTATTTGTCATGTGACGACGCCACTAACGCATCGTACTCAGCCTTCAACGTCGAATGCTTTTCGTGAGCAGCCGCGAGCGTCGCAGCAGCGACTGTGGCAGCGGTTGCTGTGGCAGCAGTAGTTGCGGCCGCGGCAATCGACATCTGTCCTTCAAGTCCCGAAAACTTCGACTTCCACTCGTCCATCTCACCTGCAACTCGCGTCGCTTCGTCACCCTTTGCCTTCAGTGACGTTGTCGCCGTTTCAATTTCGCCGCGCAGCGTACTGATACGACTATTCGACGTGGTCAGGTCGCGTTCCAGCGCGCTATGCCGAGTGCTCACCGCCTCAAGATCGCGCCGCAGGCGAATGCCCGCAGCCTCACCATCACGTTTGAACATTTTGTCGAAGAGCTGCCAGAGCAACCAACCAGCGCCAATTCCGGTGAGAAATTGCGGCCAGTAACATGCAAAACTTGAAAGCACGAGCCCTCCGTAAGACGAGCGAAGTGGTGAGTCGAGATTGTGGTAGGAGTTCTCTCGACCATGCGGTGTAGTGCGATCGCAGCGACGGTGGTGCGATGTAACGTGCGGTATTCTCGGAGGTGAATTCGCGGCGCACACGAGAGTCGAACTGCGCTCAGGAACGTGAAGGCAGGCGAGCACTGGCTGCGTCGCGTTGACGTTGTTCTCCACCTTGCTGCAAACCGCAGCGCGACTACACGGGACCCAGAACGGATCGTGACAAATCGGTTGGGCTCGCCCGCCGTCGGACGCGGAACCTCTCCTGCACATGCTCGCTACACAGCACCGCACACGCATCCTTCGGCAATTTTCGACGGATTCAACGCCGATTTGCAAACGCTCAAAGCGCAAGAACACGGCCCGCAGCTCGATCTAACGAACTCTACTATTACAGCGCCATTCTTGCTCCCTGCAGTACAGCGCGTCACGCCGCGGCCCATATGCACTCCGGACCAAATTCGGACGTACATATCCGCTGAACATTCTATGCATGTGGTCGCATGAATTGCCAGTGACCTGAGTTCCGGTTCCGCCCGATGCGTGGCAGTGTTATCGTTCCCCTTCGCGCCGGTCCATTGGCCACGCGTCTGTAGCTCAGCTGGATAGAGCGTCGGCCTCCGGAGCCGAAGGTCGCAGGTTCGACTCCTGTCAGGCGCATCCTCGTTTTCCTCGATCATCCGAGTTCGCGTTTGCTCGGCGACAGTCTCCTGTCGACGGCAAACACTCACCGCAACTCCCCGGCCCGCGTCACTCACGCACTCATGCCGGTTTCCGCGACGCCCCGCTCGCGACGCGCTCCCACCGAATGCCACTCGACACATCGGAGCTCAAGAAGCTCCACTTTGAAGCCCTAGTTGCCCGTGCGGACGCCCTCGGCGTACCGAACGAGCCGGGCCTTCGCGTCCCGGACCTGATCCACCGGATTGAACTCGCCATGCTGCGTCAACGCGAGCAGCTGGTGGCCGAGGGCGTGCTTGATATTGAGAAGGGCGGCCACGGCTTCATCCGATACCAAGACTGGAACTTCTCCCCAAGCCCCGACGACGTATACGTGTCATCGGCGCAGGTGCGACGTTTCAATCTCCGCGCCGGCGACTGGCTCCGTGGCTCAATTCGACCGCCGCGGCAGTGGGAGAAGTTCCTCGCACTGCTCCGCCTGGAATCCGTCAACGGTGCTGAACCGGAGATCGGTCCGGCGCGAGCCGAGTTTGATGCGCTACCGGTGAAGTACCCCGATGAGCGGCTACGTCTGGAGTATCCGGACTGCCCGCTCTCGTTGCGCGTCGTCGATCTCGTGTCGCCAATTGGCAAAGGACAGCGTGGTCTGATTGTCGCACCACCGCGCACAGGCAAGACGATCATGCTGCACCAGATCGCGACCGCCATTCGACGCAACTATCCCGAGATCGCGGTGATCGTGCTGCTGATCGACGAGCGCCCGGAAGAGGTGACCGATTTCCGCGCGACCGTACCTGGTGCGCAGGTGATCAGCTCCACATTCGACGAATCACCAACGCGTCACGTGCACGTTGGCGATCTGGCCATTGAGCGTGCGAAACGATTGGTGGAACAGGGCAAAGACGTTGTGCTGTTGCTGGACTCGATTACCCGTTTCGGTCGCGCGCACAACAACGTGCTGCCGAACAACGGTCGTATTATGAGCGGCGGTGTGGACGCGCGCGCGTTACAGAAGCCGAAGAAATTTTTCGGCGCCGCGCGACGAATTGCGAACGGTGGATCGCTGACGATCGTGGCCACTGCGCTGATCCATACCGGCTCGCGCATGGATGAAGTGATCTTTGAAGAATTCAAGGGCACTGGCAACATGGAGATTGTGCTCGATCGCGGTATCGCAGCCAGTCGCGTCTTTCCCGCCATCGACATTGGCAAGTCTGGCACGCGACGCGACGAAATGTTGCTCGATCAGGTGGAGCAGAACCGCATCATGTTGCTGCGAAGTTATCTCGGTGACATGGAGAAGGAAGACGCGATGGCGTTTCTCATTCAGCGGCTCCGGCGCACCGCGTCAAACCGTGAATTTTTTGCCGACATGGAGAAGTAGCGGATGGGTCGAATGATGGCGATCGACTGGGGTGATCGACGGATTGGGCTCGCCGTGAGTGATGAGTTACGCATGCTCGCGACACCATCAGGCGTGGTCACACGCCGAGCAGGAAAGCGACCACCGGTTGCTGAACTGCTTCGACGGATGGATGACATTGGTGACGTGGATGCGGTGCTCATGGGCTTGCCGTTGGATGGCGACGGGAACGAAACGCCACGCTGTGCTGAAGTACGCACGGTCGCTGCGGCGATCACAACGCGCAGCGGTCGACCGGTGATGTTTGTTGACGAGCGATACTCGACCGCACGCGCGCACCGCGCGTTGCACGAGGCTGGTGGGAAAATCGGTGATCATAAGCATGATATTGACGCAATGACGGCCGCGATCTTGCTCCAAGGTGTGCTTGATCGGAAACCAGCCACACCCACACTTTCAGTATCGAACGAGGAGTAAGCGTGGGATTGCGCGCGAAACTACTGGTTGCCGCGGCCATTGGTCTCACTGTACTCAGTACTGTCGCCGGCGTGATCGTACTTACTGCGGATAGCGCTGACGTTGGGAACATGCGCAAAGTGACGATCCCTGCCAACGCGTCACTCGCCGTCGCGGCCGACAGTCTGCAACGCGCAGGTGTTGTGCGCAGTGCGCTCATGTTTCGTTTCTCGGCGATCGTACGCGGCGTTGGAAGCGAAACACCACGTGCTGGTCGATACTTGGTGCCGCGTGGCGCAGGCGTTGTCGCAATCATTGAGCAACTCACGTCGGGACGCGGACAGTTCCGACGGCTGACAATTCCGGAAGGGTGGTCCATTCAGCAGATCGCCCGTCTGATGCAAGACTCGCTCAAGATCCCCGTTGATTCATTGCGTGCTGCCACGCGCGACTCCACTCGACGCGCGCGGATGCAAACACCTGCCGCCGATGTCGAAGGGTATCTGTTTCCTGCGACGTACGATTTTGCCGACGGCATCAGCGCTCGCCATGTTGTCGACAGCATGCTGATTGTGTTCGACAAGCGTTGGAAAAGCGCGTGGAACACCGCATTGCAACGCGATAATCGCACCAGACACGCGGCAGTGACACTCGCCTCAATTGTGGAAAAAGAAGCGCGACGCAACGCAGAGCGACCATTGATCGCAGCGGTCTACAGCAATCGTTTGGCAAAGGGAATGCGCTTGCAAGCAGACCCCACCGTGTTGTACGCCTTGGGCCTTGTGGCAAAGCGTGTGCTGTACGTAGACCTCAAGTTTGAGTCGCCATACAACACCTACCGCGTCGCGGGACTTCCGCCGGGACCGATTGCGTCACCAGGAACGGCGAGCCTCGCGGCTGCAGTCGCACCAGACTCCTCGGACGCCATGTTTTTTGTCGCATTTCCCGACGGCCATCACGAATTCCGCCGAACGTTCGCTGAGCACGAGATTGCAGTTGCTGCGGCGCGTCTGGCGCGAGACTCGGCCGAGAAGCGTTAGCCTCTTCAAAGACACAGCGGAAGAACGTCTACTCAGTGCGAGGTTCAGACGCAAATCCTTAACTCGGCGAGTTTGTGTGCAAATCGGGGCGCAGCGTGTGCGTCCCATTCAGATACACAGGCTTGAGCACTGCAGCACCAACGCTGCGATCCACGAAGAGCAGCGCACGGATGCATCGCGGAAAGTCATCATCAGTTGGCATCTCAGCCAAACAGAGGAATTGCGCGCTTGCCCAGCCTGCGGCGCGCGCTGCCGCAGCCGGTTTCGCCGAGCGCAGGTCGCTAGTCGCAGTGAAGAGAACCACCTGCACGCTCAGAGGGCCGCATTCGTTAGCGGTATGGAAAGCCGTCACTAAATCTGTCACCGCGTCAGCAATTGCCGTTGGCGTATCCTCGCGACAGCTTGTGGCAATCCGAACCGCCACGATGCGAGGTGTATGCGGACTCGCGGGACCAGTAGATAGCACGCTCTCAAGTAACAGCGGTATGATTTCGTCCACGCCCTCTCCGTATCGATGATCCACGTACACGACGCGCGGTTGCGACTCTGTGCCATTACGGATGATCTGCGCGATGGCATAGACGGGCTGCTCACGCGAGCGCTGGCGGCGCAGCAGGGTGGCGCGACAATGGTGCAACTGCGACTGAAACATGCCGACGCGCAGACGCTCGTGGAAGTCGGCCGCGCATTAGTCGGTGCGCTTTCTGTGCCGGTGATCGTGAGCGAACGCCTGGATGTCGCACTTGCATGCGGTGCAGCGGGCGTTCATCTCACCGCGCGCAGTATGACGGTGCAAGCGATTCGGCCGTTGGTGAGTGCCGATTTTCTGATCGGTGGCTCGGTCAACGTTGCCGCCGATTTGTTGAGCGCTGCAAGTGCTGACTACGTCACGATCGGACCGGTGTTTGATGGTACGAGTGAGACGATGGGGCTCGATGGTTTTGCGAAACTTGCAACTGCCTGCGACAAGCCTGCAATCGCGATCGGCGGCATTTTCCCAGCCTCGGCGCCAGCGCTGCGAAGCGCCGGCGCGTCAGGAATAGCCGTCATTCGATCAATCTTTGCGGCCGATGATCCGCGCGCTGCAGCAGTCGCGTTATCCGATGCATTTATGGGCAACGCAGCTCGTAGCGAAAGCGAATAGTCGATTTCTATGACCGCTGGCGTACCGTCGTATTTTGGGTGGTGTTATCTCCGGTAGTACTCATCATCAATCAGCACCGATTTTACCGGACGTTCCGCATCAAAGAAAATAATGGTCGACGTACGAACAGGGCCTTGATTAGGACGCATCGTGAGCGTGTATCCGCGGATGTC
>JANNWU010000038.1:0-18981 GCA_031408755.1 Gemmatimonadaceae bacterium | reverse complement strand
GCGGTGATGCGCAAATTGCGATAGTTAACGTGAATGCCCGCACAACGGAGAGCAGCTACGCTGCAATAGTCGCGACACGCATCGTTGCGGCCTGACGCTGCTACAACACCGCAGCAAATGCCGACGCAGCAGCCTGCACGTTCGATGGATTCAGCCCAGCAACACAAATACGCCCGGAGCCCATCATGTAAAGTGCGTGCTCACTTCGCAGTCGCTCAATCTGGGCTTGTGTAAGTCCCGTAAAGCTGAACATCCCGCGCTGGGTAACTAAAAACTTAAAATCTTGCTCGGGGCGCAATGTGCACAATGTATCGTGCAGCGCCGTGCGCATCTGTACGATACGCGTTCGCATCGACTCTAACTCCGCCTCCCACTCCGCTCTGATGGACGGATCGGCTAACACTGTCGCGACAATCTGCCCGCCGTGAATCGGTGGGCTGGAGTAGTTACGGTGCACCGCAAACTTCATCTGACCGAGCATACGCGCTGCTTCACTAGCGTCGCTGCACACGATGCTCAACGCACCGCAACGCTCTCCATACACGCTCATGCTCTTGGAGAAGGAATTTGCGACGAAAAAGCTCAACCCTGCGCTCGCCATTGCACGCACCGGGTATGCATCAGCGCAAATGCCAGCGGCAAATCCTTGATACGCAAGATCGAGATACGGAATCAACTCGCGCTTTTGTAGTACTGGAATAAGTTCGTCCCACTGCGCAGGTGTCAGATCCGCGCCAGTTGGATTGTGGCAGCACGCGTGCAGCAGTACGACGCTTTTCGGCGGCGCGGCGCGCAGCGCATCACACATCGCTGCGAACCTTACGCCGCCCGACGCTGCGTCGTAGTACTCATACGTGAGAATCGTGAATCCTGCGCCATCAAACATCGCGCGATGATTGTCCCACGTTGGGTCACTCACCCACACTGTACTATCTGGAAAGAATCGCTTGAGCACGCGCGCGCCGACAGTCAGTCCACCACTCGAGCCTACCGACTGAATTGTTGCAACACGACCGGAGGTGACCGCTTCGTGCGCCTCACCGAACAATAGATGCTGCACCGCCAAACGAAAGTTCGCGGCGCCCTCAATCGGCAGATACGGCTTGGGTCCGTTGCGTGCCATAACAATCGCTTCCGCCTTTCGCACTGACGATAGGACGGGTACGCGTCCGTCGTTGTCAAAATAGATGCCGATTGACAGATTGATCTTGTTCGCACGCGGATCCTTCTGGAACTCTTCGTTCAATGCCAGAATCGGATCGCCTGCAAACGGTGGAATGTGCGCGAAGAGTGTCGCGCGTTCCAAAACGTCCGTCGCGCCTGTCACGCTGCGACTGCCGCCTCGCTGCGGCGAACGAGTGTAAGAATGGAGTAAATCGCGACCGCCTCATCGTCCTGATTTCGTACCTCAACATCCCATTCGACCACGCCCTGCGGAATACCGGTATCAGGCGTGTCTTTCGCCGTCTTCTGTTTTACGGTCAATCGCACGTGAATCGTGTCGCCGGGATACACCGGCTTTGTAAATCGCAGACGCTCCATACCATAATTCGCGAGTACAGGGCCGAGCGCTGGATCGACAAAGAGGCCGGCGGCGGCCGAGACAATGAAGTAGCCATGTGCTACGCGTCCTTCGAACACGCCATTCGTCTTCGCATCACTATCGCTCATGTGCGCATAAAACTTGTCGCCACTCAGATTGGCAAAGGCAACGATATCGTCGAGCGTGATCGTACGTGAGCCAGTTGTCAGCGTATCACCAACGTACAACTCATCGAACGTCTTCCGGAACGGATGCACAACATCTGTGGTTTGCGCCGCGCCGGCTGACCACTCGCGCGTAATTGTCGTGAGCACGCTCGGACTGCCTTGCACCGCTGTACGCTGCATGTAGTGCAACACGCCACGCGCACCACCCATCTCCTCACCACCACCAGCGCGACCTGGTCCACCGTGCACAAGATTTGGCAGCGGCGACCCGTGCCCTGTGCTCTCTTTCGCACTTGTCCGGTCTAACACGAGCATGCGCCCATGATACGCCGCCGTCCCCAGAATCACTTCGCGCGCGATCGATGAATCTGCCGTCACGAGTGAACCGCACAACGATCCACGTCCCAACTTCGCAAGCGATACGGCATCAGCAACAGTTCGATATGGAAGAATAGTGTTCACGGGGCCGAATGCTTCAATGTCGTGCGGTTCATGTCGATTGAATGGTTCATTACACACCATCAGCATCGGTCCAAAAAAGGCACCCTTCTCACGATCGGCACCCACGACTTGGTAATCGCCACCGCCAAACACCACTTCTGCCGACGCACGAATGCGTTCCGCGTTCGCACCCACATCGCGCACTTGCCCACGACTGGCGAGCGGCCCCATCCTGACGCCCTCAATTGCGGGATCGCCAACGGTCGTCTTTTCGAGACGGCTGCGCAGCGCCTTTACCACGTCTTCTACAACGTTTTCCTGCACCATTGTGCGACGTATTGCAGTGCACTTCTGACCGGCCTTGGTGGTCATCTCGCGCACAACTTCCTTGATAAACAAATCGAACTCTTCGCTGCCTGGCAGGACGTCCGAACCGAGTATCGTGCAGTTGAGAGAATCCGCTTCCATGTTGAAGCGCACAGAATTTGCCATCACTGCGCGACCCTGCTTGAGCATCTGACCTGTCGCCGCCGATCCGGTAAATGCCACCGTGTCTTGCTCCATCACATGTGATAGCAAATCACCGGCGCTACCACAAATCAGCTGAATCGCACCCGCCGGCAAAATGTTCGCTTCTACGATTGCGCGAAACACCGCTTCCGTCAAAAAACTTCCAGCAGTGGCTGGCTTTACAATGCATGGCATGCCGGCCAACAACGCCGGCGCCAGTTTCTCCATCATGCCCCAGACGGGAAAGTTGAACGCATTGATGTGAATGGCGACCCCTTCCAGCGGCACGCAAATATGTCGGCCAACAAACGATCCGCCTTTCGACAGCGCCTCAACGGGGCCTTCAACGTGGAAAGTTTCGTTTGGAAACTCTCGTCGGCCTCGGCTTGAGTAAGCAAAAAACGTCCCGATGCCACCGTCAATATCCACCCAACTATCAGTACGCGTTGCACCAGTGGCGCTTGATAGTGTGTAGAACGCCTCTTTCCGTTCCATAAGATACTTCGCAATCGCTTTCAGCATCGCTGCGCGCTGATGAAACGTCAGCGCACGCATCGCCGGTCCGCCTACACGACGCGCATACTCAGCCATCGCCTGAAAATCGAGTCCGCCGCTACTCGCCTCACCCAGCTTCTCGCCTGTGACCGCGTGCATGAGATCCGCCATCTTGCCCGTGCCGTTGACCCACTGTCCCTGCGCGTAATTCTGAAGCGTTAACATGCGTGTTCCATCAAAGTGAAACTGTCTGCTGTGAGTCTGCGTCTGCTCGCACTACGAGTTCTTTGACTGCGTGTCTTGCCAATTCTTTAATACGATGGACTGCGTCGGTCGGTTGGCCGGCAGTTCTCGCAACGGCTCCACCGCTTTCCAGGTCGCACGCATCGCGGCAGGCAGTTGTTGATAGAGCTGCGTTCCGGCTGACTTCCATTCCAGCATCTCGTCGGTCACATCTTTCACGATCTTGGCCGGATTCCCCACCACGACCTTCCTTGGCGGAATCTGCATCCCCGTCGGAATAAAACTCAGCGCACCGACGACACATCCACTGCCGACAGTCGCGTTATCCATCACCACAGCGTTCATCCCAATCAGGGCGTTCGCACCAATGCGCGCGCCATGTACAACGGCGCCGTGCCCGATATGTGCACCCGTTTCTAGCACAACGACGACACCCGGAAACATGTGGATGGTACAACACTCCTGCACATTGCATTTATCTTCAATCACAATGCCGCCCCAGTCACCACGAATGGCCGCACCGGGCCCAACGTACACATCACGACCAATCTGCACATTGCCCGTCACAGCCGCCTGCGGATGCACAAACGCCGTCTCGTGCACCACGGGAATGAAACCGTCAAATTCGTAGATCATATCGTCCTGCGTTACGCGCGTTCGAGAATCATCGCGAATCCTTGGCCTACGCCAATGCACATGGTGCATAGTGCGTAACGTCCATTGCGATGGTGTAGTTCACGCGCGGCCGTCAGCGCTAAACGCGCGCCACTCATGCCCAGCGGATGACCCAGCGCAATGGCGCCACCGTTGATGTTCACGCGCGGATCAGCGTCGTCAACTCCCAACGCGCGCAAACTGGCGATCACCTGCGCCGCGAATGCTTCGTTCAGCTCAATGACATCAACCTGATCGATGGTTAGCCCGGCGCGAGCCAATGCGAGCTTCGACGCAGGCACCGGCCCGATGCCCATGACTCGTGGTTCGACCCCCGCTGCCGCGCTGGTCACAATGCGCGCAATCGGACGTAGCGACATTTCGCGCACCACGTCTGACGACGCGACCAGCAACGCCGCCGCGCCATCGTTCAATCCAGATGCGTTACCCGCTGTGACTGAACCGCCCGCACGAAACACCGGCTTCAATCGGCTCAGCGCCGCCAGCGTCGTGTCTGGTCGAATGAATTCATCGTCCCTCAACACCAACGCGTCACCCTTCTTTTGCGCAATTGTGACCGCTGCAATCTCTTCTGCAAATCGACCCGCCGTTCGCGCCGCCGCGGCACGCTGCTGTGAACGCAGCGCAAATGCGTCTTGCGAATCACGAGAGATTGCATGCGCTTCAGCCACATTCTCTGCCGTCTCGCCCATTGCATCGGTGCCGTACATCTGCTGCAGCACCGGGTTGATAAAACGCCAGCCGAGGGTCGTGTCGTAGAGCTGCATATCGCGCGCGAACGCTGAAGCCGCTTTCGACATCACGTACGGTGCGCGCGTCATACTCTCAACGCCACCGGCGATGAACAGATCACCTTCACCGCTCTTAATTGCGCGTGCTGCGCTGGCCACCGCACTTAATCCAGACGCGCACAGCCGGTTGACCGTCTCGCCAGGAACAGAGTGGGGGAGCTTGGCTAGCAGAAGCGCCATTCGCGCCACGTTGCGATTGTCTTCGCCTGCCTGATTCGCGCACCCAAAGATTACATCGTTTACCCGAACTGGATCAACACCTGTATTCCGCGCCATTAATGCCGCGATGACGTGCGCGGCAAGATCGTCTGGCCGTACGCTGCTCAGCGCTCCACCAAAACTACCGATCGGTGTCCGTACGCCGTCAATAATAAATGCGTCTGTCATAGCGTAATAAGTCAATCCGAAATCTGATGCGGGCGCGACGTGCGATATCCCGTCCCACGAAAGTGTCCTACCACAACGCTATGCTGATTTCGCACCGTCACAGTGCAGAACGACAGTTTGTTACTCACGCTCTCTTCCGTCCCCGTTGCGGTGAGCACATCGCCGGGCCGCACCGCCACCGGAAAACTCACGGTGCAATCGACGGCCACGCAGAGTGTACCACAGGCGTTAATCGCAAAAGCAAAGGCAGTATCCGCCAGTGAAAACACAATGCCGCCGTGCGACGTACCAAACCCGTTCACCATGTCGTCGCGCACCGTCATGCGTACCACCGAGTGGCCCACGCTGGCCTCAACCACCTGAATCCCCAACCAGCGCGAGAACGCATCGGTTCGCAGCAATGCATCCACAACAGCGCGCGGCTCTAACAACGGTGCATCAGCCATCCAGCAGGCTCCCACCATGCGCTGCCACCTGGCGCAGTCGTCGCGCGGGCCGATAGCGTGGATCAGAGTATTCGTGCTGCAATCGGTCAATTTCACGCAAAACGCTCGCCGCGCCCAACTCATCGCCCCATTTCAGGAGACCACGCGGATAGTTCACGCCACGTGTCATCGCAGTTTCAATATCCGCAACACTTGCCAGCTGTAGCTCTGCTGCCGACACCGCCTCATTGATGAGCATCGCAACGACACGCGTCACTATGTCTTGGCCCAGCGTCGCATCTTTCACCGGCTCAGGCTTCGAAACTGCATCACCGTATTCGTAATAGCCACGCTGCGTTTTCTGACCAAACCACCCCGCTTCTACGTACCGTTGCTGCAATATTGATGGGCGATAGCGCGGATCGTGAAAAGTATTCTCGTAAACCGAACACGACACCGTAAAATTCACATCGTTGCCGATCAGGTCCATTAACGCGAATGGGCCCATTCGAAAACCGCCAATTGTCGTCAGTGCCCAATCGATCGTTGCAGCACTTGCCACACCTTCTTCGAGCATTCGCAGCGACTCACCGTAGTACGGTCGCGCGATACGGTTGACCAGAAAACCCGGTGTATCCTTCGCGATAACGGTCGTCTTGCCCCACGACTGCGCAAGTTGCGTCGCGATTTTTGTCACATGCGCGGCTGTTGAGATGGCGGGCACAATTTCTACCAGCGGCATGATGGGTGCGGGATTAAAAAAGTGCACACCGATCACGCGCTCTCCACGCTCACACGCGCCCGCCAGCGCGGCAATCGAAAGCGACGACGTGTTACTCGCCAGTATTGCGGTTGGCGCCACCACTGCTTCCAACGTACGCAACAGCAGTTGCTTTACGGCGAGTTGTTCAACGATCGCCTCGATCACAATTCCACACGGTGCTAGCGATGTTAGCGTGGCCGCAGAATCTCCTGCAACGTACGAAATCCGCGCGAGCACCGCATCAGCATCATCGCGCGTTCGTCGATCCTTCTCAACATCACGCGCCATCGCTGCGTGATGCCCACGTTCCGCACGCAATAGCGCTGCCGGATGCGCGTCAGCCAAAATCACCGCATGCCCATGGGCGGCTGCGACCTGCGCAATTCCGGAACCCATCGCGCCAGCACCAACTACGCCAACCAGCATTTTCTCTGCGCCTGAGACGCCATCGTCACCTGTCATCATGCGCCAACGTACACCGGCTTTCGCTTCTCCAAAAATGCACGCACACCTTCGGCGTAATCAGCGGTACGACCTGCTTCGTGCATCGCCTGCGCCTCAACTGCGAGCTGCGCATCCAACGTATTCGTGAACGAGGCGTTCAATGCGCGCTTTGTCAAACCAAAGCCGCGTGTGGCTTGCGACGCGAGCGACTTCGCCATCGCGAACGTCTTCTCATGGAGTTCGATCAGCGGCGTGGTGCCCCAAATGAGCCCCCACTCCTTGGCTGTCGCAGCTGAAAGCTTCTCGGCCAGAAAGAACATTCCAGTTGCACGTTGCATCCCAACCAGTCGCGGCACGAAGAATGTGCCACTGGTATCCGGTATCAGACCAAGTTTCGCAAAACTCTC
The DNA here is from genome assembly GCA_031408755.1 of Gemmatimonadaceae bacterium. Lineage (GTDB taxonomy): Bacteria > Gemmatimonadota > Gemmatimonadetes > Gemmatimonadales > Gemmatimonadaceae > JACMLX01. The sequence goes on along the minus strand of JANNWU010000038.1, from coordinate 11,690 downwards.
AACAAACGTCGCTTCATCCGCCGCGATCGTCAGATCACATGCAAACGCCAGATTAGCTCCTGCACCCGCTGCAACGCCGTTTACCGCACAAATGACCGGTTTCTCTAATGTTCGAATGGCGGCAATAATTGGATTGTAGCAATTCGCGACGATTTCACCGATGTCCGGCATTGGACCGTCGCCCACCGGCAGCACCTCGGCCAAATCCTGGCCAGCACAGAACGCTCGACCGGCGCCGGTCAACAACACCGCGCGCACATTCACATCAGCGTCGGCCGAGTGGAGCGCGTGCAGGAGCGCCGCTGCCATCGTTCGATTGAAGCTATTCAACACATCGGGGCGGTTGAGCGTCAGGCTCAGCACGCCGTCGCGCAATTCCACCAACAAAGAAGAATCGGTCATCTATCAAAATTAGCGCGTGCCACACGCTTCCGCGCTCGCGACCTGTCGCATCCGTGCAAGGCCCCGCACGCGGTTCCATCCACGCGCACCCTCGGCGAGATTGGGGGATGTCGTTCTTCTCAGCCAGCCCGCAGATGCCGCCGTCCAGCGATCACCCAGTCACTCACACTCCGCGCTCCGGATTCGACTGGCGCCGCATCGCATACAACACCCTCGCATCGCGAGCACTCGACGAGGTGGAGGAGGCGACCAACCGCAATCGCGCATCGATCCCCAAAGAGCATGTGGTGCTCTACCAGTTTTCCGCGCGCGGCCACGACATGGCGCAGACCATTCTCGGGTCGCTCATCAATGGCGCGCACGATGGAGCGGGGGCGTACTATCGCTCGCGTCCGTTTCTGCTCACCGTCGGACTTTCGCTTGAAGACGCGCTGGGAAGCCCGCTTGGTCGCGCCGGTGGATTTAGCGACGGACGCGATATTGGCGTTGTGTGTAATCTGCCCAATCGCGATGGGCCGGTGGTACTTCCGATGTCTGGCGATGTGGGCTCGCAGTACACGCCCGCCGCCGGTTGGGCGCAGTCAATCGTGTATCATCGCGACACGCTCGCTGATGCGTCGTACGCCGGTTGTATGAGCGTTGCGCTTGGTGGTGATGCGTCAGTCGCGACCAGCGGCTTCTGGGCCGCGCTGACAATGGCGACCACACTGAAACTGCCGGTACTCTTCTTCATCGAAGACAACAACCTCGGTATTTCAGTCAGCGGCGACATGCAGACTCCAGGTGCCGACATTGCGAGCAATTTGGCGTCGTTCAAAAATCTGTTGGTGTTGAATGGTGATGGCACCAATCCACACGATGCATCGGGGCTAGTGCAGCACGCGGTGACACATGTGCGCGGTGGTGGTGGTCCTGCATTGCTGCGACTGACGGTGCCACGACTCTCAAGTCATTCCGGGCCTGACAATCAGAAAGGCTATCGGACCGATGCAGAAATTGCAGCCGATGATGCGCGCGATCCACTTCCACGTTTGCGTGAATACCTCGTTCCGTCGTTGATGTCGGATGACGATTGGACAGTGCTTGAGCAGATTGTCCATGACGACGTGTCGTCTGCGTTGGAGCGTGCGCGTGCGCGACCAACTCCAGACCCTGCGGGCATCGCACAGCATTTGTTCGCCGACGAATCTACGCATGCGAGCGAGGCGTTTGGCGGACTTTCACGAGGGATTCGCATCGTACTCGGCGGCACAGATGTTCCGCGCGACGATGGCGAAATGCTGCGCTTTGCAGAGGCGATTCGTCGCACGCTGCGTCACGAGTTAAGTGTCAATCCGAAAGTGGTAGTGTTTGGTGAAGATGTTGGCCGCAAGGGTGGCGTGCACCTTGTCACCGAAGGATTGCAGAAGCAATTCGGCAGTGAACGCGTTTTTGACACCAGCCTGTCGGAAGAGGCGATTGTCGGTAGAGCCGTTGCAATGGCGATTGGCGGACTGATGCCGGTGGCAGAGATTCAATTTCGAAAGTACGCTGATCCAGCTACAGAACAGTTGAATAATTGCGGGACAATGCGTTGGCGCACGGCCAATCGATTCGCAGCACCAATTGTTGTGCGAATGCCCGGTGGGTTCGGAAAAGATGTTGGCGACCCATGGCACAGCATGAGTGATGAGGTGCGTTTTGCGCATTCGTACGGCTGGCAGGTTGCGATGCCCTCCAACGCGTCCGATGCAGTTGGACTGTTACGCGCCGCGATGCGCAGTCCAAACCCGACCATTTTCTTCGAACACCGATCGTTGTTGATGACGGGTGATGGAAGCGCGCGCTATCCAGGCGACGACTATGTGCTTCCATTTGGTAGAGCGCGCGTGGTACGCGAAGGCTCAGATCTCACGATTGTCTCGTGGGGTGCAATGGTGCACCGTTGCAACGATGCAGCGGCAAGTTTCGGAGATCGTGTTGAGCTGATTGATTTGCGAACAATCTCACCGTGGGATCGTGAAGCGGTGCTCCAGTCGGTGCGCAAAACACATCGCTGCCTGATCGTGCACGAAGACAATCTTACCGCCGGATTTGGTGCGGAGATTGCGAGCGTGCTGGCCAGCGAAGCCTTCTGGTTTCTCGACGCGCCGGTCGAACGCCTTGCGCCTAAGGACATTCCAATGCCGTATCACGAACTGCTCCTGGCAGCGGCATTGCCCGGCGTTACTGAGATCACGGCATCGGTGACCAAGCTCCTTGACGTCTAAGCCCTCAGATACAACGCATCAGAACACATCCTGCGATCGCAATGTCTTGCACAGCAAGTCCCGTGAGCACGGCGATAGAGATTGCCGAGCTCTCGCGAAGTGCAGGCGTTTGCCCAATCAACGTGCCAACCTCAATGATTTGATCCGACGTCAACGTGCCGGCAGCGAGGGCGTGGCGCAGTTCACCGCGCAGTGACGACTGCTCGCGGCTGTCTGTTACCACGGTTGTTGCGCGCGCGAAGAGTGCAGTGTCTAACTCCGTTTTGTGCGGCGTATCCGCGCCAATCGCTGTGATGTGTGTGCCCGGTTGAACATCACGCGAGTGAACAATCGGCGATTCGCTTGGTGTTGTGGTCACGATCAATCGCGCGACGTCGCAGACCTCCGCTGGTGACTTCGCGATGGTGACAGAATAGCCTGCCGAGCGCAGACCGGTTGCAAACTGCTCCGTACGAGTCGGCGTGCGATTCCAAACAATCACATTCGTGCATGAACGTACGTGCTGCAACTGCTCAACCTGCAAGCGCGCTTGCGTTCCAGCGCCGATTACTCCGATCTCATTTACATGCGCAGGCGCTAAGTACTTGGCTGCGATTGCGCCGGCCACTGCGGTGCGCAAATCTGTCAACGCACCCTCGTCGGCCAGTAACGCGCACGGTACGCCTGTTTCGCGATCAAGGACGATCATCATCCCCTGACTTGACGGCAGGCCGCGAGTGTGATTGTCGTAAAACCCCGATGCAATTTTGACGACAATATGTGCGCCGCCGCGCATGTAGCCGTACTTGATGTGCAGGTCACCACGCGGCGCATCGAGAATCAATTCACCGGGCATCGGAGTGACGGCATTGCCAGCGGAGAATGCAACAAACGCCTGCTCAATCGGTGTGATCAGATCCGCGCCGTCCAATCGGCGCATGATCTCCTCGCGATCAAGCACCAGCATCAAACACCTCGCGCAGCCGAGCCACGCCAATATTCGCGCCACATGAAATCGCGACGCGCGACAACCCGCGCAGCGATGCATCACTGGCAGCGTGTTGTTCCATCGCAGCGAACGCCGTTCCTGCCGAACCTTCAACAAGTTGGTGACACTCGTTGATGTATTGCATCATACCGACAGCAATCTCACGCTCCGACACCGTAATCCACGTATCAACGAGCGATTGGCAATAGCCAAACGTGATGCTTTCAGGATCAACACCACCGGCGGTACCATCGGAAAATGTCGGCAACGACTCAAGATCAAGCATGCGCCCGACTCGCACCGACTCGTGCATCACTTTGGAGTTGATCGGCGAGCAGCCCACGATACGAATTGTTGGTCGCGCCGCTTTCAGCGCTGCCGCCACACCTGAGATCAATCCACCACCACCCACGCTCACGTAAACCACGTCGATCGTCTCAAGTTGACGCAGCAGTTCGGTACCGATGGTGCCTTGGCCTGCGATCACATCCACATCATTGTACGGCGATACGTAATGCCATCCTTCGCGCGTCGCAGCGGCTTGTGCTTCGCGCTCCGTGCCGCCGCTATCTGTGCCATGCAATCGAATCTCTTGGCCCGTCAACTTGAGCGCCGCCAGTTTCGACGGCGCGACAGTTTCTGGTAGATACACCACGCCATTCGCATGCAGCGCGCGTAGCGCGGTCGCGAGTGCCAACCCGTGATTTCCCGAGCTGGCGGTCACAATGCGCTTGCCACTCGTGACCGCAGAACTCGCTGCGTTTGTGGCGCCACGGAATTTGAATGAGCCGGTGTGCTGCACATGTTCGCACTTCACCCACACCGGACCACCAACACGCTCCGATGCTTGCGGCCATGGTGTGAGCGGCGTCTCTAAAACAGTCGGGCGAATCCGTACGTCAGCCGCGTGAATCGCGGCGACAAGGGCGGCGTTTTCGTGCGCGTGCATCATTCGTGATTCGTCAGAGAGAAGCAGCTCGCGACCTCAGAATGCCTTGAACTCATCGAATGGCTGAAGACACGCATTACACACGTGAATCGCTTTGCATGCAGTACTGCCAAACTCACTCTGCAGTCTCGTGTCAGCAGCGCCACAAAACGGACACACAGCCTTTGGTCGCGCGCGCGTCAACATCACTAAGCCTTGCGGTTCCGCCTTGCCTGGCGGCGCAATGCCGTACGCACGCAGTTTTTCGCGCGCCTCAATTCCTATCCAATCAGTGGTCCACGCAGGCGCAAACACCATCTGCACTTCCACGTTGCGCACGCCACTGCGCAGCAGCGCCGATCGCACATCCTCTTCAATCTCGCGCATCGCGGGACAGCCGGAATACGTCGGCGTAATGGTGACTCGCACCGTATCACCGTCGATTGCAACATCGCGAATAATGCCCAACTCCACCACGCTGATCACCGGCACTTCCGGGTCCATCACCATGGCGAGAATCTCATACACCGACTCGCGCGTGAACGTCGCGCTCGTGTCGCTCATATCAACAACACCGCACGATTACCACGTCGCGCCAGGATGCGATCGCGCCACAATCTGCATCTCAGACAACATGTGACCCAAGTGCTCGGTGTGCTTCCCGCTACGACCACCACGACGCATCGCGCCATCTGCCGGTAGCGTCAACGTGGCACGCTGCACCACGTCAGCCACCATTGTGCGCCAGCGCGACTGAATGCCGTCGTGATCAACAACAAGTCCCAGCGCCGCAACGGCGTCATCCACCGCATCATGCGCAAATAGTTCGCCGGTGTAGCGCCAGAGTTCGTCCAACGCCGATTGCACGCGTGCCTTGCTCTCGTCCGTCCCATCACCCAAGCGTACCACCCACTCGCTGCTATGCCGCAAATGATACTTATCTTCCTTCAAACACTTGGCCGCAATTGCCGCCACACGCTCATCGCCTGCACGTGACAACGCATCGAGCAGCAACACGCTGTACGCATCAAACAAAAATTGTCGCACGATGGTGAAGCCGAAATCGCCATTTGGCAGCTCTACCATCAACACATTTCGGAACTGTACGCCGTCGCGAAAATAGGCTAACGCATCTTCATTGCGGCCATTCCCTTCAACCGTGCCGGCAAGCGCCAACAGCGACGTCGCATGCCCAACAAGATCGAGTGCAATGTTGCTGAGCGCGATGTCTTCTTCCAGAATTGGGCCATGCCCGCACCATTCGCTCATGCGGTGACCGAGCACCAATCGATCGTCACCAAGCCGCAGCAGATATTCGAATAGCGGATTGTCGATGCTCGGCGCGCGAGGGCCGGCGATTGCGGCCCGAACCGACGGTACCGCGTCGCTCAAAAGACGCGCACCCCGCGCGGCGACGTGTAAAACTGCGGGTGGCGATATGGTTTGTCGTTGCCGGGATCAAAAAATGGTCCCGCATCGGACGGTGCCGACGCCACAATTGCTGCACTCGGAACCACCCACAGATTCACCGCTTCACCACGACGCGCGTACACATCACGCGCGTTCTGCAGCGCGAGTTCAGCATCCGGTGCGTGCACGCTGCCTGCATGCTCAAACGGTTGACCGTGGTCACCCTGCGTAAAAACTTCCCACAACGGCCACTGCCCAACGTCGTTGGCCACCGGTGCAGACATTACGCCGCCGCCACCGAGCGTGTCACCTGCTTGGCGGCGTGCGCTGTCGCAGCAGCGCGAACCCACGCACCATCATCGTGCGCCTTGTTGCGCGCTTCAAGACGCTCACGATTGCACGGTCCGTTGCCGGCGAGCACTTCAAAAAACTCTGACCAGTCGATCTCGCCGAATACCCAATTGCCAGTTGCGTCATCCAAATGCAAATCTGGATCGGGCAGCGTGATGCCGAGTGCGATTGCTTGTGGCACGGTGAGATTGATGAAGCGCTGACGAAGCTCGTCATTCGACTTCCGCTTCACGCGCCACTTGAGCAACTCTGCACTGTTCGGTGAGTTCGCATCGCTCGGTCCAAACATCATCAGCGACGGCCACCAGAACCGGTTCACCGCATCCTGCACCATCGCCTTTTGTGCTGGCGTGCCATTCGCCAGTACGGTGCAGATCTCAAAGCCTTGACGCTTATGAAAGTTTTCTTCCTTACAGATACGAACCATCGCGCGCGCATACGGACCGTACGACGCCTTCGCGAGCACCGTCTGATTCACAATCGCAGCGCCATCCACCAGCCAACCGATCACGCCCATGTCAGCCCACGACAGCGTCGGATAGTTGAAGATGCTGGAGTATTTGGCGCGACCATCTAACAGCTGCGCCACCAACTCGCTGCGATCAACACCCAACGTCTCAGCGCCGCAATAGATGTACAAACCGTGCCCAGCTTCGTCCTGCACCTTCGCAATCAACGACAGCTTCCGGCGTAGACTCGGCGCGCGCGTAATCCAGTTCCCTTCCGGCAACATGCCCACGATCTCGGAGTGCGCGTGCTGCGACATCATCCGGGTAAGCTGCTTCCGATAGCGAGCCGGCATCCAGTCTTTCGGCTCAATGCTCTCGCCAGCCGCGATGCGAGCCTCGAAGGCATCGATCAGCGACTGGTCTTCAACGGGAGATGACGGTGTCTGTTCCATAACTCAAATGTACCCGGCGTCGAGAGTGGCCGACAAATCAAATCCGCACCCACATGACCGCTTGGCTGCGGCGCGGATGACGGTATGTCACGAAAACGAACACCGCACCGCAGAGTCACGTTCCGGTCGCGGTCAGCCGCCTTAGCTTTCCCAAATGGCCAATCCACCCGAAACACAGGTTCCCGCCGTCGTGCCCGTCGCTGGCGGCACCATCAGCACTCACATTGCCTGTGGAATCGGTCGGATTGAGTTCCATCACCCCAAAGGGAATTCGCTGCCGGGAGCGCTCCTTCGAGAGCTGGCTGCTACTGTTACACGGGTTGCTGCTGAGCCCGCCGTGCGCGTGCTTTTGCTGACCAGCGGCGGCTCCGGTGCCTTCTGTGCCGGCGCGTCGTTTGACGAGTTGGTCGCGATCCAGACGGCGGCGCAGGGTCACGAGTTCTTCAGCGGCTTCTCGCGCGTCATTCTCGCGATGCTGAGGGCGCCAAAGTTCGTGCTGACGCGAGTCCACGGACGGGCGGCCGGCGGCGCGGTAGGGTTGATCGCAGCGTCGGACCTCTCATTCGCCGTCAGCGCCGCGTCCGCCAAGCTCAGCGAACTCGCGATCGGCATCGGCCCGTTTGTGGTTGGGCCGGTGATTGAGAAAAAGATCGGGCTCTCTGCATTCAGCGCGATGGCCGTTGACGCCGATTGGCGCGACGCAGCGTGGGGTGAGCGGCACGGGCTCTACTCCCGATTGTTCGACAATGCGCTGGCCATGGACGCAGCTATTGAGTTGGAGCTCACGAAACTCGCCGCCTGCAATCCCGAGGCAATTGCGCAGCTAAAGCGCGTATTCTGGGCGGGCACCGATCACTGGGACACGCTGCTCTCTGAGCGCGCCAACATGAGTGGCACCATGGTTCTCTCCGAGTTCACGCGCAACGCGATCGCGAGCTTCATGGCGAAGTAACCGGCATAGAAGCGGCATGTGAGGTGCGCTCACTATTGCGCGCACCTCGCTCGGCCCAATTCACCCCTACTTCGCACGCACCGCCTGCAGCAACGTCGTCGTCGCAATTCGACGCGCCGCTTCGCCAGCATCAGCACCACGATACTTGCCAATTCGCACGATCACTAAATCGTGCGACGGAATAATCCACGCGCTCTGACCGCCTGCGCCGAGCATGCCGTACGCATCGCGCGGCATCGGCTCATCACCATCACCATTGATCCAGAAGAAACCGCCACCGTACACCGGTCTTCCATCGGCAAGCCACGCCGGCGCAATCGTGCGCACGTATTTCACATAGTCGCGCGGCAGCAAACGTTCGCCATTCCACACTCCATCTTGCAAATAGAGATTCGCAAGCCGCGCCCAATCGCGCGCCGCAATCACCTCCGCACCTTGGCCGAGGAAATTGCCAAAGGGATCGGTGTAAATGATTGCGTCGCGCATTCCGATTTTGTCGAACAGTGCGCGTGTCGGAAATGTGTGATAGTTCTCGCCGCGCTTCTCAGCACCAAGGTGCACGAGATAACTCGCGAGTACAGGATCTGTGTTGCGATAGCGACCGACAGTCCCTGGCGCGAACTCTTGACCTCGCGTAGCGGCCCACTGATACGAATTCGCTGCACCGGCGTACAGATAGAGATGATCGGGATAGCCAAGTGACGAATCGTAGCCCGGATCCTGTGGCGCGCGAATTCGCAACCCGCTCGACATGCGCATAATGTCAGTGATGCGGATTGCTTGACGCGGATCGCCTGCCGTCTGCCACTCTGGAAATGGTGCGCGCTGATTGAGTGTGAATGTGCCCATCTGAATCAGTCGGGCGACGAGCGTGCCAGTCAAACTCTTTCCCATCGACCAACTTTCGAGCGGTGTGTGAATGCTAATTCCCGGCGCGTATCGTTCGCCGATGATGCGACCCTTGTGCGTCACCACGAGTGCGAGCGTCATCGCATCTGGTCCGCCAAACCCTTCGTCCATCGCGCGTGCCACCATCGCGGAATCCACTCCACGCGGCCACCCTGTGTTAGGTAGAATGTCGCCCATCGGCCAAGGCATTGCTGCAGCAGCGGGCAGCGCCGATGTAACGACAGATGGAGTGAACGAGACGCTGTCTGCGCCAACCGGTAGCGGCACGCACCCTTGGCTTCCATAACGTTTCGCAACGCGAGTGACGCCATTCGTGAGCGTCAAACGCACGGTCTGTGTTGCACGATCTACAACGGTGTCTTTCACCTGCGCGCGTTCAGCCAACGGTCCAGTAAAGAATCCGATATTGGCCGCAGCATCTGCAACCGTAAGCCCCGTGAGAAATACGGCGCCGCACAGTGTGGTCGCAAATCCGGCCGTGTACTTCGAGAGCGCATCGCCGGGCGAAGGTTCCCATGCACCGGGCAGTCGCAACGAGTCACCGCGTGCAATCACTTCCGCCTGTGTCGCAATTCGAACACGGGGCGTTCCGGGTTGGGCTACGAGCGGACCCGCGACAATGCAAAATGCAACCAGAGCACGCGACGCGTGAATACAGCGCATGATGACACCTATTCGCCAGTGTGAGATCAGCCCGCAGGCCGCAACAAACCTGTGCGCAGAAATGAGCGCGATGTCGCAGGGCCGTGCTAGTGCAGCGTCTCAGCCGCCAATCAACGCGACAGCGAAATCTCCAGCGCGAACCACCCACCGCGAATGGGATCGCTGAACCCCTGCGAACGCGTGAGCGGACGTCCAATCCGGCGCGGGAAACTTGAGGTCACCGTTTGCGACACGCTGCCGAATGCGCCTCCAACTTCGGGGGTTACCGTCATCACACGACCCAGCGGAATGGATAGCCCGACGCTCGCGCTGCCAGTGAAACCGGAAGCATTCAATTGCGTTTGCACACCGTTCGAGGCCACCGCACCCGCACTGCTTGATTCACGCATCACGCTGACCGTTGGCACAACAGCGAATCGTCCCACCGGAATTGCTGCTGCCGCCGTCACGCCAGCGAAATCGCCGACGGGGATTAAGCGCGTCGGCTGATCGGGTCGTTCGATCCCGAGTGGTTTCGCATAAAACGCACTTGCCGCTACAAATGCCAAGCCATCCTCACCAAAATAGCGAAGCATTCGCGCATCAAGCGTGAGCGTGCCGCCACCCGGAAAAAGATTCCGCCCGTTCAGCGAGTCTGCAAAGCTCCGAGTGACTTCCAGCGATGTACCCAGCGTCATTTCATCCATCACACGACTGACGCCCGCACCAACGCGAACAGTGGTCCCGCGCCAACTCACTACATCTGCACCACTCGGCTTTGGGTCGTACTCCAGACCACCGCGCAGTGTGATTGAAACACCATTGTCACCAACTGCCTGCGTCAACGTGTAGCGCGTACCCACGCGCGCGGTCACACCGAGCGCTTGTGCGTCAAAATCAATTGTGCTGGTGCCGATTGAGCCTAGCGCCTGCGCATCTTCCGTTGTCAGCGCGCCGGGAAATGACATCGTCTGCGCGAACACACGCAGTGTATCAGCGCGACGCAGCGGAACATCAACTCGCGCACTAATCGGCGACACACCATTGAATCCAACTTGCGACCGTCCGCCCGTCAACGAGGTGTCACCTGTATAGGCAATCGGTGTGACATCAACACGAAACGTGGCAAACGGAAAACGCGCCACCCAACTCGTGTACGACGATTGCTCTGAGGCCTGCACCGTACCAACCGAGTAGCTGCGAAACGTAGGACGCAGCGTGATTGTTTGACGTGTGGTACGTAGCAGCATTGGTACGAGTAACGAATCATCGCCAATGTCGAGCGTATCGGCTAACACTTCAGCAAGGATACTGTCGCGCGCCTTCGTGCTGAGTGTGTCGCCGCGCGATACAGGCTGCGACTGCGCGATCGCGGGCACTGACAGCACAAACGTCAACGCCACCACACTGGCGGCGTTGACGAGATGTGCGAACGATCGACAAGGTCTCATGCGCAGTAAAACTGTCGCGACAGCGGTGCTCACGCCAGCAATTACGGCGTCTTCGACCGCGGCGGAAGGTTGGCCGGGCGAGCGGGGCGATTCGCATCGCGATACGACTTGAGCTGCTGCGCCATTGCGTCGCGCGTTAGTGTACCAGCGGTCACTTCTGCACGAAGCTCACGCGATTTATCGCGCAACGCTTGGCTGTACGCACGTCGATCACGAGCGAACTGCTGCGACTCTGGGCTCATCGCCTGAAACCGTTCGCGCGCTTGACTGCGTGCTGCCGCGCGCTGCTCGGGCGTCATGGCTTTGCGAGCTTCCTGGCGCTGACGCATCGCATCGCGACGCTCGGCAACCTGCTCACGCGTCGGACGCGTTGGCGGTGTAGTCGTCGCCTGCGCATGTGCGGCAATCGGGGTTGCGACCAGTACCAGCGTCAACGCAATCAGCAGCTTGGCATTCATCGGATTCTCGTAAAGTAGGGTTTACTACGGTGATCGGGGCACTCAGCAGGCAACCGCACCAGCAACCTCG
>JANNWU010000037.1:0-1793 GCA_031408755.1 Gemmatimonadaceae bacterium | reverse complement strand
GCGGCCGGCGTCGTGGATCTCGCCGGAAATTGTGCTCGCGTTATCCCACCCGATCCAGTTCCACAATGCGAGGCTGAGCCCCGCACCGAGCGATGACCACTGGATCGCGCGCGGCGCACCGAGTGTGACCCACGGCGCATGTGTCATTCGCGGCAGTGCGAATAGAGCAAGCAATGCAAAACAGATGAGTACAAAACATCCAACAATGACTGACGCACGTCCAACCGGCACCGCACCGCGCAAATTGAGCAGCGTCGGAATCCAGATCACGAGCAGCGTGACACCGATCGCCGCGCCGCGTGTCAGATCCGGGACGAACGCCGTCAGATACTGAATGACGATCGCCGGATACAATGCCATCTCAACCAGCGAGTAGAGCCACGTACACCACGCGTTGATAAACCCCAATCGATCGCCAAACGCGCGCTGCACCCATCGGTAGTATCCGCCCTCAACCGGGAGCATGCTGACGAGTTCACCGATCAAAAGCGCTTCGGGTACCGCCCACAACAGCGGAATGGCGAGCAGCGCCACAATTGCTACAATCGGACCGACGCTTGCAACCAGCGCCTCGAGAGTGAACGCGCCGCCAGAGACGGTAAAGAACAACACAAAAACCAAACCGAGCAGCCGGAGGCGTGGTGCCTTCGACTGCTCGTGTGGTGTGCTCACGTTCGGTGCGGGCAAAGCGCTGACGCGTGCATGTTCCGTTTACGAACGTTCACGCCGTGCAATTCGGAGTGGCTCAACTTCACGTCGCTCAACTTCACGTCGTTCAACTTCACGTCGTTCAACAGAACTACGAACCGAGCGATTGCGGTGCTGCCACGAGCGTATGCTGCGCGTCAATCCAGCTGGTGTGATACGCGGGATCTTCAATTGCCGACGCTTGCTTCGCGACTTTCAGCGGCTTAAATGAATCCATCATCACCGCCAGTTCCTTCGTTTCTTTCTGGCCAATGCTGGCCTCGGCACGCCCAGGATGCGGGCCATGCGGAATGCCATCTGGATGGTGGGTGATCGCGCCAAATTCGATGCCTTTGCGGCTCATGAAATCATTGGACGCGTAAAAAATCACCTCGTCAGAATCGACGTTGCTGTGATTGTACGGCGCCGGAATCGCGTTGGGATCAAAGTCAAAGGGGCGTGGGCAGAACGAGCAGATGACGAAGCCGTCGCCCTGAAACGTCTGATGCACCGGCGGTGGCTGATGCACGCGACCAACGATTGGTTCAAAGTCGTGGATGTTGAATGTCCACGGATAAAAGCAGCCGTCCCAACCGATCACATCGAATGGATGGTGATCGAGAATGTATTCTTGCAGCGCGTCGTATTGCTTCACGAGAATCCGGAAGTCGCCCATCTCATCGTACGTTTTTAACTGTCGCGGAATACCGAAGTCGCGCTCCGAGTACGGTGCGCCCTCAATCATCTGACCAAACTCGTTGCGGTAGCGCTTCGGTGGCCGAATGTGTCCGCGACTCTCGTGCACCAACAAATTCGTGGGACCGGCCGCGTTATCGAGCTTCCAGCGGTGCATAATGCCGCGATGAATCACGACGTAGTCGCCTGAGCGATACGGCAGATCACCGAACTGCGTTTCGAGAACACCCTGTCCTTTCGCGACATAGACCACTTCATCGGCCTGTGCGTTGCGATAGAAGTGTGCGTCAATTTCATCGGGCGCGACGTAGTACATCGCAATGTCTGAGTTGAACAGCAGCGGCACGCGATCTAGTGTTGGACTACCGCCTGTCTTCAACTGCGACGTGAACCACTTGCGATGCTTGAGC
>JANNWU010000036.1:0-2618 GCA_031408755.1 Gemmatimonadaceae bacterium | reverse complement strand
CGTGCACGCGCTCAAGTACGATGGCTGGCCGAGCGTGTCAGTCGGGATGGGGCGCGAAATGGCTCGGCTGCGTTGGCCCGCGGATGTGGTCCGAGAACGCAGTTGCTTGGTGCCCGTTCCGCTGGCGTCGTGGCGCGAGAGAGAGCGTGGCTATAATCAAGCGGCGAAGCTGGCGGCCGCGCTGGCGCCTCATTGGGGCGTTCCCGTTGTCGCTGGACTGCTGCGAACTCGTATGCCGGTCAGTCAGACGCGGTTGACACCCGGAGAGAGACAGGTGAACGTAACGCGCGCGTTCACTATGGCTTCGGCTGGCGCCCGGCAGGTGCAGGGTGCGCACTGCGTAATTGTTGATGATGTTGTCACAACCGCGGCCACACTCGTCGCGTGCGCCGCTGCCCTCATAGATGGCGGCGCGCGAATTGTGAGTTGTGTAACCTTCGGACGGGCGCCGGCAGTTGGCGACCGTCGTTCACCACCTCTGGAGTAGCAACATGGGAATACGGGTTGGCATCAATGGGTTCGGTCGAATCGGACGCAATGTGCTCCGCGCCGCAAAGAAGAGCGGTGCGGCGATCGATTTCGTCGGCATCAACGACCTCACCGATACTGCCACGCTGGCGCACCTGTTCAAATACGATTCGGTACATGGCACGTATCCGGGCGAGGTGAGCGCGAAGGAAGGGGCCATCGTCGTTGATGGCGATGAGATTCGGATCACCGCAGAACGCGACCCGGCCAACCTGCCGTGGGCGGCCGTAAAGGCCGACATCATTCTTGAGTCCACAGGCATTTTCACCGACGCGGACAAGGCTCGCAAGCACATTACCGCCGGCGCCAAGAAAGTCATTATTTCTGCGCCAGCGAAAGGTGAAGACATTACGATCGTGATGGGTGTGAATCATCAGAAGTACGACGCTGCCGCACATACAATTATTTCGAACGCAAGCTGCACCACCAACTGCTTGGTTCCCATGGTGAAGGTCGTGCGTGACACATTTGGATTTCGTCACGGATCGATGGTGACAATTCACAGCTACACCAACGATCAGTCAATTCTAGATTTGCCACACAAGGACATGCGTCGCGCGCGCGCGGCAGCGATGTCAATGATTCCGACCACCACCGGCGCTGCGAAAGCAACCGCGCTTGTGATTCCGGAAGTGAAGGGTCTGATCGACGGCATCTCGATTCGCGTTCCAACGCCCGACGTGTCGCTGACGGAGCTCACGGTGGAAGTTGAGCGTGCCACCACGATCGATGAAGTCAACGCCGCGTTCCTTGCCGCGTCAAAGGACGGCCCGTTGAAGGGAATTCTCGATTACAGCACCGTGGAATTGGTGAGCGTCGATTACATCGGCAATCCGTTTTCGTGCACGATCGATTCCAAGAACACCAATGTGATCGATGGCACCATGGTGAAACTGTCTGGGTGGTACGACAACGAGTGGGGCTACTCGAGCCGCTGTGTCGACTTGCTGCAGTACGTCGGCAGCTCGCTGTCCTGATGGAAAAGCGTTCGGTGAAAGATCTGACGCCCGCGCAATTGCGTGGGCGTCGTGTCGTGGTACGCGTCGATTTTAATGTGCCGTTTGATGAAAGTGGTGCCGTTAGTGACGACACTCGGCTGCGCGCCGCCGTTCCGACAATTCAACTTTTGCGGAAGCATGGTGCGCGGATCGTTCTGCTCTCGCATCTTGGTCGTCCCAAAGGCGCACCTGATGCGAAGTACACGTTGCAGGCGGTGATGCCAGCGCTGCAAGCCGTACTGAAAGGCGCGGATGTAAAGTTCTGCAGCACTACCGATGATGCGGGCGCAGTTGCGGCGACGAACGCAATGCAGGACGGCGAAGTCCTATTGATGGAGAATACTCGCTTCCTTGCTGGCGAAGAGAAGAACGACGATGCTCTGTCTCAGCGCTTAGCTGCGCTCGGCGAGCTGTATGTAAACGACGCGTTCGGCAGTGCGCATCGTGCGCACGCGTCCACCGCCGGCATCGCGAAGTATTTGAAGCCCGCGGTCGCAGGGCTACTGATGCAGAGTGAACTGTCGTATCTCGGTGGCGCTCTCGATGAGCCAAAGCGTCCATTTGTCGCCATTCTCGGTGGTTCAAAAATCTCCGGGAAGATTGATGTGGTGGAAGCGTTACTTCCTAAGGTCGACGCGTTGCTGATTGGTGGTGCGATGGCGTGTACGTTTTACAAAGCGATGGGCTTCGAAATCGGCACGTCACTGGTTGAGCCAGATCGCGTGGAGATGGCGAAAGATCTGATTGAGCGCGCCGGAAGTGTGTTAATCCTGCCGCACGATGCCGTCGTCGCGAAGGGCATGGATCAGCCGAAGACTGCGCATGCAGTTAAGCGCGATGGTATTCCGGCAGGTGAAGCGATGCTCGATATCGGTCCTGAGACAGCGCAGAGTTACGCACGCGCGATTCTCGCGGCCAAGACGGTGTTATGGAACGGACCGATGGGCGTATTCGAAAAGCCCCCATTTGATGCAGGTACCCGTGCAGTGGCGACTGCGATGGCAGCCGCCACGGGAAAGGGAGGGGTGACAATTGTCGGCGGCGGCGATTCGGCGGCGGCAGTTGTTGAGGCAGGGTTGGGACAGATGATGA
>JANNWU010000035.1:0-10018 GCA_031408755.1 Gemmatimonadaceae bacterium | reverse complement strand
GTTCGCGACGCACCAATCATCAATCCCAGTTGTCCACGAACTGCGGCTCCGAAATGACTCCGATCAGAACATCGACGGGCTGACTGTCACTCTTACATGTGATCCAGCAGTCATCGCTGAACGACGGTGGATGTTCGACCGCATCTCGGCGGGTTCTGAGGTGACTGCGTCGGACCGCAGCGTAGCACTTGATGGCGGAATGCTCAATCGTCTCACTGAACGCATGCGCGCCACAGCAACGATTCGCGTGCGTCGTGACGAAGAAGTTCTCGCAGAACAGACGCACGAAATTGTCGCGTTAGCTCGGCACGAGTGGGGTGGCTCGATGAGCACGCCGGAGCTACTCGCAGCATTTGTGACGCCAAACGATCCCGGTGTGACTGATGTGCTGAGAGAAGCATCCGACACGTTGCGCGCGGCGGGAAAATCGTCAGCGCTGAACGGCTATCAGTCGCAATCACGCGAGCGCGTTTGGGAGATTGCCGCCGCAATCTGGTCCGCAGTGGCGTCGCGGCAACTGATCTACGCAGAGCCACCGGCCAGCTTCGAACGCGTTGGGCAGAAAATTCGTCTGCCGTCAGAGGTTCTAAACGCTCGCCTCGCAACCTGTCTCGACACGGCGGTGCTCTTTGCTGCCGCACTCGAGCAGGCAGGACTCCGGCCGGTACTCTGTCTCACGAAGGGCCACGCTATGGCGGGGCTCTGGTTGCAGCCGTCGACACTGCTCGGACTCACCACAGATGACGCCAGCGACCTACGGAACTACATCGCGCTGAAAGAGCTGTTGGTGTTCGAAACAACTGTGATCACGCAGGAACCGCCAGCGACTTTTTCACAAGCGCTGGAACTTGGCAAACGGCGGCTGCGCGAAGAACATGATCAGGAGTTCGTGCTGGCGCTCGACATCAAGCAGGCTCGCGCGAGGTCAGTGCACCCGCTGCCCGTTGAGCAAGAAACGCTGCCGAAAGGGCAAAGTGGCCCACCATTTTCTCTGCCACTTGAACCCCCCCCCTCGCTTCCACCATTCATTGTTGAGAATGGAGACAACGCAATTCCGGATACGCCGCAAGGGCGCCTTGAGGCCTGGAAGCGAAACCTGCTGGATCTGACCAAGCGTAACCGGCTTCTCAATTTAAAGCCGAGTAAGACGGCGATTACGCTCGTGTGCACAGATGCGGCAGCGCTCGAAGACAAGCTCGCGGACAATCAGCGAATCACCATAGTACCACTTGAAACGTTGGCTGGACGTGGAAGCGGTAGAGATGAATTGCTCCTCCTTGCGCAGCGCAAAGTGGACTTCGAGCACGAACTTGCTACACAGGCTTTAACGCAGAACCAACTTCCGGCGCGACTCGGCGAGCCGGAGCTCAAGGCCGGCATCGTTGAGCTGTATCGCAAGGCAAAATCGGATGCTGCAGAAGGCGGTGCCAACACCCTCTTTCTCGCGCTTGGTGTGTTGCGGTGGAGAGAATCGGAGACATCGACAACGTTGCTCCGCGCCCCATTGATTCTCGTTCCGGTGAAGCTCGAGCGCGCGACCGCTGCATCACCGCCGCGCTTGGTGCAGCACACGGATGACACGGTCTTTAACATGACGTTGCTGGAATTACTGAGGCAGGATTTCAACCTCCGCATTCCGCAACTCGAAGGCGAGCTTCCAACGGATGAACACGGCATTGACGTCAATCAAGTACTAACGATTGTGCGTAAGGCGATCCGTGATGTACCTGGGTGGGAAGTGTCTGATGATACAGTGCTCAGCACATTCTCGTTCGCGAAGTATTTGATGTGGAAAGACTTGAACGATCACACAGACGCACTGCGCAATGCGCCGTTTGTGAAGCACATGATTGATACCCCGCGGGAGCGCTACACTCGAACGCCATCGTTTATCGATGCGAATGAGCAGGACGCACGTATCGACCCTGCCGCACTGTTTACGCCGCTCTCGTGCGACAGCTCGCAGATCGCTGCAATCCACGCGTCCGGAAGTGCTGGCGATTTCGTGCTTGAGGGCCCGCCCGGGACCGGCAAGTCACAGACGATTGCAAACATCATCGCGCACAACATCGGTATTGGTCGCAAGGTGCTGTTCGTCGCTGAGAAAATGACCGCGCTGAACGTCGTACACGACCGACTGAAGAAAATCGGGCTCGGCGATTTCTGTCTCGAACTGCATTCCAGTAAAGCCAATAAACGTGATGTCTTGGCGCAACTTGATCGGGCGTGGACCAATCGTAATGAGAAGAGCAGTGACGCGTGGTCACGAGAGGCGCAACGGCTTAAGACAGTGCGTGACTCGTTAAATGGACTTGTGAAAGCGCTGCATGCACCGGAGCCGAATGGCATAAGCCCGCGCGCTGCGATCGCGCGCGCGTCAGCGTCGCGCTTTGCACCGGCTGTCACGCTCGACTGGCAACCAACGTTAGACGCAGATCTAGCGCGCGATCCGGCCGGGCTTGAGCGTCTGCAGATCTTATCACGCGAATTGGGTCAAGCGCATGGGCAAACCACCGCCGATGATGCAGATGCGTTTGCATCGCTTCATCACGTCGATTGGTCATATCAATGGCAAAGCAGCGTGGGTGCCGCAGCTAAGCGTGTAATTGGCGCTGCTGACGCGGCACGGGCGGCCTGCGAGCGCTTCGAGAGCCTCACGCGGCTTCAGGCTTCCATCACAAGTGTGCTGGAAATCGCGCGGCTTGCCGAGTTTGCTTCGATTCTCCCGCTCGCCGCAAGCATGAATCTGCAGGTTGTCATTGCGCCCGACGGTGCGGACGCGGCAGAACGACTGCTGCAAGCGACGAAGCTGTTAGCAAAACACAGGACCGTACACAAAACGCTCAGCGTGGACTGTGACGCCACAATGATTTCGCGCGCGTCAGTCGCGACGATTCACAATGCGTGGCAGCAGGCCGATGGAAGAATCTGGCCACTTTCATTCTTTGCCCGACGCTCGGTGTCGGCGGATGCAATGCGACGTTTGGACGCACCGAGTCGTCCGGATCTCAACGTCGATCTTCCTCGCTTGCAGGAATTGGCGGCGCTTCGTACGGAGATGGAACGTGCGACCGATGGTTTCCCCGCCGCAGCGCTATGGCGAGGGTTCAACACGGATGTTACCGAAGTCGAATCGCTCGTGCGGCTCGGTGAACTAGCGCGGACCGGAGTAGTGAAACTCGCCGCTGATCCAGTCTCACTCGCAGAACTTGGGCAGCTAGTCAGAACTCTTGTCGTTGATGCACGCGAGCTCTTACAGCCTGGCATGCCGGTGGCGGTGTCGGCAAATGCACTTGTCGAAACCTCGCGCGAACTCTGTGCTGCGGTCGAATCGTTCGCCACTCTTTCTGATCTAGATATCGGCGAGCGCGATGACCTTCCGCGACTACGCGAGCTCGCCGAGTCAGTGTTGTTGCGAGCACCGCGACTGAACCGTTGGTGTCGTTGGCAGGAGAAGCGAAGCCAAGGTATCAGTGCTGGGCTGGGCGGCTTGGTATGTGGACTTGAAGCAAAACTTCTCCAGTCGACCGAAACAACCGATGCATTCGACGTATCATATGCACGATGGCTAGCGCCACTGCTGATCGATTCGCGACCTGAGCTCGTTCGCTTCTCGGCAGTAGAACACGAGCATCTCGTGAGCACGTTTCGAGCTTTAGACGATCAGCTTTGCATTCTGGCCGCGAACACGATTAAGGCGCGCGCCAGCGCGATCATTCCAGACAAGTCGGCATCGGAAGTCATTCCCGGTTTTGGTATTCTGCGACGCGAGGTGCAGCGGAAGAGTGGTCATATGCCGGTTCGTCAGCTTGTGCAGGACATGGGTGAGGCTCTCACGCGTCTGACGCCCTGTCTGCTCATGAGCCCCCACTCTGTTGCTCAGTTTCTGAGTACCGGAAGGGAAGTATTCGACCTCGTGGTGTTTGACGAGGCATCGCAGATTGCAGTCTGGGATGCCATTGGCGCGATTGCCCGCGGTAAAAATGCGATCATCGTGGGTGATCCGAAGCAGATGCCGCCGAGCAATTTTTTCAGTCGCTCGGCCGATCCGGATGATGAGTCTGAATCGTCGGCGTCTGCGGCAATTGTCGGAGACCTCGAGAGCATTCTCGATGAAGG
Source organism: Gemmatimonadaceae bacterium (assembly GCA_031408755.1). Lineage (GTDB taxonomy): Bacteria > Gemmatimonadota > Gemmatimonadetes > Gemmatimonadales > Gemmatimonadaceae > JACMLX01. Next base: position 5,899 of record JANNWU010000035.1, on the reverse strand, counting down.
CCTCGCGACCGGAATGCATCATCACCGACTGACCGGGCACTATCGCAGCCAGCACGAAAGTCTCATCGCATTCTCAAATCACAGGTATTACGGCGGCGAATTGGTCACCTATCCCGCTGCGGAAACGCGGTCGAGCGCTGTGAGCTTCGTGCGCTGCTATGGCGCGTACCAGAAGGGGAAAGAGCGCACGAATCCGGAAGAAGCGAAGAAAGTTGTTGCGGAGATCGTCACGCGGCTGCACGATCCCGCACGGAAGCAGCAAACTATTGGTGTCGTTACCATGAACGCGGAGCAGCAGCGACTGATTCGCAATCTGTTAGACGACGAACGGCGCAAAGCGCCGTCGTTAGAACCGGCTTTTCGTGACTCCGCCGGAGAAGAAGTTGACATGGTTTATAACCTTGAAACGGTGCAAGGTCACGAGCGCGACGTGATTATGCTGAGTGTCGGCTATGGACCTACGATTGCTGGTGACACCACAATGTCGATGAACTTCGGGCCTCTCAATCGGCTTGGGGGCGAACGTCGGTTGAATGTCGCGGTCACGCGAGCAATTCGCGAAATGGTTGTTTTCGCTAGCTTCGATCCTGAAATGATCGATCTAACGCGCACAAATGCTCAGGCCGTTCGTGATCTCAAAGGCTATCTCGATTTTGCGAAACGTGGACCAGTCGCCCTCGCACGCGAAACAAAGTTCACTGGTGGAATTGACCAGTTTGATTCAACATTTGAGGAGCATGTTGCAACACGCCTCCGCGCGCGCGGATGGCTAATTCAGACGCAGGTCGGCGTATCGAAATTCCGGATCGACCTAGGCATCGTACATCCCGATGAACCCGGACGGTTTCTTGCTGGTGTAGAGTGTGACGGAGCAGCGTTTCACCGCTCGCCGACGGCCCGTGATCGTGATCGCGTACGTCATCAGGTGTTGACGTCGCTCGGTTGGACACTTGTTCGACTCTGGTCGACAGACTTCTTCCTTGATCCAGAGACGGCGATCGCACGGATTCATGAGTCACTTTCTGAACTGCTCGCAAACGATCGCGCGCTCGTCGCTCTGAAAGTTGAAGCATCTCAGATCGCACAAGCGACGACTATGACCGCGGACGAGATAGATGACAATGCGCACGACCTCGTCGACGAGGATGACGATGATTCTGAGGCTTTGGCTACGCCGTCACAGCAGTCATTCGCAGAACCGATAAATGCAGATACCGTTTTAGTTCCGATGCCGACTGTCACTCGTGTGTCGCAAGACCCGTCACCTCAGCCATTCGACGTCGCTCATTTGCTGCGATTTCAGACTCAGTTCTACGACGACTCATACCTGAAGCAGCTTTGTCCGGTCTGCATCGACATGATCGACTACCTCGGCCCAATCACGTTCACTCATCTTGCATCACGCATCGCGCGCGCGCACGGCTTCTTACGTACCGGAACAGAGATCAAGAAGCGAGTATGGGCCGCGGTGGGAGGGCGGCGCAAAACTTCAAAGGCGCCCGATGGTGCGGTGACATTCTGGCCGGAGCCGTTAGCGCCAGAAACTTTTGTGACGTACCGTGGCGGATCCCTAAAGGGCGAGGAACGCGCATGGAGCGACACTCCGTACGTGGAGAAACTTGGACTCGCGATAGAGATCGTGAAATCGCAGCCGATCGAGAATCATGTCGCTTCTATGGCGCAACGCATCGGAGTCGAGCGAATCCGGCAGAAGACGAAAGATGAGATCACCGATTTGCTCGAGAGTGCGACCGCGCTCGTTCAGGCTTTGTGATGCTGGTTTCCGCATTGCCTAGAACGGTTGAAGATCTGTCGACGCTGCGTGCAGTGTAGGCTCGCACCGTCATCGCTCGCACCGTCGCGCTACGACTGAGCCAGATCGCTTTCCGGCTCTATACTTTAACATTTTTCTTGCAAAAAGTGTTAATAAACGATACTTTTTGTTAGTAAATTGTTGATATATGCAAATCTTCTGCCGGATCTTGGCCACAGAATGCCCATGCAACCACCCCGGACCAGCGTCCCCAACTGGGTTAATTCGCTAGCCGCTCGCGGCCTCACGGCCTTCAGCGCGCTCGACGTCCAGACGGCAGTGGGTGGAACGACCAACGCCCGAAAACTGTCACTGCATCGCCTTGTCCGGCGCCGCATTCTTTTCCAGCCACACCAAGGCTACTTCGTCGTCGTTCCGCCTGAATACCGAAACGTGGGCAGTCCGCCGCCGATCTGGTACATCGACGGACTAATGCGCTTCCTTCAGCTCCCGTACTACGTCGGTGTGTTATCGGCTGCCGCGCTCTACGGCGCTGCCGATCAGCAGCCTCAAATTTTCCAAGTCTGTACGTCAAAGCCCGTTCGTCGGCTACGCCGCGGCCCCGTACACATCATGTGGCTCGTAAAACAGAATGTCGCTACCACGCCAGTACAAGAGCAGCGTACGCCGAACGGCTACGTGCAAGTGTCGTCGCCAGCAGCGACCGCACTCGATCTCGTTCAGTTTGCGCAGCATGCAGGTGGTCTAAACAACGTGGCGACCATTCTGAAGGATCTTGTCACGTCAATAAGTGAGCAGGACATGGTCAGCGCTCTCAACCACTCGCACGCTACACTACCCACCTTGCAGCGTCTGGGATACATCCTCTCGCGCATCTCGCAGTCATCGGTGATTGGAGTGATTGAGCAGTGGCTCTCTACACGAAAGCCCCGTCCGGTCTGGCTGGGAAAGGGCGCTCCCGTGTTAGGTGCACCGCAAGACGATCGTTGGCACATAATCGTGAATCACGTCGTCGATCCGGATACTGATGACGATGGCGTAGAGCTCTCGGACTCTGTAGCGTTATCCGACGGCCTCTCGCCAGCTGTACCGAAGCAACGATGATTCCCATTGCATACGTCAATGCATGGCGGGAATCGGCGCCGTGGTCCACGTCGGATCAGGTCGAACAAAATCTCGTTCTCTCGCGCGCAATCGTCGCACTGTACAAAAACCCGGTTGTCGCGCGAGCGCTCGCGTTTCGCGGCGGGACGGTGCTGCACAAACTTCACATCAAAAAGACTGCGCGATACTCAAACGATCTCGATTTCGTGCAAATCGTCGCAGCACCGATCGGGCCAGTGCTTGACGCAGTTCGCGAGACCCTCGCACCATTCCTTCCAGCCACGGTGAAGTACAAGGCCAGCGATAAAATGGCGGCGCTGACGTTTGGGTTTCAATCCGAGGGCCTGCTGTATGTTCCACTGAAGCTAAAAATAGAAATCAACGTGCGGGAACACTTTTCTGTGCACCCATTGATCACGCTCCCGTTTTCGATGAGCAATCCATGGTTCACTGGAGCCGCGGAATGCGTCTCATATGCTCTGCCCGAGCTGATCGGCACAAAAATCCGCGCACTATATCAACGGCGAAAAGGTCGAGATCTTTTTGATCTATGGCTCGCACTACGCGAGACAAGTATCGACACTACCGATGTTGTTCACTGCTTCAACCAGTACATGGAGCACGAAGGTCATCATATCTCTCGGCGACTCTTTATCGACAACTTGGCTGACAAGCGCGTGAGCAGTGAGTTTCGCGCAGATATGTCTCTGTTAATTGCGCCGGGAATATCGTACAACGTTGATGACGCGTTCGACCTTGTTTCTGAACGCATCATCCCGCTGATCCAAGCTTGAAGAACATGCGAATTTACCACTGTGTACGAGAGGCTTGATGCTCTTCCGGATTGCCCATTCGTTCAGCGACAGCTTAGCGCGACTGACCAGCGAAGAGCAGAAACAGGTCAAGCTGACCGTGTACGATCTGCAGCAAGACCCGTCGAGCCCTGGCCATAAATTCCACAAACTCAGCAAGACAAAAGATTCACGATTCTGGTCAGTGCGCGTTGGCGCGGACATCCGGCTGATTGTGCACCGCATCGCTGACAACCTGTTGATCTGCTATGTCGATCACCACGACAAAGCTTACGACTGGGCCGCACGCCGAAGGCTGGCGACGCACCCGACAACCGGCGCGGCACAGATCGTCGAGATTCGTGAGACCATCGAAACGATCCTTGTCAGGAAATACGTCGACGCACCAGCAGCTGTCGTTCGACCGCAGACGAATGCAAAATCGCCTGTACTTGCCGCGATCACCGAGGAAGAGCTGCTCACTTACGGCGTACCTCAGGAATGGATCGCGGATGTTCGTTCTGCAACTGAGGACGAGCTGCTAGCGATTGCGGAGCATTTGCCCGCAGAAGCTGCCGAGGCGGTGTTGGAGCTAGCGACCGGAGGCAAGCCTCGCACGCCCGAGCCCATCGTTGTCGGTCTCAGCCCATTCGACCATCCAGATGCACAACGCCGCTTCCGAATTTTCACCGATGTGGCGGCGCTCCAAGCAGCGCTCGACTATCCATGGGAACAGTGGACCGTCTTTCTGCATCCTGACCAGCGTCAGCTCGTCGACCGTACGTATGCGGGGCCAGCGCGCGTTACAGGATCGGCAGGTACCGGTAAAACAATCGTTGCGCTGCACCGCGCCGCGTTTCTCGCGCGCAGTAATCCAGACGTGCGAGTGTTACTGACAACATTCTCGGATACACTCGCGAACGCACTACAGACGAAGCTGCGACGTTTGCTCGCCGGCGAACCACGTCTGGCCGAGCGTATAGATGTGCATTCATTGGACGCGATCGGACTGCGCTTGCACAAAGCGCTGGTTGGCCCAGTAACGTTCGCCACGCGAAGCGTGGTGGCTGACGAATTACGAGCCGCTTCACTATCAGTCCCGGGCCACAAGTTCAGCCAGCACTTCCTACGAACAGAATGGGAGCACGTTGTTGATGCGTGGCAGCTGGATTCATGGGAATCGTACCGCGACGTTGCGCGACTCGGCCGCAAAACACGGCTACCAGAAATACAACGCGCAGTCCTGTGGGAGATTTTTTCGAAGGCGCGCCGAGCGCTCTCGGAACACCGCCTGTCAACGGCGTCAGAGGTCTTTACTAAACTTGGCGCCGTAATTCAGAATGAACACGCTACTCCGTTTGAGTTCGTTGTCGTGGACGAGTCTCAGGACCTCAGCGTCGCGCATCTGCGTTTTCTCGCGGCGCTCGGCGGTGGACGTGCGGACTCGCTTTTCTTCGCAGGCGATCTCGGACAGCGCATTTTCCAGCAACCGTTCTCGTGGAAGGCTCTCGGGGTTGACATCCGAGGACGGTCAAAGACCTTGCGCGTGAACTACCGGACGTCGCACCAAATTCGCCAACAAGCAGACCGTTTGCTTGGTGAGATCGTGTCGGATGTTGATGGGAATGTCGAGGACCGCAGCGACACGATCAGCGTATTTTCGGGACCGTCGCCGCATATTCAGTCATTCGCGAACGCTGCGGAAGAGTCAGTCGCGGTTGGCGTCTGGATTGCCGACCGGGTTCGTGACGGGATGCTTCCTCACGAATTTGGTGTATTCGTCCGGTCGGATGCAGAACTTGCGCGCGCGACGGCCGCGATGGTAACCATGAAACTGCCGTACTGCGTGCTCGACCAGAGCGTAGAAACGATGCATGGGAAAGTTTCCATTAGCACGATGCATCTGGCGAAAGGTCTCGAGTTCCGCGCAGTAGTCGTCATGGCGTGCGATGACGACGTCATTCCATTGCAATCGCGAATCGAGGCTGTTGGTGATGAGGGGGATCTACGCGAGGTGTACGAAACGGAGCGTCAATTGTTGTACGTGGCGTGCACGCGGGCGCGAGATCAGTTGCTTGTCACGAACGTGGCACCGGGGTCTGAGTTTGTGGAGGATATGCGGGGCGTGGGCGCACGAGGATGAAACTCGTGCGCGAGATAAATCATTTGCGCAGCATAGCAACGAGATTGACGGCTACCGACACTGAAGCGCGAAGATACGCACTTACGT
>JANNWU010000034.1:0-5883 GCA_031408755.1 Gemmatimonadaceae bacterium | reverse complement strand
CCTGATTCCGATTACCTCGGCAGCTCGAGGCGCGCGATTGATGTCGTCGGCTCCGGCCGCCATCATCGCAGCGCCATCTGACCTCGCCGCACTGCTCCCTTCGGGACTGCTCAAGCTGGATCAGGTATCACAGTTGCTTATGCTGCAGGCTGATCTGACGCTCGCACTCACTGACGAGCCGTCGATCTCGGCGCTAATGACAGAATTGCCGAAAGACATCGCGCGCACAGTGTCGATGACCGCCGAAACGGAGCACGTGACGGCGTTTGCCAAGTCGTATATGAAGCGGCCACGTCGCGTTGGTGACGACGTGCTCTCGGACGGTAGTGCACCGCTCAGCCTTCAGTATGTGTTGGTGAGTGCCGGTTCGCGCACGCCAATGCTGCGCCGCGTGTTAGATGCCGTGAACGCACCGTCGACAATCATCGTTGCGCCGGAAGATGCGCAAGTACTCGAAGCGCAGCAGGCCCTTCGCGCGCTTGGGTATGACAACGAACAGGTTGACGTGAAAGCGGTTGGCGGTGCGGTGGATACGCACAGCGGACTGCGCGTCTTGTTTGATGTGCCGCCAACGCGCGCAGCGCTGGATGCCGCAACTGGTGGTGCGCCGGCGCAGGTGATTGCGTTGGTGACACCGCGCCAAGTGGCGCATTTGCGCTCGTTGTTGGCAGGTGGCTCGCTGACCTACTTCGTGTTGCCTGACACGATGGCGTTAGCGATTGGGCGTGATGGCGCACGACTGGGCGAACTACGGAAGATTCTGGCCGAGGGCGTGAGCGCACGCGAGCTGGCGGCGTTGGAACCGTTGTTGGATGAGAGCGATGCGTTGGAGATTGCCGCTGCGGCGTTGCGACTGTTGGAACGTGAGCGCGAAACGGCGAAGGCACTTCGCATTGGCGTGACAACCGCGCAGCCGAAAGAAGTGAAGCGTGCGTTGGCCATTACGGCGCAGCAGAACGACGGCGCGGTGGTTCCAATTGAATCGTTGGCACCGGACGCAGCACCGTCGCGCGCAGTTCGGCAGGATGCACCACGCAGCGATGCGCCACGCGGTGAGTCTTCGCGCAGCACGTCCACACGTAGCGATTCTTCACGTAGCGATTCTTCACGTAGTGATTCTGCGCGCACTGAATCGGCACGCACCGAATCAGCGCGTGTTGAACCCGCACGCGCAGAGTCCACGCGGAGCGAATTCGTCCGGAGTGAGTCGCCGCGCGCAGGGAGCCCGCCGCCTGAGTTCCAGGTGATCTGGCTCAATATCGGTAATGATGACGGTGCGACCGCATCGTCGTTTGTCGGCGCCATCACTGGCGAGACCGGACTCGATCGCAGCGTGGTTGGAAGCATCGATCTGCACGACAGTCACACGTTGGTGGAAGTGTCTGGCGCGCATGCGGAGCAGATTATTGCCGCGATGAATGCCAGCACCATGCGCAATCGTCAGGTCATTGCTCGGATCGATCGCGTTGGGCCTATGCGTGGCTCAATTGCCTCGGGATCACGCGGTGGTCCGCCGCGTCGTGGTGCGAGTGGTGGTGGCAGCGATCGCGCGGGCGGTGCACGCGGCGGCTTCTCACGTGATCGTGGCGAGCGTCCGTCGCGTCCAAGTTTCGGTCGAGGTGATGCAGGCGATGCACCGCGCGAGCGCACTGGCTATCCGCGACGCGATGAGGGCGATCGTCCGCGTTCAGGCGGCTTCTCGCGCGATGATCGTCCGGCACGTGCACCGCGCGCTGGTGGGTTCAGCCGCGATGATCGTCCAGCGCGTCCGCCGCGTGAGGGTGGATTCTCGCGTGATGATCGACCGGCGCGTCCGCCGCGCGAAGGCGGCTTCTCACGCGACGATCGTCCCGCGCGTTCGCCTGGATTCTCGCGTGACGAGCGTCCGGCGCGCGCACCGTTCAGCCGCGATGATCGCACGCCGCGTCCGCCGCACGAGGGTGGGGGTGGATTCAGTCGTGATGATCGCTCGTCACGTCCACCACGTGAGGGTGGTGGTGGCGGCGGCAGCAGCTTCCCGCGTGCACCGCGCGAGGGCGGATTTCCACGTGCGCCGCGCGAAGGTGGATTCCCACGCGCTCCGCGCGAAAGTGGGTTTACGCGCACTCCGCGTGAGGGCGGTTTCGCGCGTCCATCGCGCGATGCCGGTGCGCCAACTGGTCGTGGCTTCACGCGCGATCGTGGCGATGCACCAACCGGTCCGCGCACGGACAATCACGATTTCGCTGAACGCGCGGAACGTCTGCGCAACGCCCGCAAGCCGCGCACTGAGGACTAACGCACGTGAGTGATGGTTTTGTCTCGTCGTCCGGCGGTTGGATTGAAGTGATCGCCGGCGTGATGTTCAGCGGGAAGAGTGAAGAGTTGATGCGTCGCGTGCGTCGAGCAACCATCGCGCGAAAGCGAGTGCAGGTATTCAAGAGTCATCTTGATGATCGATACGCCGGGTTGTACAACGTCTCCAGTCACGACGGTCGTGATCTGGAGGCGATCCCGGTGGATTCGTCGTCGCAGATTGCACACAAGCTTGACTCGTTGGCGCAAGTCATCGCAGTGGACGAGGTGCAGTTTTTAGATGCCGGCATTATCGGGTTGGCGACAGCGCTTGCAGAGCGTGGTCGACGCGTGATTCTGGCCGGCATCGATACCGATTTTCGCGGCGAGCCTTTTGGTGCGATGCCGCAGTTGATGGCGGTGGCTGAGCAGGTGACCAAACTGCACGCGATCTGCGTGTTGTGCGGTAATCCGGCTAGTCGCAATCAGCGCTTGATTGACGGGAAAGCAGCGCGCTGGGATTCGCCCACGATCATGGTGGGTGCGGCGCAATCGTACGAGGCGAGGTGCAGAGCGTGTCATCGTGTGGTGCGTGACGATGCGGAGCAGGTGCCGCTGCTGTAGCGGAAATGTTCGTACGTGAAATGCACAACGCCCCGTCGATCGTAGTGATCGACGGGGCGTTCTGCATTTTATGTGCGTGTTACGGCAATGGTGCAAGCCGTGACATCAATGTGCCGATGTTGAAGTTCACCGGATCAATTTCCATATACCGGTTATCGAGAAAGCGACCGGTGGTTGGGAAGTACGGTGGTGGACGGAGGTTGGCGCAGCGGTCGTAGGTGTACTGTTTGACGAAGCCGGTGCCACCACCAGAACCGTTGAACGTACCAACCGCACCGCGGGCTTCTTGAATCAGACCACCGAGGAGTGCAAGGCAACCACGACCGCGCTGCGATCCGTTGCATGGGTTTCCTGACTGCTGCCCTTGATCATAGTTTTGTACGCGGAAGGACCGATCAAGCGCCATCACGATGCCGTGCAGCGTCAGATCTTTGCTATCGTCCATTGTACGATACGTATTTGGCGCACCGATGAAAATGTCAGTTTGATTGTTCAGCATGTTGTCTGCAACAACAACATCCTTTTCTGAAAGAATACCAAGTACGTCGATACACTGCCCCGTTGTTGCCGGATTGGTGCCGTAGCGCACGTCGTCAAGGATGACGGCGGTACCGGTGGTCCGTAGCGTGACGCGGCCAACCAGCATTCCACTAAAGCCAACCGTGCCGTTCACGTGAATTACACCGCGAGCGCCGGAATTCACTGACCGGTGCAGTGGGAACAGATACGCAGCCTCAGTTGGTCGTAGCGCACTCACGCGAGGGTCAACGACACCCGGATACAACTTCCAAGTGCCCTTACCATCTGCCGCCGAGAAGGTTGTCGCGGTGCCACCATACGGAAGCACCGCACCAACATTCAGCTCAGACGCGCCACCCAACATGCACTGCGAACGATTGCCCGGACGCGCACCACTCCGCGTCAGAATGTCCTCAATTTCTCCAGAGCTAAGCGTATCACCCGCGTTACTCTGGAAGTTCAGCGAATCAAGACCGGCCACAGTGAACCCACCCGTGCCTATGAGCCAGTTCCGAATCGAGCCAGACTTTGGACCTTCATGCGCCGAGACGGGGAAGAATCGATCAGTACCGCTCACGCGCAGCCATTCGCCGCACAGCGTACGTCGAGTGTCCACACCGCCGACAATCGCCTTGTCACCGCGAACCCACGCCTCTGGCTCGCCGCCGTTCAATTCGTAGACGCGAATGAAGCCGTCTTGAGGATCTCGATCACTTCCATCACCGTCAATATCAACGCTGACAAACTCGATGCGCATACGAACGTTGGTCTCATCGCCACTCGAGGGGGCGTTGAAATTCAACCGACCCGTGGTTGCGTATCCTGCTAAGCTGCCCAAAGATCCAGGTGCAGGCAGCTGAATCGGGATCGAATTCTCGCTGAAACCCTTCCACCAATCCGCCTGGTCTGCTTGGTAGATGATTTTCGCAGTGCCAACTACATCTCGGAACTGAGCAGAGAACGGCAGCGGACCTTTACTCTGAATTCGAATTGTATCATTTGACCACATCGGCCCAAAGATCACATCGCCGCCGCCGAACCAGATCGGTCCAGTGCCTCGGTTCTCTCTGTTGGACCAATACGCAAAGCGCGCGAAGTTCTCCTGCGCCAATTCAAGCCGACGCACTACTCGGCCGCCAGTCCGATCAGTCGCTTCTGTGATCACGGATCCAAACGCGCCGAATTGACCGGACGTCGCACCAGTCGGTCCAGCCCACGTTCGCACCTTCACACCGGGAATGTTGTTGCCGTAGGCATCTTTGAGATCGCCATTATTGAACGTGATTTCGCGAAACCCAGACGCTGGCATCGCATCGGGATCGGCGTTGATGTAACTCTTGCCCATCTGCAGCGCCGCATCCGCAGCGTACTGCAAGTTGGAAGCACGATCACTTAAGCCACCTGCGATTTTCGTATTGCTAGCTAAGTACACTGACGACAGCGCAAGCGCGCCGAGCGCAGCTGTCAGAATGAGTGTCACAATGATCGCCATACCATGGCGATTGGCCGACCGCGTCACGGTCCGGCACGTCGGATGTCGTTGCGAGAGTCGCATTATGGCACTGGGATTGAGACGGTTGCGGAGAGCACGGACGGAGCGGGCGTACAATCGAGCGCACTAATGGCGTATTCATACGTTTGAGTTGAAGCGACGCCGCTATCCTGAAATGTCAGCGTCGCTAATCCTGAGCCAGGTACGTTCGCATACGGCTCACCCCAATCAGGAGCGCCGAAGGTTCGACGGTACACGGCGTACATCTCAACGTCGCGTTCTCCCGTGAGTTCATCAGTGCTGGCGGGCCACTGCAGGCGCACCCACGGAACACCCGGAATCACAAACTGGATTTGCGCCAACGGGGTGCCCGGGCCTAGCGGCGGCTCACCGCACTGCGCACGCACCAGCAAGCCTTGGTTCGCAATGCGAATGCTGCGCTGCAGCGTGTCAACTACATAGCCACCGCGCGGATCTTTATACACACTGATCAGGTTCACACGCACCACAGCAATTGAGTCGATCACCGTGCTGCTGCCGGTGTCAGCCGTCGTTCCATGACGTGCTGCCTGGTGATACACTGGCAGCGCTGCGGGATTGATTGGCGTAAGCGCGCCAGAGAGTCCTCGGCGATAATACTGTAGAATCGGCTCGGACCCAACGCGCACCAGATTGCGCGCGATCACTTCTGCCGGAAGGTGATTCACTTTCCGCATCAGCTTATACAAATCCGTGCCGGGTACGGGTGATGTCGTGCTATCAGCGGCGACAAAGTAGCTGATCGTCTCGGCGTCACTATTGTATCGCACCGATGGATACTCAATATTCGAGTTCGGCAGTGACACCGCAGTCGCTTTGCGCAACGATCCATGTGATGAACTATCCGCGTCGGGATCGTAGAACACCGATACCATATCGTTCGTACGCGAGCTCAACATGTTAGCGTTGAACGAAATCGCATAGCCGGCTGCACG
>JANNWU010000033.1:0-4796 GCA_031408755.1 Gemmatimonadaceae bacterium | reverse complement strand
GTCGAGTCGCTCACCAGCGACGCAATGGAAGAGCGCGTGCCGCTTGATGAAGTGTATGAGCGTCGCTTGGCCCTGATACGTCCTACCCGCGCTGAGTTACGAGATCTGTCAGCTGTTTACATCACCGCAGCGCTGCCGGGTGTGCGTGACGCGGTGAGCGTATGGAGAGATGCCGGCGTACACGTGGTGCTCGTCAGCGGTGGGCTGCGTGACGCGATTATGCCGTTGGCGACTTGGCTTGGAATTCCGGACGTCGATGTGCATGCTGTCGACGTCTTGTTCAACGGCGACAATGCTGTGACCGAGGTAACGCCCGGCAGCGCGCTCGCGCGACGAGGTGGAAAACCACTGGTGGTTGAGGCGCTCGCACTGCAGCGACCACTTCTCGCTGTTGGCGACGGCGCGACCGATGCTGATTTGACGGTGGTCGCCGACCGTTTTATTGCCTTTACCGGTGTTGTCCGACGCGCAGCGGTTGTGGTGCGCGCGCACTCTGAAGTTGACAGTTTTGCAGCGCTCACTCCCATCGTTCTGGGGCTCTGATGTCCGAATTCGGCACCTTCTTTCTGCCAGGCCCTACGGAAGTTCGACCGGAGATTCTGCATGAACTGCTGCGGCCGATGCTCCCGCATCGCGGTGCGGAATTCGAGTCGTTGTATGCCCGATGCGATCTAGGTCTGCGGACTGTATTCCGTACATCACGGCCCGTCTATCTCGCATCCGCTTCAGCAACGGGGTTGATGGAAGGTGCGATACGCTGTGCCCCGAACGGCACGGTGTTGGCGCTCGTCAACGGAGCATTCTCGGAACGATTTGCGCAAGTCGCCGTAAGTTGCGGGCGCACCGTTGTGCGCGATGATGTGGCACTTGGCGAACATCACACACCTGATCGCGTCGCGGAACTGTTGGCGGCGAGCGGCGCGAAGATTGTCACTTTAACGCACTCTGAAACATCGACCGGAGCGATGAACGACATTCAGCAGATCGCTGACGTTGTGCACGCGCACGGCGCTGTAATTTTGGTTGATAGTGTGACAGGCCTCGCGGGCGCACGTGTCGAGACAGATGCTTGGGACCTCGATTTTGTTTTCACCGGATCGCAGAAAGCGCTCGCATTGCCGCCCGGACTCGCACTCGGCGTCGCCAGTCAATCATTCATTGACGCGGCTGCGAAACAAACTGCACGCGGCACTTACTTCGATCTCGTCGAATTTGAGAAGTATGCCGTCAAGAATCAGACGCCAAATACGCCCGCGATCTCATTTTTCTTCGCACTCGCCGCTCAAGCAGAGGCGATAGTTGCAGAAGGTATGGAGCAACGGTGGTCACGTCATCTTGCCATGCAAGCCCTCACGATTGATTGGGTACACTCACTTGCCAGCGAAGTTGATCCCGGCTTCGGTGTACTTGCACCTATCTCTGGCCGATCACCGACCGTGACCTGTGTCACACTACCGGCGGCGTTGAGTGGAACGTCGATCGCGGCTGGCGTTGGTCAAGCGGGGTTTGTGATCGGCGCGGGCTACGGCGCATTGCGTGATCGTACAATTCGCATTGGCCATATGGGCGATCACACAACAGCGGGCGTGGCAAACTGCCTCGCTGTTGTGCGTCGCGTACTCACTGAACACCTACAGCGTTAATACGCGTCGTGTTACTTGCTGTACCGTGGTTGTAACGTGGTCATCGCAAAATCCCACGAATCAGCCATCTGATCGAGTGTCAGACTGACATCTGGCATGCGACCAGAGATTGGAACGCGCGCCAGCTTCGTGTGCAGCGATTTCGCACCATACGCGATATCTCGAAGGTGAGATACGGCAGCACCTACAGGCTCACCATTTGCTGCGAGCCATGCAGTCACATCGGCGCTGATTTCGAATGTGGCGCCGCACTGCTGTAACGTGGCGAATGCCCAGCGGCGGTATAGCTCCGCGTCACCGCCAGCAAGCCAAGCGCCGTGCGCGCGTAAGCCATCGGCAAATGCACGCACGGGATTTTTCACTGGCAGCTTTGTGCAATGATATCTAGCTAGCGCGACGCCAAGCGTTACGCGTTCTGATGCTGAGCGCGGAATCAATCGATCGAGTTTTATGATTTGCGCGAACGGCGGAAGTTGTGCACTTCCAATTCCCGCAGTGAGCATTGCGTCAAGATCATCGCCATGCAGTTCATGTCCAACAGCGCCATGTAAGTAGCGTAGGCGATGAGCGTGACGGTCATAACCGGTGACCGCGATTACGGTCTTCACATGCTCGCGCTGGTACAGCGTACCGACCGTGTCTGGCAAATGAAATGCGTCTACTTCCACCAGAACAACGTTGCCGCGATCAAGCTGCTCAACGATGTGCGCCAGCAGTGGACGCCAGACCAGAAGATCATCGACAACGATGCCGTAACAGGTCCAAGCATCAGCCGCAGCAACTTTGCTGAACGTCCACTGATCACCTTCAAAGTCAGCGCACAAGCAGGAGAGCAGCACAGGCGCGGGCTCAAGGCCCAACACGTGTAGCAACTCAACCCAGACATCGACATGTGCGTTGACGCCGTGCCACGCCCGATCGCCCTGATGGAAAGGGTGCGGTGCGGTCCAAGCCAGACGCGGGGAGCCCACGTACCCGTTCGAGGACTCAAACTCGGAAACTGCTGCCATAGGACAGATCCACTCCATGCACTCGGCGACGGCTCGAGCGCAGCGAGATACAGCCGGAAACGAAGACGCAACAGCCAGACGGGTGGGCCTGAACGTGCGGAGCGAAATTCGACGAGCCTTGCGGTACTTCATACGCGCAGTGTCCCGACTCCGCGTATGACTTTGCAGCTCTTGCAAGGAGCGATCCCAGCCCGCAATCGCCCCAAACCCAACCGAGCATCAAATCGTGCCGTGCTCTGACCAATCCGTGGTTCCCGAGTAACCCACTTCCTGAGTCTGCTACAACATCGACCTCAACGCAACCTCTTCAGCGGACAAATGGAGGTCCGTATCCGAAGATAGCAAAATTAGTGTTAGTTGCTACGGCAAGATGAGCCTTTTCCAATCGCAAAATAATGCTTGAGTCTGCCACGATATGCTAGCCGAGACCGGACACACCCAGTTCCAGCGAGGTAAGCCCGGCAGCACGGTCTCGCGGCGCATACAAGTGCAGGCCGCAGGGAGCGAAGCCGGCACGCGCAAAGCGCTCGAGATACCACGTTGCCGTCCGAGGTTTTAGCGCGGCAACATCGCCCTCGATTGAGTCATTGCGCGTGAAGAGTTCGAGCCATGCAACGCCGCCGGTATGCAGCTGCAGCTGCTCCAAGGCCGCCGGAAGTTGCGCAATTGCGACGTAGTTCAGCACTCCACAGCTGATCACGAGATCGAAACCCTCTGGATGCTCCTCATGGAGCCGCAATTCGTCGAGCGACTCAACCGAGCCACGCCGTAAGCCTCGACGGGTCCCAAATCGTTTTATCGCGTACACGCTCGGTTCCACGCCGACATACGTGAGCGATGGTCGAAGTTTTTTTAGCAACGGTTGCCAGTGCCCTTCCCCTGCGCCAACGTCAAGCACAGTTCGCACCGGTCGATCCAATACGTACTCGGCTGACGCAAGCGCGAAGGCAACCAACCGGCGAATTTGCGCAGGGGAACGAACGCGATGCTCTCGACTGCGGTACCACTTATCAAAGTATGCCTTGTTGTAGGCCATTTTCGGTGTGCGTTGTGAGCATATGGCAGTTCCCGTGAGCGCACAAATTCGCGCGAGTCTCTCACTTGCTGACTGAAGCTGATCGATCGGCGCTCCGAGCGCGACTGGCCGCGACGCTCGTGCCCGGATTTATGACCCGGTTCGCGCCGTCGCCCACCGGTGCGCTACACCTTGGGCACGCGGTGAACGCGATGTTTATCTGGAGTGTAGCACGTGCTTTTCACGGACGCGTACTCCTCCGTATCGAGGATCACGATCGACAACGTAGTCGGGCTGAGTTCGAGGCCGCGATTCGCGCCGATTTACAGTGGCTCGGCCTGATCGCTGATGTCGACAACGCTGAGCCGATGTCTGACTATCGCCAGAGCGACAGTGATCACGTGTATGCGGCGGCCGCGGAGCAACTTGTCGAACAAGAGTTGATCTATGCGTGCCGTTGCTCGCGTAAAACGATCGCGGAGAACACTGAGAGCGCGCAGCTTCGCTACCCCGGCACCTGCGCTGAAACAGATGTTTCCTTCAGCGAAACTCCGGCGCGACGTCTCCGGCTTCGCAGGAATTCTGTGCCGTTCATCGATCTCCGACACGGTGTGCAAACGCAGCGACCATCTGAGCAATGCGGGGATCTCTTAATTCGCGATAGAAATGGCTGCTGGACTTATCAATTCACCGTTGTAGTTGACGACATTCGGCATGGAGTGAACGTCATTATTAGAGGTGACGATTTGCTCGACTCAACAGGTCGGCAGATCTTGGTGGCTCGCGCACTGGGTTCGCATGCAACGCCGCTATATGTGCATCATCCGTTAATCATGAGACCCGACGGTGCAAAATTGAGTAAGTCGGCCGGCGACATGGGAATCGCGGAACTCCGTCGCGCTGGTGCGACGGCAGCAGCTGTGCTTGGACTCGCTGCGTATTCGTCCGGAATGCAGGACACACCGGAACCAATCTCCGCTGAGCAACTTGGACAGCTCTGGCGATAGTGATATCCCCACAGCTTCGGACCTCCATTAGCGCGCGCTCATCTGCTAGTTTTACTCACATGAACTGGCGCGGCAAATGATGTCGATAAGTGGCGAATCGCCGCTGCAAGGGCTTTTTGAT
>JANNWU010000032.1:0-4465 GCA_031408755.1 Gemmatimonadaceae bacterium | reverse complement strand
ACGTATGGGTCATTGGAGTGATGACGCCGATGGTTCCGGCTGCCCCGGGAAACCGATAGTACGTCGCTGGCCCGTTCCCCCGCGCTGGGCCGTCGTCAGGACTGAGCGCGTCGATGGCTGAGATGCGATCAAGAATCTCGGCCGTTGGCACGACGTGCTCCCACGTCAACTCGCGCATATCGCCAACCGGCATCAACTCGATGAATCGCACATGCCACGGTTGATCCAGCGTCAACCGCGCAAAGTCACTTACCTCGTCGTCATTCACGCCGCGCATCACCACCACGTTCACTTTGATCGGAGATAGACCGGCGGTTTGCGCCGCACGCAACGCCGTCACAGGATCAAAGCCAAACGACTTTCGTGCAATTGCAACGATTCTCTCGGCGCGCAAACTGTCGGCGCTCATGTTGATCCGATCAAGCCCCGCATCACGCAACGGTTGCGCGAGTTCTGGTAAACGCACGCCGTTTGTCGATAGCGCAATATCCTGCACACCAGGAATTGCGCGTAAACTGGCGACGAGAGTGGCCAGTTGTGGCCGAATAGTTGGCTCACCACCCGTCAATCGAATACGTCGCAATCCTAACGGCGCGAGCTGTCGTACTATCTCGACAATCTCTTCATACGATAGGATGTCCGCCTTTGGTAGCCACGGCAAACCTTCCAGCGGCATGCAGTACGTGCAACGGAAATTGCAGCGATCTGTGACTGAAATCCGCAAATACTCAATGCTGCGACCAAATTGATCTTTCAGCGTGACGTCAGTCATAACGCGACGCTCACCGCGACAACGGCGGTTGGATCAATCCACACACGCTCGCCATCGGCGTAGTGCTCGCGCTTCCAAATGGGGACACGTCGCTTGAGCTCTTCGATGACGAATCGCGACGCGTCAAGCGCTGGCGCACGTCTCGCGTGCCCAACCGCAATTGCAACGCTGACATCTGTAAGTCCGAGCGTGCCGACGCGATGTTCGACTGCGACGTTGATGCCAGGAAACTTCTCACATGCCTCATCAGCGATGCGTTGCAGCTCATCAGCAGCCATTGCGGTATATGCCGAGTACTCGATGCCGACCACGGCGCGGCCGTCGTTCACATCGCGCACCGTGCCAAGAAACAGCGTCGTAGCGCCTGTCGTGGCGGAGGTCACTTCCGCCAGTAACGCTGAGGAATCAATTGGCGTCTCTACAATCGCGACCCGCATCAGCCCCCCGCGACGGGTGGGATGAGCGCAATCTCCTGGCCCGCGCTAACCGCGACTGCACCAGGCGTGTAGCGACGGTCAACCGCCACCAACGGCCGTTTCGGCAGAGCGGAGCCGCCAGGCAACGCACGCAGCGCAAGCACGACGTCATCGACCGTTGCTGGCTCGGAGACGACGATCGACACGCGGCTTGCGCCGAAGGCGTCCGCGTAGGAAGCGAAGAGCAGAACGTCGAGCTGAGTCATGGAGTCAAGTTGCGGTGACAGCGTAAGATAGCGGCGGTTCTCGCGCCGCGTTCCAGCATCTCGACCACAATGACAAAACGGAGCGCCACTCTGGCGCTCCGCGTCGTTCCGACCGTGTGTATCCGCATGTCGTACAGCGACTTACTCGTCGAAATCGTCGTCATCATCGGGAAAGCCACCCTCCGGTACTTCTTCACCAGCGACCAGCGCTCGCAGCTCCTTCGACGGCTTGAACACTGGGACTGGACGGGCGGAGACTTCAACCGGCTCACCCGTTCGCGGGTTGCGCGCCATGCGCGTCTTCCGTTGACGAATTTTGAAGGTGCCAAATCCGCGCACTTCGATGTTCTTCTGGTCTTTCATCGCGTCCTTGATCGCGTCAAGAAACGCGTCGACCACGCGGGCGCAATCCTTCTTGGAAATCAGCGGCCCAGCCGTGCGTGAAATCTGCTCGGTAACCCGCTCAACCAGATCGGCTTTCGTCATGAACGCCCTCAAGAAGTCTACAACCGGTTGACACCGGCCTCGGGCGCGAAGCTAGCGATGTAGAGCGTTGTCAGTCAAGAGGTTGGCTCGTTTCAGCCGCGACGGCTGAGGCTCGCCATGAACTCGTGGAAGACCGGTCGGGCGTCATGCGGGCCGGGCGCCGCTTCCGGATGATACTGCACTGCGAATACCGGCAGAGTTCGGTGACGCAGCCCCTCGATGGAGCCATCGTTCAGGTTCACGTGAGTCACTTCCAAGTCCGCCGCACCAGTAACCGAATGCTCGTCGCCGGCGACGGAAAAACCGTGATTCTGCGACGTGATCAAAACCTTGCCAGTCTTCAGTTCCTTCACCGGCTGATTTCCGCCGCGATGGCCGAATGGCATTTTGACCGTCGTGCCGCCGAACGTCAGCCCTATGAGTTGCTGCCCAAGGCAAATTCCAAACATCGGCGTACCAGACTCAGCAACTCCGCGGATCATCGCCGGTGCGTAATCAATCGCCGCAGGATCGCCTGGGCCATTCGAGAGAAATACGCCGTCGGGCTTCTCAGCAAGAATCTCTTCCGCCGTCGTCGTGCTGGGCACCACGGTCACCTTGCACCCCTCATCGGCGAAGAGGCGCAGCATGTTTTCCTTGATTCCGAAATCCACCGCGACAATGTGATGCGCGGTGTTCGCCGCTCCGTACACGTAGCTCGCCTTGGTCGTCGCCGAGGTCGCGAGGTCCGCACCAGCCATCGCCGGCGCCGCCTTCAACCGCTCACGGGCTTCAGCGGAGGGTTCGGAGCCCACGCAGATCACGCCAAGCATGACACCGCCGGCGCGCAAATGCCGCGTGAGGCGACGCGTGTCGACTTCGTGAAGAATTGGCACGCCAGCTCTCGCTAGCCATGACGGCAGATCAGACGTTGCGCGCCAGTTGGAAGTGGTGCGCGAAAGCTCGCGGACGATCACGCCTGACACCTGAACTCGTGCGCTCTCTTGGTCCATCTCGTTCACGCCGTAATTACCGATCTGCGTCGCCGTCATCACAACGATCTGACCGCTATATGATGGGTCGGTGAAGACTTCTTGGTAGCCGGTCATGTTGGTGGTAAAGACCACCTCAGCGACTGTGGGCGACATGCCTGCGTTGACGACCCCGAGAAACGTCGAACCGTCCTCGAGGAGAAGAATCCCGGGGACGGTTTCCAGCGAGAGCGGCGCAGTGCCGCTCGTCACGGCTTGACTGGGGCCGGCGTGGCCGGTGCTGGCGAAACGGGCGCCTTCGTGCTTGGCGCTGGAGCGAGCGGCAATGCTGACGGCGCGGCGCCGCCCGGCGCCGGTGTTCCGGGTGCAGTTGCCGGAGCGCTGGCGGGCGCCGGCGCGGTGAACGCGTTGTCGAGCACCGACTTCGGCGCACGCTGACGTGTAGTCATCAATTGCAGGACCAGCGACAGAAACAGAAACGCACCACCGCCCCACCAGCTGATTTTCGTCAGCAAGTTGCCCGCTTGGCGCGTCCCGATCACCGCATCTGCCGATGACGTTGCGCCGCCGAAGCTGGCTGCCATGCCGCCACCCTTTCCTGACTGGAGAAGGATCACGATGATCAGCACAACGCTGATCAGGAGCAAGATGGCGAGGAGAAACGTGTACATCGGTCGGGGAGGGTCGGAGATGACTAACGATCAGCCATCAAAACAAGCGAATTCTCCCCGCCGAATCAAGCGCGTACGATCGCGTTCCACCCATCCGCGTCGAGACTGGCTCCGCCAACAAGGACGCCATCAATGTCTGGAGCGGCCAGCAGTGTGCTCGCGTTTCCGCGATTCACGCTGCCGCCATACAAAATCGGGATGCCCATCGCCCGCTCGCCGATCGCCGTCTTGAGCGCTGCGATGATCGCCGAATGTACCTGACTCGCATCCTCTGGTGTCGCAGTCCGACCGGTTCCAATTGCCCACACAGGCTCGTACGCAAACATCATCGACGCGACCTGTCCGTCGTCAACGCCCTCAATGCCCGCCCGAAGCTGCCGGAGAACGGTTGCTTCGGTGTCTCCCGAATCGCGCTCCGCCAGCAACTCGCCGATGCACAGCATCGGTGTGAGCCCCGCACGGAACGCCGCTTTCACTTTGAGATTCGTTTCCGTCTCCGTTTCACCAAAGACGTGACGACGTTCGGAGTGACCAACTAACACGTTCGTTGCTCCAGAATCTCGCGCCATCGGTGCCGAGTTCTCGCCAGTGAACGCGCCTTTGTCTTCGTGATGAATGTTCTGAATACCCACTTCTAAATCAGGACGCTCGCGAAGCAGATCGCTTACGGTTGTCACCGACAGAGCATTTGGGAAAAACAAAACTTTGCGATCATGCTGCCGCGGATAGTGTGCAAGAAAGCTCTTCATGAATTCGCGAACGTCGCTCGGCCCATGATGCATTTTCCAGTTTGCGGCAAAAATCGGAAGCGTCAACCGTTCCCCTTATCATCCAGTGCGGCCACGCCGGGGAGTTCCTTGCCCTCGAGAAATTCGAGGCTGGC
>JANNWU010000031.1:0-7269 GCA_031408755.1 Gemmatimonadaceae bacterium | reverse complement strand
ACGTCCATCGTGAACGTGGCAGTGCCACATATGATGGGCAACCTTGGCGCCACGCTCGAGCATCCATTGTAATGAACCGACGCTCACCGCGAGCAGCACAATACCCCACGCATCAATCCGCGTGGCGCGTACTCCGGACTTTGAGTTGCGCACGTAACTCCACACCATCGCAGCGGCCAGCAATCCAAGCGGCACGTTGATGTAAAAGATCCACGGCCAATCATAATTATCAACGATGTAGCCACCGAGCGTTGGACCGAGCGTTGGCCCCACCATCACGCCCATGCCGAAGATGGCTTGTCCTTTCCCAACTTCTTCTGGCGGAAACGCTTCGAAAAGCGTGGCTTGCGCGACGCTTAACAACGCGCCACCGCCAAGCCCTTGCACGACTCGCCAAAACACCAGCGACCAGAGGCTGGTTGCAGCGCCGCAGAAGAAACTCGCGGCAACGAACAACAGAATACTGCCTGTGAGATAGCGACGACGTCCAAACCAGTTCGCCAACCAGCTCGACATCGGAATGACAATCACATTCGCAATGATGTAGCCAGTGCTAACCCACGCAATCTCGTCGAGCGTGGCGCCAAGGTTGCCCATCATATGTGGCACTGCCACGTTCACGATGGACGTGTCGACAAGTTCTAACACTGCCGCCAACGTCACGGCAGCAGCGATCCAGTATCGGTTGCGATACGGATCTTCGACGGTACTTGCTGCTGCGCCTGGTGCGGCGAGTGCGACGGTGGTCATACAGTGCGTCCGGAGAGAGCGGCGTTACTTGGTGCTGACGTGTGCGACAACGCTCAACCCAATGCGCAACGGTCGCGACGCGTCGAGGCCTTTCGTGATCTTGATCCGCACCGGAATTCGTTGCACGACTTTTGTAAAATTCCCGCTCGCATTATCTGGTGGCAGCAATGAGAACCGCGCACCAGTTGCAGCGCTCACGCTGTGTACCACGCCCTCAATTTCGGCACCGTCATAGGCATCGACTTCGAGAATCACTGGCTGTCCAATCCGTAGCGAATTGAGTTGCGTCTCCTTGAAATTTGCGATGATGAAGAGGCCTGTATCGGCGGCGATGTTCATCAACGTCTGGCCTGGTTGCACTAACTGCCCAACCTCCACCAGTTTCTTCGCGATGGTGCCTGCTGTCGGCGCTGTGAGTCGCGTAAACGAAAGCTGGAGCGCCGCGTTTTCGCGACCCGCTGACGCCGCCCCAAGTCGCGCTTCTGCGACGCGCACACCCGCCTGCATACCAGCGACATTGGCCCCTGCGGCGCTGGCCTGACGCTGTACCGCAACCAGCTGCGCACGCGTAGCCTCTGCTTGCGCACGCGCGGCATCGAGCTGCTGCTGACTGACAATATTTTTGGCCGCGAGATCGGCGTAGCGCGCCAAATCGGCCTCCGCCTTCACCACCTGCGCCCGTGCCGCATCGATGTTAGCGCTCTGCACCGCGGTCTGCGCCGATGCACTTGCCACCATCGCCTGCGCTTGTCCCGCAACACCGCCCTTACCGCTGGTTGCAGCGCGCGCACCTGCCAGATCTGCATCTGCCTGCGCGAGTCGAACGGTAAATTCGCGATCGTCGATCTGCACCAACGGTGCGTTCTTCGTGACGCGATCATTCTCACTGACACTCACCGCCGTCACAAACCCGCCGACTTTTGCCAACACCGGTATCACGTGTCCGTCGATCATCGCGTTGTCAGTACTCTCGTGCGTCCGCGAGTAGCTGAGAGTCTGAAAGGTCCAATAGCCGCCGACGACTACTAGCGCGCCGAGAATGAGTGGAAGGAGATTGCGCTTTTTCTGCTCGGCACGCTCCGGCGTGGTGCGCGAGGTTGCGCCTGATGCGGCGGCAGTGTTGTTCATGCCTGCGTCTCGAATCTCTGTTGCCATCAGGTGTTTCCTCTAGCGAAGCGACGTAATGTTGCCCTGCGACCGGGCAATTGAAATGCGCGCGAGCTGTCGCGCGGCGAGTGCGTCAACCAGTTGTGTGCGTGCGCCGCTGAGGCCAAGCAATGCCGACGTCACGTCGAGGTTACCAGACACACCGGCGGTAAATCGTTCCCGTGCTTGCGATACTTCTTGTTCTGCCAGCGTCAATCGCTCTTGCGCTGCCGACACCGCTTCACGGGTCGCAGACGCGTCTAGCAACGCGCTGCGAACATCAACACCAATCTGCGCGACGGCATCCATTCGACGCGTCTCCAGTTCACGCTCTACCACACTCTGCTCACGCAAGCGCGATTCCCGTCGCATGCCATCAAACACGGGCACCGAAACGCGTAACGCCCACGTCCACGTGTTGAGCAGGTTGCCAGGATTTTTCCCAATGAATCCATTGTCGGCTACCGCGCTCACCGTCGGATAGCGTTCGGCGCGAATCGCGCGCTCTGCCAGTCGTGCTGTCGCCAACTGCGCGTCGAACACGGCAAGCTCTGGACGCTTCGCAGTTGCGGCAGCCAAGGCAGAAGCTTCAGTCGGAAGCTGCAAGTCATCCGAATCCAACGCGTCGGCGAGCGTAACGGGTTGCTCCATTGGCAAATTGAGTGTGCGGCGCAGATCCAGTTGCGCTTTGTCACGCTCTACGCGCGCGCCAATGAGCTGCGAGCGAAGCGACACCAGCTGCGAGGCGGCGCGAGTTACATCGAGCGCAACACCGGTGCCCGCGCGCAGCGTCTCGCGCGCAATGCGGAGCAGGTCAGCCGCGAGTGTTGAGTCAGCCGACCGTGCATTGAACACAGCCACAGCGCGCAACACGCGCACATACGCCACCGCTGCCTGCGTCGCAGCCGCTTCGCTCACCTGCGCCGCTTCGGTGCGGCTCGCAACTGACTGCTGGCGCGCGACCCGTAACCGAGCATTCACTGAGTTGTCATACAGATTTTGCTGGACACGTGCACGAAAATCAGTCGTCGGAACTGGGCCGAGTATTGATCCATCGGGATCGAAGATTGGCGCCTGTCCGGGTATGGGCGGAATCTTGATACCGAGCGTGGCCGAGTTAAGCGTTCGGCTATTTGTTTCGGCGGCGCCAGTGATCGTCGGCAACAACTCTGCGCGACGCAGATTGACGCGTGCCTCAACCTGCTCGGCGCGTAAACTTGCCGCCTGCGATGGCAAACTCTGTCGCGCAGCCATGCGTGCCGCTTCGCCAAGCGTCAGTGCAAGCGGTGCCTGCGCCTGCTCTGCACGGAGATCAGTCTGCGACGAGAATACGAGTATCACGATTGCAATCGCGCGATGAAGTTGAGCCTTGCTAAGCATGTTGCGCGCGTGAAATGGGTGTCGTGCTGTGCATCACGCCGAGGAAGAACGTGAGGATGTGTTCGAGCACCGCATCGCCGTCGTCAAGCTTCATGGCGGTGCACATACTTGGCAGCGCTCGCATGAGCGCGTGTTGCATGAGCATCGAATGCAGCATGCACGCCGAGCGAGGTGCGTGCTCCGGCGAGAAAGTTCCGTCGTCAACGCACGCGTCAATGCTTGTTTGCAACAGTCGTTGCCAGCGCAGCGATGCGCGTTCGGCGAAGAACTGACTCAGCTCGGGCATCCGCGGAAGCGCGCCGATGACCAGACGATGGATAACTGGAAATTCTGAGGTGTTGATATAGCCCCAAAAGGCGCCGACCAATCGATGAAAGTCAGTGAGCGGATCAGGGTCATGTGCCTCGTTCTCGAGGGCATCAAGGCGAGCAATGACGGTGCGGCGAATCATCTCGCGAAAGAGCGCTTCCTTGTTCGGGAAGTAGAGATAGATGGTCCCTTTGGACACGCCTGCGATGCGCGCGACGTCGTCGATCCGCGTCTCGTTCAGACCATCGACACCAAACGCCTCGAACGCCGCGTCGATGATCTGCGCCTCGCGTTCCTCGGCCGGTCGACGGGTTCGCGGCTCGTGGCGCGCTGAAGCCAGTGCCAGCGTTTGAACCGTCTCCGTCTCGTTTACGGGAGGGCTTACAACGTTTTTGCTCATCGCTTCCGCCTCCTGACACGAGTGAGAGAGCCAACGATTCTAGGATACTGACCAGTCAGTCATTAAGCAACCCCGTGGATGCTCACCCTTTTGGCCATCTCCCCGCCCCGAGCGGACTCGAGGCGGGCGATTCAGCGTTGGCACCCCGTCGATCGACGAGTGTCGGAGAGCGCGATGATTTTCCATGCTTCGCCAACTTTCGCGATGTGAATTACGTCGACACCGCAGTGACTGAGGCGGGGGCCGATAAGAAAAGAATAGTCCACCCACACGGACGCGAGCGACCCATCGATCAGTACGCGCGGATTGAACAGCCGCTCATCGTACACCTCGGCGTGCGGCGTACCGACCGTTTTGATGAACGCTTCGACCGGCGTGAGACGCACGCGGCCTGCGCCATCCGGCCCAACATCAGACGACATCAACGAGACCATCTGCGGATGAAACACGGCACGCACTCGCGCACTGTCACCGGCGCGCATGGCGTCGAACAATTCTTTCACGACCGCCATTTGCACGACGCTCTCTGCTTCAGAGGCTTGCGCGTGAGCGTGTTTTACGCCGATCAACGCGAGCGCACTGCACGCGACTGACAGCCGCAGTATTTTTTGCATGAGCATTCTCTGCATCCGCATTCTCTGCATCAATACTCTCTGCATCACTTTCCTCCTCCAGCCGCTTTGATTCCGGCGACCGGATTGACGGGATCGAGATTCTGCCACGCCTGCACCGGCAATGCACGCACAGTTGGCCACGTTTCGTTCAGGGTATTCGCGTCGTACATGCGGCCGCCCTTCATCACGTAGCGTAATGAATTTGTGTTGCGAATATTTGTCAGCGGATCTGCATCCAACACTAAAATATCAGCCAACTTGCCCACTTCCAGTGAGCCAAGATCCTGCGCCAATCCAATTGCCTCGGCGCCGTAAATCGTCGCGACGCGCAACATGTCGTGCGGCTTGATGCCGCCGGATGCCATCGCCCACATCTCCCATTGATACCCAAGCCCCTGCAATTGACCGTGTGATCCGACGCCAACTCGCGCACCGGCGTCAACCATCCGCCGCACGAAGTCTGCGTGACGCGGGAACACATACTCGTCCTCGCGGAACCAACCGCCAGGTCCCGGCCCTGCTCCGAGCCCAAGACGACGCGACTTTGAATCAACCCATGCACTGGGCATAAAGCGCGCAAGTTTCGCGTCGGTCTGAATGTCTTCGTGCGTGTAGAAGAAGTTCTCACCCCACGGTCCACCATAGCTCACCAGCAGCGTCGGCGAGTTGGTTGTCTGGCTGGTCTTGAACAACTCAATCACGTCGCTGAACATTGGCGCGATAGGCAACGCGTGTTCAATACCGGGATATCCATCGAGTGCGTGCGTGATATCCAACTTGTAATCCAGTCCACCTTCAGTGGTTGGCATAATGCCCAATTCGCGCGCAGCCATAATCACCCACTGTCGCTGCTGCCGATTGCCGGTCATGTACATCTTCAGCGTTTTCGTGTCGTAGTATTGCGAGTACCGCTTCATGATCGTGCGCGCGTGATCTAAATCACGAATCGACTCAGCCCAGAATACGCCGGGACCTGTGCTGTAGATGCGTGGACCAAGCATTCCGCCACTCTCGACGCGATCGGTGTAGGTGAGAATATCTGTGCTGCTGGTCTGTGGATCGCGCGTAGTGGTGACACCGTACGCCAACGTGGTGAGATACTGCCACGCTTGCGTGGTGTGCACATCAGTCTGCAGCCACTGCGCGTGATAGTGCGTGTCGACGAAACCGGGAGTGATTGTCTTCCCCGCCACATCGACAACTGTCGCGCCTGCGGGCACCGCCACCGAACCTTGCGCGCCAATGCCAACAATGCGGCCGTCCGTGATGACAACATCTGCATTTTCAATAATCTCTGCACCACGCATCGTGATTGCGCGTCCGCCGCGAAGCACGATACTTCCTACTGCGCGATCACGGACGACGCTCACTGCGATGCGGCGCTCGCTTGGCTTGTACCCAGGCTTCGCCGAATCACCGGCTGCCTTTCGTACCGAATCTGCGACAACCAGCGCCTTCTTCACGCTGTCTGGCATCGCGGCACGGGCGCGAGCCAGTGCCTTCAACGAATCGTCAACGACTTTCGCGCGATCCAAATTGTACGTGAAGTATGCGTTGGCCAGCGAGTAATGCACCGTGCGACCGTCAGCGCTCCAAGTCGCAAACTGTCCGGCGACATCGCTCAATCGGCGCGCCGGGAAATTTGCATTCGCTGGCAGTGCCACATTGATCGTCGGCACTTGGCCAGCGACTGGCGGCACCGTGACGACGTACACATCGTTACCAACTTCCGCCAGCGCCTGATCGCCAGTTGGTGCCATGCGAATCACGTTTGCTGGAGTTGGTTGCGGCGTGGCTTCCAATGCCAGCGCTGGATCAAGATCAAGCTGCATCGCAGTCTCGCGACTCCACACACGTGGTCCCGAGTGTTCGCTTGGCACGTTTGCTGACGGCGGCACCGGACCAACAATTTTCACGATCAGCTTCTCGTCGGTGTTGTCCCAGCGAAAACTCACCAACCCTTTCGGTTGCGAGAACGCGAAGATGCGCGATGAATCACGAGTGAAGTGGAACGCACCGCGACCGTTTGTTGGGCCGAGGACCGTTGTTGCACCCGTTTCTGCTGACACCCAGATAATCTGCTCGTCGTACACACCGCCGCCGCCGGTGCCCACCACCACCAAGTCACGCGCATTAAGCATGCTGGCCACAATGCGACGGCCGCTCGGATCGAAGGCAAGATCGGTGTACACGGCCGCGTGCGATGTCAATCGACGTGGCGCGCTGGTGCGCGGACCAACCGACACAGAATAGATATTGCCACCGTCACCGTCTTTGAACGTTGCAAACGCAATCGTTTTTCCGTCTGGGCTCCACGTCGGCATGTGCTCACCAACGTCCATCGCCGTCAGCCGACGCGGCGTACCATTCGGCCAATCCATCAGATACAAGCGATCAACCGCAGTGAATGCGAGTTTTGTCCCATCGGGTGACGGAACCGAATTCCGAATCTGACGGGCGGTAAACGTTGCACTGTCATTGACGCGCCAGGCGAACTTCACTTCCGGTCCAACGGCAACATCGGCGTTAATCGTGAACGGAATCTTTGCCGCTGCCGTCCCATCAACCGGGACACGCCAAATTTCGCCACCATAACTCACGACAATCGACTTGCTATCGGGAGTAAAGCTGTAGCCAGGCAACACATCAAGCGGCGCTCGTGATTCTTGA
>JANNWU010000030.1:0-1830 GCA_031408755.1 Gemmatimonadaceae bacterium | reverse complement strand
TCTGACCTGTGCCGCAATGTTGTGCGACGTCACGCCAGTGGCTCCTTCAAGCATCACGCGACGCGCGCCGAATGATCCGGCCTGTACCTCTGCGGCGGCAGAGCGCGTGCGGCCAAACACGGGCTTCGTCTCAAAGTTGATTGAGCCCGCGAATGACGCGGTTCCCGCACCGCTTGTACCAACGCCACGCTGCACTTGCACCGACTGTACGCTGGATGCGAGATCGGCGAAGTTCGCGAAGTAGAAGACCTGATCTTCCGGATCGTTGAGCGGGATACCGTCAATCGAAAGGTTGATGCGTGACTGATCCATGCCGCGCAGCCGCAGATAGCTGTAGCCCCAGTTAGATCCCGATTCTGCGTGCGCCGTCAGCGATGGCGACGCGCCTTGTAAGAGCAGGGGAGTGTCTTGCGCGAAACTTCGGCGTTGAATGTTGCGCAACGCGATCGTGGTTTGTGCGATTGGCGCGCTCCCACTTGCGCGCATGGCACGCACCGTTACCCCTTCAAGGGCACCGGCCTTTGCAGCGGTATCGGCGCGACTGCTGTCGCGCTGCGCATTGGTGGTTGGATTTTGTGCAACGGCGATTTGCGCCGTGCACAGCAAGGCGGCCGCGGCCGCGATGGTGTGACGATTCATGCGTGACTCCCTACGCCGGTATGATCCGGATCAGGTTCGGCGGGACTCTCTCAGCCTCGAGCCAGAAGCGGCTCGGGGCACCCCGGTCTATGTCGTAGGAAGTTTAACCAGCCAAGGGCTGCGCGCGATGGGCGAGGGTGATATGGTTGGCAATTCGCCGCTCCTCTCCGTCGTCGACCCGTGTCTGACACGTCATGACTGCAACAACAGCTGAAACAATCGTGCGGGAATTTTGGCGCCTGATGGCGACAAATGATTTCACCGCTGTCGCCGTAGTGCTCAGCGATGATTTCGTGCTTGAGTGGCCGCAATCAGGTGAGCGGATCCGCGGCGTTGCCAATTTTTCGCGGATGAATGACGAGTATGTCAGTCATGGCTCTTGGCGTTTTACTGTGAATCGTGAAATTGCGACGGACAACGAGGCAGTTTCAGACGTTGCTGTGACCGACGGGGTGCAGATCGGTCGCGCGCTGTCATTCTTTACGATATCAAACGGCCGGATCGCAAGGATCGTCGAGTTCTGGCCCGATCCTTTTCCAGCGCCACAGAATCGTGCACACTTGGTCGAGTCAATCCAGTAACTCGTCCGCTAGCCTGGGCAGCGCATCCATGCGCGCGTAGAATCTGCCACTGCACGAATTACACGCTCCGACTCCAAGATGCTGTTGTGCGTCGCGCGTTCATCGGTGATCACGAACGGTGGTGGCGTGATCACGGCAATGATTTCTTCTGCGACGCTGCGTGGAATCAGCAGGTCTCGACCGGCAATGCCAACCAACGCCTTCGACGTCACATGCCGCGCATCGTCAGCCGGTTGAAAGTCGAATTGGGCGGTGTCAAGAAGCTGCGTGCCAAACCAACCGAAGCGCGCTCTCGCGAGCCGAGAAATATCAGAAAATGGTGATAGATAAACCACCGCGGCCGGCGAATGATCGCGTGCTAACTTCGCAGCAAGCGCGGTGCCCATTGAGTGGCCGACAATCAGCATGGGGCGCTGTGAATTGCCTGCGCGTTGTTGTAAATGTGCGTACGCCGCCTGCGCATCGGCCAGAACTCCCGCCTTGGTTGGTGATCCAGTGCTGCCACCGTAGCCGCGATAATCAGGAACCAGAACGTCGAAGCCCGATGCGGAGAGTGTGCGTGCCAGAGACACCATCTCCGCACGGGTTTTCCCTTTGCCGTGCAACAGTA
>JANNWU010000029.1:0-1584 GCA_031408755.1 Gemmatimonadaceae bacterium | reverse complement strand
TCCGGAGCCGAGTACGATGACAGCAGCAGGTGCCGGCAAGACGCGTCCGATCAGGCGCTCGACGACACGCGCAGCGTCCGACGCGGCAATTGTGCCATAATCCTCCAACAGCTCGGCTTCCGAAATCGGCAGCAGATTCTCACGCGAGCGATGATGTGATACCGTGACGTCAGACATCAGTGGGCTCTCCGGTACGCAGCGACTCAATTTCACGCGTCATGCGTTCAATCAGCAACTGCTTCTCGGCCTCAGGAAGGAAGCTGCTACGAAAACCGTCCAGCGCCATACCGGCCAACTCGTCAAAAGTGCAATCGCACTTGGTCGCAGCGTGATGGTACTCGTCCACGAGTGTGGTGCCGGACATGAGCCGGTTGTCGGTATTTAAACACACGTTCATCCCACGCGCGAGAAACTGTTTCAGCGGATGTGTTTCATAACGTTCGGTGGCACGCGTCTGCACGTTGCTCGTCAGGCAAAGTTCCAGCGCAATGCCGCGTTCGTGTATTTCGTCGGCGAGCGCGGGATCTTCGAGTAATCGTGTCGCGTGACCAATGCGATGTGCGTGACAATCATGCACAGCCTGACGAATCGATTCGGGTCCATCTCCTTCGCCAGCGTGGCAGGTGCAGGCCAACCCGTGCTCGGTACAGTACGCAAACGCAGCCGCGTGTCGTGACGCAGGATTGTTCATTTCGCCACCGGCAAGATCAAACCCCACAACGCCATGTTTTTGATACTCCACGGCAAGTTTCGCCAACTGCATGGAGAGTGTTGGATCGTAGTGCCGTAGGCTACAGACAATGACGCGCGCGATGATGTCTGCATCCTTTTGTGCTCGCATCACGCCGCGCAACGGTGCATCAATCGCCTGTTCCAGCGACAGACCGTTGCGGGTGTTCAAAGGTGGTGCAAAACGCATTTCGATGTAGCGGACTCCTTCTGCCGCCGCGTCGATCGCGAGCTCGTAGGCAATACGTTCCAGCGCGGCTTCACTCTGCATCACACTGAGCGTTGTGTCGAAGCGAGCGAGGTAGTCTTCCAAATTCCGCGCATCGTCAACACGCATATACTCGCGCAAGGCATCTGCGTCATCGCGCGGCAGCTTGACTTTGTATTCCTTCGCGAGCTCGATCATCGTCTCAGGACGCAATGAGCCGTCCAGATGGCAATGCAACTCGGCCTTCGGTAATCGTCGCAGCAGCGATCGATCCGAGGCAACCGGCGTCGGACTCAACCGCCGTCTCCCGGATCAACATCTAACGGCTGCCCGCGATTAGTGATCAGGCGATAAATCACACCACCATGCACAGGCTCGTTGGTCGCGACCGGCAGACCGCGACTATCGGTGATGATGCGCGAGCCCGCGGCGACGGCGTCTGCCTCTAGCGGATCAGCGATGCGGACCGCGGCAATCGCGCTGGCATCCGAGGGTACGTCGTAGCCGCGTGCGTTAATGAAAACTCGAACGGTGGTCATGGTTGAGCAGTGACGGGCAAAATGCGGTCGATGGGCGTGAGTGCAACTCCGTTGGTGCGCGCACGAACGTAGTCCACCAAGGCTTGCAGGTCGACGATATTGGTGGCG
>JANNWU010000028.1:0-6212 GCA_031408755.1 Gemmatimonadaceae bacterium | reverse complement strand
CGCGCGCTGGGGTCGTTCGCGGCCTAAGTGTTCGCGGTTCCGCACGACAAACAGGGGGCAGCCGGTGGATTGCGGCTGCCCCCTGTCGTATTCTCTCCCATACCTGCCGCACCACCTCGCTCGCGACGCCGCCTGCTCCAGATGATTCCTCCGCTCAATGATTGAACTCACTGACGTCCATAAGGCCTTTGGTGCAAAGCGCGTGTTGGCCGGATTCTCGCTCAAGGTCAACGAGGGTGAGACGATGGTCATCATCGGATTTTCCGGCACAGGAAAGTCAGTCGCGATCAAGCACATCGTCGGATTGTTGAAACCAGATCGCGGCAGCGTGAAAGTTGATGGTCTGGAAGTACCGTCGCTCAATCGCCAGGAACTCACCGCACTGCGCGCGCAGATCGGCTACGTGTTCCAGTTTGCGGCGTTGTTCGACTCGCTCACGATCGGTGAAAACGTGGCGATGGGATTACGCAAACAGGGCAAGCTCACCGAAGCTGAAATCCAAACACGTGTCGCCGAAGCACTGGACCTGGTTGATCTGCCGAACAACGAATCGCGTTTTCCGGCAGAGCTCTCCGGCGGCATGCGTAAACGCGTCGGTATCGCGCGCGCCATCGCACTGCGCCCGAAGTATTTGTTGTACGATGAGCCAACTACCGGACTGGATCCGGTGACCAGCGCCGTCATCGATGATTTAATGATTCGTATGCGCGACCGACTCGGTGTTACGGGCATCGTCATCACGCACGACATGCGTAGCGCATATCGTGTTGGCACGCGCATCGCGATGCTCTACGAAGGCAAAGTGCGTACAGTCGGCACGGTGGAAGAGATTCAAAATTCCACCGATCCGATCGTGCGACAGTTTGTAGAAGGCAAAGCTGAGCTGGATCCAGCAGCGTAGTTATGGCATCCCCACTCGATGCGCGTCAGGAGGTGTCGGCCGGCGGTGTGGTTTATCGCGTGGTCGATTCCATTCCGATGTATCTGTTGATCCGCGACAGCTATCGCAATTGGGGTTTTCCAAAAGGGCACTTGGAACTCAACGAGTGCGCATCTGAGGCAGCAGTACGCGAAGTGCAAGAAGAAACTGGATTGCCAAGTGTTACACTGCGAAGTGAAATCGATACCATTGATTGGCACTTTCGATTTCGTGGCAAGTTGGTCCACAAAGTGTGTCACTTTTTTCTGATGGAAACCGAATGTTGCGATACGCTCCCGCAACGTGAGGAAGGAATTACCGCGTGCAGATGGGCAACGTTCTCTGATGCGCGGTCACTGCTCGCGTACGAGAATGCCCGTGTCGTGTTGGAACGCGCGCACAAATTGATCACCGACGCACCAATCGAGGCACGCTAATTTCCATCGGTGCTGTGCGTTCACCGCGCCGTGGCTATTCGGTGCCCGTGCGCGGCGCATCGGCACCGCCGGTGGTGTTGCTCGTGTGCAGCACGCGCGATCGTCCACGCACATTGCTCGCGCGCGCATGGCCCCGTGGTCGTGCGCAAATTCACGTGGTGCGCGATGCTGATGCCATCGACGCGGCGCTCGACACCATGCTGGTTGACGCGATCATCGTCGATCTGCTCCCAGGCGCGACCAGCGCCGTAGGATGGCGCGCTGTAGAACGCGCCGCGGCGCACGCACCAATTCCGGCAGTCGGATGGGTCGCGCCACGCGCACTTGAGCTATCGATGCTCGCCCGCCTGCATGCGTCCGGCGTGAGCACGCTGGTGGTGGACGGTGTCGACGACAAGCTGCTTCGCGCGCTCTTGCAACCAGCGCTACTCAGCACGCGCTTCACGATCCGCGCTGACGTCTTACTTGCCGCCCATAATTTTGGGCCGCTGGCCGATGCTGTTTGGCGCACAGGAGTGTCCCACGTGGGCAAACTCACATCAGTCGCGACCGTCGCCAAAACGCTCGGTGCGAGTCGCGAGCACATCGCCAGAACGCTCAAGGCCGCAGGCGCGCCGGGCCCGAAGCAGCTTCTTGAGTTGGTTCGGTTGCTGGTAGTGCAGGCCCAACTCTCCGAGGGTGTGCCGGTTGCCCTCGCCGCGCGCCGACTGGGCTACTCCTCCACCTCACATTTGGCCCGCGCCGCCAAGTCTGCCACCGGCGTCACCCCAAGGCGCTGGGGTGAGTTGACGGCAGAAGGATTGATTGCCGCCGCGGTACAGTCAGCCCGTAACGACCCCAAAACTTGATCGCCGCGGCGGTCCAAACTGCGCGAAATGGCGCGTAATCATTACATTCGGCCACCCCGCAACGCGCTCCAAATCATCGCCCGGGTTGCTACCGGTAGAGTTTGTGATAATTTTCACAAGCTAGACCCAAACCGTTCCCTTCGTCGTTTACTGACTGTCTGATAATGGCTGCCGAAACCACACTCCGCCCCGGTGAGATCAAGGACATTCTGCTGCGCGAAATCGACGCGGCGGATCTCAACGAGATCGATGTAGACGAGGTCGGCACCGTCCTCGAGGTAAAGGACGGTGTTGCGCGCATCTACGGCTTGTCGAAGGCCATGGCCGGTGAAATGCTCGAAGTCCGCGCGAGCGAGACGGGCGAAATCATCGTCGCACAGGCGCTGAACCTCGAAGAAGACAACATCGGCGCCGTGGTGCTTGGCGACTATTTGAAGCTGAAGGAAGGCGACGAAGTTCGCCGAACCGGCCGCGTGCTCGAAGTGCCAGTGGGTCCGGCGCTCATCGGTCGTGTGGTGGACGCCCTCGGTAACCCGATCGACGGTCTGGGTCCAATTGCCGCCACCACCAAGCGCAAAGTTGAAAGTCCGGCTCCAGGCATCATTGAACGTGAGCCAGTAAAGCAGCCGCTGCAGACGGGCATCAAGGCGATCGACGCTATGATCCCGATCGGCCGCGGTCAGCGTGAATTGATCATCGGCGATCGCGGTACCGGCAAGACGGCCATCGCGATTGACACGATCATCAACCAGAAGGGCAAGGGCGTTGTCTGCGTGTACGTCGCGATTGGACAGAAGGCGTCCACCGTGTCGAGCATCGTTGAAAAGCTGACGCAAGCTGGCGCGATGGAATACACCATCGTCGTCGCTGCCACAGCATCCGATCCAGCGCCGATGCAGTTCCTCGCGCCGTATTCTGGTTGTTCGATGGCCGAGTACTTCATGTATCACGAAGGGCAGGCCACGCTGTGTGTGTATGACGATTTGACGAAGCAGGCGGCCGCGTATCGCCAGATTTCTTTGATTCTACGTCGTCCACCAGGTCGTGAAGCGTATCCCGGTGACGTGTTCTATCTGCACAGCCGTTTGCTTGAGCGCGCTGCGAAGTTGTCCAGCGATCCGAGCGTTGTTGATGGCAAGACGATCTTTAAGCCGGGTGGTTCACTCACCGCGCTGCCGATCATTGAAACGCAGGCCGGTGACGTGTCGGCGTACATCCCGACGAACGTGATCAGCATCACCGACGGTCAGATCTTCCTTGAAGGCGATTTGTTCTACGCCGGTGTGCGTCCCGCAGTGAACGTTGGTATTTCCGTGTCACGCGTGGGTGGATCCGCACAGACGAAGGCGATGAAGGGTGTCGCGGGCCGTTTGCGTTTGGACCTTGCGCAGTACCGCGAATTGGAAGCCTTCTCGAGCTTCGCGTCTGACCTTGATGCTGCAACCAAGCGTCAGCTCGATCGCGGAAAGTTGACGGTGGAAGTGCTGAAGCAGGGTCAGTATGCGCCCATGTTGGTGGAAGAGCAGGTGATGATCATTTACGCCGTGACCAACGGTTTGATCGATGATGTGTCGCCGACGCATGTGAAGGCATGGGAGACAGGCTTCCATGCGTACATGGCAGCCAGCCATCCGCAGATTGGCGAAGCGATTGCGACTGAGAAGGCGTTGTCGAAGCCGAACGAAGCGGCGCTGCGTGAAGCGATCGCGTTGTACAAGAAGGTGGCGGCGCCTGCCGCTGCCGGCTGATCGCACGCGAACTGGTAGCCTGACGCAACATGGCCAAGGGTCGCGAGCTCAAAGGACGCATTAAGTCCGTCGAGAACACGAAGAAGATCACGCGCACCATGGAAATGGTGGCGACGTCGAAAATGAAGCGCGCGGTAGATCGCGTTGCGGCAGCGCGCCCGTACGCAGCGGCGTTGGCCGAGGTCATCGGTGATCTGTATTCTGACGAATTGGCGGAGCAATTTCCGCTGTTGCGTCAACCGGCAAAGATGCAGCGTGTCGCGCACATCGTTTTGACGTCGAATCGCGGCTTGTGTGGCGCGTTCAACGCGAATCTGGTAAAAGAAGCGCGCACGCAATTGGCCAATCTTGAGCAGGGCGGCATGCAGGTGGAATTGCATGTGGTCGGCAAGAAAGGCATCGGATACTTCAAGTACGTCAATCGTTCGATGGCGGTGCAGCGCACTGACATCAGTGACAAGCCGACCGCGGCTGATGCATCGTCGTTGGTGGATTCGTTGATGGCGCGTTTCATCAGCGGCGAATTGGACGCAGTGTTTGTTACCAGCAGCAAGTTCAACTCAGCGCTGTCAACGCCGCCGCAGACCACGCAAGTGTTGCCGGTGAAGCCGCCCGTTGGTGGCAAGATGAAGCGCGACTATTTGCTGTCGCCGTCAGCCGAAGCGATTCTGACAGAGTTGCTGCCAAGTTATGTGAGCAACTCCGTGTATCGTGCGTTGGTTGAAACTGTGGCGGCGGAGCAGGGTGCGCGACGCACGGCGATGAAGAACGCGACCGATAACGCGACCGACATGTTGAGCAACTTGCGACGCACATACAATCGTGCGCGTCAGGCACAGATCACACAGGAAATTGCCGAGATCGTGGGCGGCGCTGCAGCATTGCAGGGTTAGTCAAAGCACAGCGATCGCAGCACCTCGTTCGTAGCACTTCGTTCGTAGCATTTCGTTTGTAGCACTTCGTTCGTAGCACTTCGTTCGTAGCACTACGATCGTATTACGTAAGGATTTGCTTCACCGCACGATTGCAGCACAGTACGCGTCACGCACGACCAGAACCCCGAGACGGAATTTACGGATATGGCAGCAACAGCAGCTCCCGCGGCAGTGACTGGAAAGGTGGTATCGGTCATTGGTCCTGTGTTGGATATTCAGTTTGAAGCGGACCATCTTCCGGAGCTGTACAACGCTCTGCGTATTGATGAAACGTTGCCCGATGGGACGGTCATCAAGGTGACGCTCGAAGTGCAGCAGCACATCGGTCGCAACCTGGTGCGCACCGTCGCGATGAGCAGCACCGATTCGGTGGTGCGCGGCATGGACGTGCTAGACACGGGCAGCCCGATCATGGTGCCGGTTGGCGCTGCAGCGCTGGGTCGCATTCTGAACGTGCTTGGTGATCCCGTCGATAATGGCGAGCCGATCCCTGCTGATGCGCCGCGTTGGCCCATTCACCGCAAGCGTCCAGACTTTGTGAACCTCGAACCGAAGACGGAAATCTTCGAGACGGGCATCAAGGTTATCGATCTGATCGCCCCGTTCGTGAAGGGCGGAAAGATCGGATTGTTTGGCGGCGCCGGCGTGGGCAAGACGGTCGTCATTCAGGAGCTGATCAACAACGTTGCAAAGGCACACGGCGGGAAGTCGGTGTTTTGCGGCGTGGGTGAGCGCACGCGTGAAGGCAACGACCTGTATCTGGAATTCCAGGAAGCGAACATTCTGGACAAGGTCGCGCTGATTTACGGGCAGATGAACGAGCCGCCGGGAGCGCGTTTGCGCGTGGCGTTGTCAGGTCTCACCGTGGCCGAGTATTTCCGCGACACCGAGAACGCTGACGTGCTGGTGTTCGTCGATAACATCTTCCGCTTTACGCAGGCCGGTTCCGAAGTGTCGGCGCTGTTGGGTCGCATGCCGAGCGCGGTGGGTTACCAGCCGACGTTGGCGTCGGAGATGGGCGATTTGCAGGAGCGCATTACATCGACGCGTAACGGCTCGATTACGTCGGTGCAGGCTATTTACGTGCCGGCTGACGACATCACCGATCCAGCACCAGCAACAGCCTTCGCGCACTTGGACGCGACTGTTGTGTTGTCGCGCCCCATCTCGGAACTCGGCATCTATCCGGCCGTCGATCCGCTTGCGTCGTCAAGCCGCATTCTGGACAAGCAGTATCTCGGTGAGTGTCACTATCGCGTGGCGATGGAAACGCAGCGCATTTTGCAGCGCTACAAGGAGCTGCAGGACATCATCGCGATTCTTGG
>JANNWU010000027.1:0-7213 GCA_031408755.1 Gemmatimonadaceae bacterium | reverse complement strand
GCACCCGTCACCCCCCTTCCATCGCCACGGCGGTGCCGACCATACTCTTACACATGCCACCGGCTCGATCCAGCAACGCACCGATCGCCAGCGAGACGGGCGTGAGCGACGAGCCAGCGCTCGTCGTGCGCGTACAGCGCGGAGAGACGGCAGCGTACGCGGAGTTGGTGCGGCGACACCTACCAAGGGCACATCGCATTGCGTGGCGCGTGCTGCGGCACACCGAAGATGCTGAGGATGCAACACAAGATGCATTTCTGCGGGCGCTTGAACGAATTGATCAATGCGACGCCGATCGTGGGTTTGGCCCGTGGTTTTTCCGGATCGTCGCAACCACCGCAATCAATCGACAGCGAT
The DNA here is from genome assembly GCA_031408755.1 of Gemmatimonadaceae bacterium. Lineage (GTDB taxonomy): Bacteria > Gemmatimonadota > Gemmatimonadetes > Gemmatimonadales > Gemmatimonadaceae > JACMLX01. The sequence continues at coordinate 6,856 of JANNWU010000027.1, read as the reverse complement.
CGATGCGACGGCGCGACGCAGATGATTTGTCAGAACGTGAAGTCAGTACCGAAATGGATCCGAGCGACGCGGCCACGTTAAGCGCGCTGCGCGGGGATGTGGATAGAGCGCTGGCAACGTTGCCAGAGACGCAGCAGCAGATGATCGCGCTCGTCACGTTTGAGGGCTTTACCCCCACCGAAGCCGCCGAATCACTCGGCATGCCGGCTGGGACTGCACGATGGCATTTGCACGAGGCACGGAGGGCGCTGCGAACGCAGCTTCAAGCGTGGCTCGGTGACGGGAGTGACGACGAATGACGACGCACGTGAATGACGACGATTCGATGGACGCAAATGCGCAAGCGCTCGACGCAGTGCTGCTCCGCGGCGATGCGGTGCAAACGCCTGCCGTGCGCGTCGATCTCGAGTCGAGCATTGTGACCGCTGCCGAGTTTGCGTTAGCGTCGCGACGGCGGACAGCACGCGGTTTGCGAGCCACAGAAACGTCAACGACGGATACGCTGGCGGCGTGGTTTCGACTGGCGCTGCCAATTGCGGCAGCGGCCGCGATTGTCGCGGTGCTCACCTTGTCGCGCCTCGATGCGACGGTGGCATCATCAGATTCCGATTTGTCTGACAACGATTCTGCCGCGCTGTTCAGTGCGTTGGAATCAGATGGCGGCGCATCACTGTCGTACCATGTGATTGCGAGCGACGCAGCGACTACTGGCGTCATTGCCATGGAGCCGCGATGACACTCCCACGATCGCGGATGATGGCTGGCCTGACCGTGCTGGCGATGCTCGGCATTGGCATCGCGATTGGTATCGCGGTCGACCGTACGATGTTGCATCGCGGTTTTGGGCGCGGCGGTAGTTGGAGTAACAGTGGCGGCGGGCGATCAGGCCGTGGCGATATGGGCCCACTTGGCATGATGGGCAATTCGGCACCTGACAGTGCCGCGCGGCAGCGTTACCGGGCACGCATGATTGGACGGATGCGCGAGGACCTGTCGCTCACGCCCGTGCAAGAGCGCGCGATCGATTCCATTTTCGTCAGTCGCGAAGGTCAGCTCGAAGCTCTACGGCAGCGCGTGCGTCCGCCACTCGATTCGCTGCGCGAGCAGTTGCGCGTGTCGATCGACGCGGTGCTCACGCCAGAACAGCGGACAAAGTTTGCCGAGCAGCGGAAGCGGATGGATGCGCGCCGACGCGAAGGCGGTGGACCGAAGCGAGACTGAGCAACGGTGCAAGAGTTTTGTGATACAGTTATGCAGTTGTAGTCCGAGGGCTGCATTTGCGCGGTTGCGGTTCGGCGATTGCAGTGCGAGGGCGGCATTCTGGCGGTTGCAGTTGGTCAATTGGCATCGGTCGGTTGCAGTCCGGGCTGTTGCACATTTTTTAAGCGCTGCAAGCCGTGACGCGACGGTTGCCGCCACGCGCAAACCACCCGGATCGTTTTAAACGCCCGTGGCGTTCTAGATTGAGTATGCGCGACATTCAACTCGTCTGGTTCAAGCGTGATCTTCGCGTGCGTGATCACGCAGCGCTGACTGCGGCGGCGGCCCGCGGTCCGGTGCTCTGTTTGTATGTCTATGAGCCCAGCCTGCTGAACGCGGCGGATCACGATGCGATGCATCTCATATTCGTGAATGAGTGTCTTGACGAACTTGACACCGCGTTGCGCGAGCGCGGCGGTGGATTGTATCGTCGCACCGGTGAAGTGCCAGCCGTGTTTAACACGCTCGCGCAGGAACTTGCCAGTGCGCGCGTTCCGCAACGGATTGCGGCCATCTGGGCGCATGAAGAAACCACCGGATGGGATGCGTACCAGCGCGATCGAGCGGCGCGACGTTGGTGTCGCGAACAGGGCATAGCGTTGCACGAGTTACCGCAGACTGGCGTCGTGCGCCGACTACAATCGCGTGATGGATGGGCGAGCGCGTGGGAAGCGCGGATGCACACAGCACCACTAGTCGCACCGCGAGCGTTTGAGCATGCGTCGCTTACGGATCGAAGCCTCGCGTTCGACCCCGCATTGTTGGCACGCGGCGGCGCAATACGTGATGCGGTGCAGCATGGTGGCGAAACTGTTGCACGAGAAACGCTGCGCAGTTTCTTGCGCGAGCGCGGCGTGGATTACCGATTCGCGATGTCCAGTCCAGTCACCGCACCCGATGCGTGCAGTCGCGTCAGTGCGTGGTTGAGCACCGGTGCGATTTCGATTCGGACTTGTGAGCATGCGGCACAAGCGCGATTGCTGCAGCTCAGCGCGGCGCATGATGCCGGTGAGGCCGTTGACCAGCGTTGGCGCGCGAGCATCGCAAGCTTTCGCAGTCGGCTGCGATGGCATTGCCACTTCATGCAGAAGTTGGAAGACCAACCGCGCATTGAGTTTGACACCATGTGCGACGCGTTCGTCGGAATGCGTGATGAGCAGCATGTCGATGCCGAGCGCCTCTCGGCGTGGTACGAAGGGCGCACTGGCTATCCATTAATCGACGCCTGCATGCGCGCCGTTCGCGCGACTGGGTGGATGACATTTCGCATGCGCGCCACCGTGGTGTCATTTGCCAGCTATCACTTGTGGCTGCACTGGCGCTTTACCGCTCCGCTGCTGGCGCGTGATTTTCTCGACTTTGAGCCCGGCATTCACTATAGCCAGTTTCAGATGCAGAGCGGCGTGACAGGCATCAACGCAATTCGCATTTACAATCCCGTAAAGCAGGCGCGCGAGCAAGATCCCGAAGGGCACTTCATTCGACGATGGGTGCCTGAACTTGCGCAGTTGCCAACGGCAGCACTGGCCGAGCCGCATCGTATGCCGCCTATGCTGCAGCAGATGTTCGGCTGCGTGATCGGCGTGGATTACCCTGAGCCCATTGTCGATAATGTCGCGGCGATGCGCGAGGCGCGCGATAAGGTGTGGGCTATTCGCAAAGCGCCCGAGACTCGTCGTGCAGCGCAGCGTGTATATGAGAAACTTGGTAGCCGAAGGCAGCCATTCAACAAACGAGATGTGCGTTAGAGCGCAACAAACGAGGCGTGCGTTAGACCTCAACAAACGAGACGTGCGGTAGACCTCAACAAACGAGACGTGCGCTTGAGCTCAACGAATGAGGCGTGCGTTAACGCTCGACGTCGATGCGCACAAAGCGCGTCCAGTTGTCGGGCAAGTCTTGAATTGCGCTTGAGAGAATGCTCAGTCCGTAGCGCTTCGCCGCCGCTTCACTCGCAACGGCGGCGATCGTCGGATCGCCGAGTGCTTGCACAGATCGCGCGGCGCCTGCGGTGTCGAGATGTGGTTCAATACGCGCACCGAAGGCGCTCAGAAAGCGATGGCATTGCGCTAATGCTGCCGGATGACTGGTCACCACTTTGATCTGCTCTAACACTGCACCCGGTACGCTCATCAGCGAATGCACCACTGGTACGTCGGTCGTGCCGCCGAGCGTCAGTCCGTCGCTCAAATCATCGAGCACGTCGAGCGCCGATGTGATCGGTCCGATGATCAGATTTTCGACTGGGAGCACAGCGCCATCGGCCGCACCGGAACGCATGGCGTGCAGCACGCCACGAAACGTTTCGCATGGTACTGGAATCGCGCCGTTGCTCCAAAAGGCGCGGATTGCATCTTCGCTGTACGCGCCAGGCTCACCCTGAAATGCGATGCGCGGTAGAGAGGTGTACATAGGGCGAATGTATCACGCCGCGCGCTGATCTCTGGCCAAAATTTACGTACAAAACGAAAGTGCCCCCGGTAAGCCGTCGCTTACCGGGGGCGAAACGTGTTTCCGGGCCCACCCGCCCATCCGCACGCAGTTCATTCGGTGCTGCTGTCGGGTCAGTGACGACGACCGTCAGGACATGCAATAGCGCTGTGACACGCTGGGTGGAGCAGTCACAGCCGGTCGAACAACGTCGCGATCAGCGAGCTCGTCCATAAGACTATCGAATGGCCAAGGCGTCACGTGCGGCCTGCGGCTCGATTGCTCTCGACGCCAAACAGTGGAAAAGTCGCGCCGCGAAGCGCAGCACGGGTGGTTTCGACTTCGCGCATGTTCTGGGCTATGGCTCCGCCAGGAACGGTTAACGAACGGTGACGACTCAGATGGGTTGTGCGCAACGCGGCCCGCCGTGATGCGGCGGGCATCCGTCATTCGGCGCGCTGCGTGAGCAACGGCTCGCTCGATTCGCGCAGTTCGATATTCAGAGCCGCGGGCAACGCCACTTTCGCCTTACATCGCACGTCGAGCCAGTCGCAAGTCCTGCACACCTCGACTCGTAAAGCGCATCGCGATCACGCGCCCACTTGCGCCACGCACAAATGCAATTGTGCCGAGCGACTCGGTGTCGAATGCATCCAGATAGGCGCTCTGCATTGGGATGTCGTCGCCGAAATCACGCCGCAGTATGAGACCATTAGTGCTGTTGCGCACGCGGTACGTGTTGGCGACTTCTGGGCTGCTATACACGCCGACAAATGCATCGCGTGCGTTTGGCGAAAGCCGAGACACAGCCTCACGTCGTGTGAGCGTGTCGGTCACTGACTCGTCATCGGCGCGACTGAGAAAAATTTGATCTGACGCGAGTCGCAGGCTCAGTGTTGCAGCGAGTGTTTGGTACGATCCATCAGGCATGTGCGTCAGTGGCGCAGAGTCAGGATCGTCGCCCAGCAGTAGCGTATCACCACGCGTACTGAGCGTGATTGACGAGCCAGTCACACCGCTCACGAAGACACCACTTCGTGACGCGCCGGCCTGCGTTCGCAGCGGCAAAAGCGGTGTAAACGGCACCACGGTTGCGGCGACAGCGTAGCTCAGTGCATCCGTATTCACGTCGGCTCGATTACAGGTCAGCTGCACACCAACCCGCACCGATGGGAAGTGCGTCACACCGGCACGATAGCCAGCCCACGCACCGCTATGCGCGATCGTTGGCACACCGCGATGTGTTGACTCAACCAAGCCAGCCGTGTACGCAATCGCGACGCCGTTGTTGAGCCGCCCATGTGTTGTAAGCAGCGCACGTAAAGGCGCGCCACCAACCGCACCGCTCAGAAAATTGGCGTCCCATTTGGCAAGATCTTCAACCGTGGACTGCACCGCCCCATCGCCAAGCTGATCCCAGTTCGACATCTCAACCAGATATCCAGAATCCGCCGGCATGTACGCCGTTGCTCGGCGTGGCACGACGGTACGCGTATCGTCGAGATAGCGCGTTGCTGTCATACTGAGCGGCGCGAAGATGCGATCGTGTGCGAACTGACGAAGTGATACACCAGCCACACGCTGCACCACCTGCGCCAGTAAAAAATACCCCGTATTGCTGTAGCGATACGTGGATCCGGGCGCGAAATTCAGCGCACGCTGTCGCTTCAGTGCGTCCCATGCGTCGCGGTCGGTGGTGTGGTCGCGTTCATCGCGTCCATCGAGCACCAACAGGTCGTTGTAGTCGCGCCAGCCACTGGTGTGCGTCATCAGATGACGCAGTGTGACGCGTGCACCAAGGTTTGGTAATTCGGGCAGATAACGACGGACATCATCATCGAGTGAGACTTTGCCATCAAGCTGCAGCAGCAGCACGCTGGTCGCGGTGAACTGCTTCGAGACCGAGCCGAGATCGAACACCGTTTGTGGTGTGATCGGAACCTGCTGTTCGAGCGACGCCATGCCGTAGCCGCGCGCGTAGACGAGCGCCCCGTTGCGCGTAACACCCACGGCGCAGCCGGGCACGTTGCCGGTGCTGAATTTTGTGAAGACGCTATCAACGCGGAGCTGTGTTGCGGTGTCAAGCGATTGCGCGTGTAACAGCGGAGCGCAGGCTACCGTGAGCGAGAGGAGTGTGGCGATTCGAGTCGTGCACTGCCGGACTGGCGTCATCAGGCGACCGAGAGTGAGAGTGGTGGTGAAATAGGGCGCGCGGCACTGCGGACAATTTGCGTGACGTCCGCGGTTATCGTTTGACGGGGTCTGTCGCTTGGCGCAGCGTGTCGAGTTCATTCGTCTGGGCGCCGCGATTCAGGATCGGGAGTATTCATCTGTGATGAATGTGTTGAGCTGTGCATGGACATCATTCGCGAAGAGAACAAGACCTCCATGGTCAAGTCCCGCGAAGGCGTTCCCACGCCGCAGGAGATCATCAAGGTTCTCGATGATTACGTGATCGGACAGCGCCACGCCAAGAAGGTGCTCTCGGTTGCGGTTCACAATCACTACAAGCGACTGGCCCACGCGCAGAAGAATGCTGATGTCGAGTTGGCCAAGTCCAACATTCTGCTGATCGGGCCGACTGGCTGCGGCAAGACATTGCTCGCCCAGACGCTTGCCCGCATTATCGATGTTCCATTCACGATGGCCGACGCGACCACGCTGACGGAAGCTGGCTATGTTGGCGAGGACGTCGAGAACATCATCCTGAAACTGCTTCAGTCCGCCGATTACAATGTTGAACGCGCCCAGCGCGGCATTGTCTACATTGACGAAATCGACAAGATTTCGCGCAAGTCGGACAATCCGTCGATAACCCGCGACGTCTCGGGCGAAGGCGTGCAACAGGCGTTGCTCAAGATCATGGAAGGCACCGTTGCCTCTGTGCCACCGCAGGGCGGACGCAAGCATCCACAGCAGGAGTTCCTGCAGGTCGATACTGCGAACATCCTTTTCATCTGTGGCGGTGCATTCGCCGGGCTCGACAAGATCATCTCCGACCGTGGCCGCAAGACGTCAATCGGGTTTGGCGCGCTGGTTTCTTCGCCGGAAGATCGCCGTTCCGGCGAATTGTTCCGCATGGTGGAGCCAGAGGATTTGCTGCGTTTTGGCCTGATCCCCGAATTCGTTGGTCGTCTGCCGGTGATCGCGACACTGGAAGACCTTG
>JANNWU010000026.1:0-2684 GCA_031408755.1 Gemmatimonadaceae bacterium | reverse complement strand
GCGACGACTGCGGGAATGATCGAGAAGAGCGTTTTGGTGAGCTTCTTCCAGAAGTCTACCAGCGCATCCGCCGTTTCAACGCTGAAGTCATCAGCCTCGCCCGGACGCAGTCGATGTGCGAGTCGCATCGCTTCCTGCGCGCGATTCATCGCAGCGGGAATTGCTTCCGGATCAGACATTTTGACGCTGATCGTGGTTGTCAGTCGACGGCCGTAAATCGCCTCGAACGCCGAAATGGGCATCAGGATAAATCCGTCAAAGCTTTGTCCGAGCACGCGACCTTTAGGCGCAACGACGCCCGCCACGGTGAACTGCTGCCCGCGAATCCGAATGACGTGGCCGATTGGGTCAACACCGTCAAACAAATTCTTCGCAATGTCATTGCCGATCACCGCCACGCGACGTCGTTCGCGCACATCGATATCGGTCAGCGGTTGGCCCGACTCAATTCGATAATCTTGCACTTCTTGAAAATCCGCAGTTACGCCGAAAACTGTCGCGCTGCCAACGGAACGATCGCGCCATTCGATATCGGCAAGCGGCGTAGGCCATCCCGATTGTAGGCTGATCGCGGCAGCATCCGGAATCGCTTCCTCCAGCACTGCGGCGTCACGCATGGTGATTCGCGGTCGCTTCTGAATTTTCTTCAGGGCCTCGTCGTCAATCAGCCCGAGTGCGATGGGGCCGCGACGTACTTGGAACACATCTTTGCCGATGAGTGAGCCCGCGACTTGCTCGCTGACGTACAGATTCATGCCATTGATGATGGCAATGACTGCAACAAGAAAGGCCACTGACACCATAATTCCGAGCAACGTGAAAAACGCGCGGAATTTATTGGCGCGAAGCTGCGTGAACGCTGTGAGGAATACGTCGCTGAGGTGCACGCTGCATCCGACGGAGGATCAAGCTGCGGGCGGTGCGGAGCGCACGCAGCGCTTTACGTACCAATACAATATCGCGGCGACGGCCAGCACCGCCGCGGCACCTTGCCACAGCGACGCGCGATCACTGCCGTCGACGAAATGTAGTGGTTCGAGCAGGACGATCATCGCGGCGCAGGTCATTCCCCATGCCACCACCGCCAGCGGCGCCCAACTCGCGCGACGCCAGAGCCCGAATGCGGCTGCAAATGAGCAGAGCGCCACAGCGAGGTGCAATAGCGCCAATGCAAGCGATCCCGATTCAGGATCACGGATCTCATTGCCGATTTGTGCCAGTCCGTTGACGCCATTAATCGCCAACAGACCGGTGGTCACCACGTGGCCGACTGTACGCCGCATTGTCTGGCGCTACTCGTACCGGAGCGCCACCACCGGATCCAACCGCGCTGCGCGGAACGCCGGAATAATGCCGAACAGCACGCCGGTCAAAATGCTCCCGCCGATCGCCGCGACCACCGATAACAACGGAATCTCCGCCGGGATTGGAAAGTTCGTCCGTACAATCCACGCCACGAATGCGCCAAGTGCGAGTCCAATCGCACCACCAATGCCTGTCAGCGTGGCCGCCTCAACTAAGAATTGCCACAGAATGATTCCGGCAGTGGCACCGAGTGCCTTCCGCACGCCAATCTCTCGGGTCCGCTCCGTGACAGAGATCATCATGATCGCGACAACACCTACACCTCCCACCAAGAGGCCGACAGCAGACAGCGCCAGCATGACAAAGAAGAATGTGCCGACGATCTTGTCGTACGTCTCGAGAATCTTGTCCTGCGTGATGATCGAGAAATTGTTCTCCGCCGCTGGGCGCATATGACGCTTCGCGCGCAGCGCAGTTGTGACGTCGTCAATTGCTTGTTCGCGCGTCACGTCGTCACGCGGGCGCACTGCAATGTTCACCCAGCGAGGGTTTGCGTTCAATGCTGTGATTGCCGCCTGCATTGGCAAGTACCCAACTGGATCGTTGTCGTTGCCGAGTGGGTTGAGCGGTTTGTCGTACAGCCCGATCACTGTGAATGGCACGTCGCCGATCTCTATCTGCTTGCCGAGCGGATCGCTGTCGCCAAACAATTTTTCCTGCAACTTCTTGTTCAGCACGACGACGCGTGCTCCAGACGCATCTTCATTCGCAGTCCACGAACGCCCGCCGATGATGTTGCCACCATCCACTAGCAGCCAGTCGGTGCTGAACGAGTTGACGCTGATCGACGAGAGAAAGTTGCTGCGGTAGCGCGCGCTGGCGCCGGTGTTGATCTGCGAGATGACCGCTTGGATCGACGGCAGCGCGCGAAATGTGGCCGCATCGCCAACCGTGATGCGGGGATTCCGGCGCCACTTACACGTATCCTCACTTCCGTCGCACGCTTCAAAACTGATCGGTTGTCGCGTGACGTAGAATGTGTTCGGCCCAGCGGCGGTAATGTCTTTCGTGACGGCGTTGTTGATACCTGTGATCATGGCCCCAATCGCCACTACCACAAATACGCCCACCGATACACCGAGAATGGTGAGTCCGGCGCGCACTTTGTTTGCACGAATGGATTCCAGCGCGATACCGATGCCTTCAACCGTCCCGCTAATCGTCGTTTTGATCGACACGTTGTTACTCCGAACGGAGTGCGACAACCGGATCAAGCCGGCTCGCACGAGAAGCAGGGTAGACGCCCGCGACAATGCCGACTGTCGCGCCTACGAGCACGGCTACAACAATGGACCACAGCGCAATCGCGGCGGGCAGCG
>JANNWU010000025.1:0-2222 GCA_031408755.1 Gemmatimonadaceae bacterium | reverse complement strand
AATATGTAGATGCGTCGGGTGCTGTTGTTGCGCGCAATCAGCGCGTGATTCAGCAGAACGGCATCATGGAGAATGAGTACATCGATCCGCTTTTTGACAATGTGAATCAGTTCTTTCAGGGTGGAAATTTTAACACGCAGACCATCACGCTCCAGCAAAACACCGCAGCCACCAATTACAGCCTCTCGTACACACGAAATCAGCAGCCGGGTATCATTCTGAATTCGAATGGATATCTGCGGCAGAACATTCGATTCAACATCGATACCAGAGTTCGTGACAAGCTTCAGATCGGTTTTTCGGCGACGCACTCGCGCGCAAATGAAGATCCATCCTCGATCACATTCTCTGATTTGTACCGGATCAATCCTGATGTTGACTTAACGCGCCCTGAGCCATTCGGCACGTCGAAGTATCTCATCATTCCCGATTCTACAGAGCTGCGCACGAACCCGTTCTATCGGCAGACCTTCAACGACAATATTACGAACCGCGTGCGCACGTTGGTCAACGTCAACTCGTCGTATCGCGCGCTGCCGTGGCTCACCTTTGACGGATTTGTGAGCTACGATCGTGGTGATCGCCAGGTCACAAACTACATCGCGCGTGGCCTTACGAATTTGTCTGGTGATGGAACCACCGCTGGATCACTGCAGATCATCGACGACGATGTGGATGGTGTGAATGCGCAAGGCGGAGCGAATCTTCTGAAGGCATTTGGTGGACTTACCACGCGACTGGCGCTTCGCGGAGAAATCCAGCGCGAGCAGAACCCGTACTTGGAAACGACGGGAAGCGATTTTACGATCAACGGCGTCAAAAATATGGACGTGGCTCGCACCAAGATCACGACATCGGACCTCACGGATCGCCGGGTTCGGGCAGGCTTTGCAAATCTTGGGTTCGATTACGCGGGTAAGTACATCGGCGATGTGCTCGTGCGCCGCGAAGGCAGCTCATTGTTTGGTGCCGAGAATCGCTGGAACACGTTCACACGTGCATCGGCAGCGTGGCTGCTGAGTGAAGAGTCGTGGTGGCCTGTGAAAAGTCTCGATCTCTTTAAGTTTCGCTACAACTACGGGACCGCAGGCACACGACCAGATTTTAGCGACCAGTACACCGCGCTTGCGATCGATGGAACGGGTGCCATTACTCGGCAGGCGCTCGGAAATCGTTCGCTACGGCCCGAGATTGCGAGAGAGCAGGAAATTGGTCTCGACATGATCGTGCGGAACCGCGTACAACTCTCGTTTGTCTACGTCACGTCAAAGGCGTCTGGCAATTTGATCTCGCTACCTGCGCCTGCACTGTCCGGCTTTAATACGGTCGAAACGAACATTGGCAGCATCAAAGGTCGGACCGTGGAAGCGACCATCCGCGCACAGATTCTGAAACGTCCGAAAGGCTTGGAGTGGGACATGGACTTGGTCGCGGATACGCGACGAAACGCGATTACGAACTTCGGCCGGACCTGCTATGCCGACGGTATTCTGAACCGTTGCGACAACACGCGTCTTGGAACGATGTGGGGCAATCGTCATGTCAGGAGTCGTGAGCAACTCTTGCCGGTGCACCGAAATTCGGCAGCGGCATTCGACATCAATGATGACGGCTACGTAGTCGCAGTCGGAGCGGGGAATACCTGGCGCGACGGCAAGGCGAAGAATCTGTGGGGCACCACCGTTGCCGTCGATGGTCGGAACTACGCGTGGGGCCGTCCAATTTTCGAGATCGACTCCACAACTGGACAGCGTACCTACGCCCAAATTGGAGATGGGCAACCGGACGTCCAGTTCGGGCTCGGCAACACCTTTCGCTATAAGGGCTTTCGAGTCTACGGACTCGTGAACGGGCAAGCGGGAGGCGACATCTACAACAACGTGCGCCAGACGCTGTATGCAACCAGCGATCACGAAGATGTTGATCAACGATTCAAGGTGGATGAGGCGCGCAAGCCGACAGCTTACTACGCCACTGGTCTTGCGGACGGTAATGCGAACTACGGTGCACTGTTTGTTGAGAACGGGACATACGCACGACTCTCAGAGTTCGCGGTTGGCTACACGATGGACTCGCAACGATTCAAGTTTCTCCGCTTCGTAGGCGCAGAGCGACTCCAAGTCGATATTGTGGGCCGCAATCTGCTCACGTTTACCAACTACCGAGGCTTGAACCCAGAGTCAGGCAGTCCCAACACGCGCATCGACGACACCGTGTATCCA
>JANNWU010000024.1:0-8414 GCA_031408755.1 Gemmatimonadaceae bacterium | reverse complement strand
CTCGCACTCAGCGGCACGGCACGCGCATCCCCAACCCGCTATCTGTCGTTGGTCGTACGAACCCACGGTGAATGCGATTAGCGCACACCGAACGGAATCCGCTTCAGCGCCACCCGTCCGTCAACGATCACCACCACCACATCTTGTAACGCGCGGATGTCCTCAAGCGGATTTCGCTCTACGACAATCAGATCGGCGTCCATGCCAGCGCGCAAAACGCCAGTGCGTTGCGCGACACCCACACAACTCGCCGCCACAGATGTCGCGGATTTGATCGCGTCCATCGCGGTCATGCCGAGTTGCTGAAAGAACATCACTTCCAGTGCGACACGTGAGGTGCTTGCGGCGTCGTACGGTGTGTCCACGCCAGTCGCGATAGGAATACCGAGTGCGTACGCGGCCTTGATCGCTTCAGCCAATCGTGGCAGCATGTGCTGACCGCGCAATCGCAGCAACGGCGAGTCGTATTCGCCTCCCGGCTCGGTGAGATCAACGACAGTGGTGTAGGTAGGTACGAAGCAGGTACCGCGCGCTTTCATCAGCTTCAGTGTCGAGTCGCTCAAATACGTGCCGTGTTCGATGGTCTTCGCACCGGCGCTGACTGCGGCATACGCTCCCTCGTCGCCATGCGCGTGCACGAGCACGCCCACACCCTTCGATTTCGCGGCTTCGACAACGGCGCGCAATTGTGCCTCATCATAAACCTGTTTGCGCGGATCCTGCGTCTCAAGTCCTGCGCGTTCTGTCGCACGAGTTTTGATCCAATCGACGCCGCGATCAATGTTGATTAATGTCACCGCGGCCAATTGCTGCGGTGTGAGCAGCGACGTGGCGTATGGTGCAAGTCGTGGATCGGCCAACGCCGTTTCGCCAAGCTGCGGCGAGATGAACACGCCGGCCGCAAGCATCTCGGGGCCCAACAATGTGCCGTTGCGGACCAACGCACGAAGGCCAACATCTTCGTAGTGCGGCGTGCTCGCACTGCGCACCGTCGTCACGCCCGATTCCAACGCGCGTTTCATCGCCGCGAGTGTCTGGATGTGCGTGTGCGCGTCGATCATACCGGGGACAACCCAGCGGCCACCAACATTGATCGTGTCGCCAGCCGGACCAACCGCTCCCGCCGCGCCAATGCTCACAATACGTCCGCCTTCTGCCACGACAGTGACATCGCGAAACGGTGCAGCACCGGTGCCATCGATGACATTCGCGTGCACCAACACCAGTCGGCGCGCTGGTGTTGGTGTCTGTGCATCGAGTGTGGTGACCGCCAGCGTTGTCGCAACAAGCGCTGTACCGACAAACGTTGCAGCGTTGAACGTCGCAGCGAGTACAGCCAGAGAATGACGCAGCATCAGTATCCCAATTTCTCGAGGAAGTATGGCAACATCTTGCGCCACCACGGCCAATCGTGATTTACATCAGTGCCCCACACATCGAGCCAGTGCGGTATGCCTTTCTCATCCAGAATTTTTGAGAATCGCCGCGATGCATCGGGTGATTCGTGCGCACCTTGTCCGGTCGCGAGAACAATGTTGCTCTTTTGTCGCAGCTGATCCAAGTGCTGTCCTGCGCTGTTCGGCACAAACCAACTGGGATTGTTGAAATAGCAATTGTCGTCGGAATAGCCTTTAAAGTATCCGCGCGCCAAGTCATAGAACGCGGCCATACCAATGACACCGCTGAACAGATCGGGCCGACGAAAGAATTGATTGGCCGCATGAAATCCGCCGAAACTGGCGCCTGTTATAATCGCGCGCGCATTTCCGTCGCCCACTGCATGGCGGATGTACGGCACAACTTCGTCTTCGACGTACGCAGAGTATGCCGCCTGCCGCCTCGCCTGCACCGCCACGCTGAGCGTTCGGTCCATCCACGCGTGACTATTGATACTGTCGATCGAGAAGAGCCGGATACGACCCGCCATGAGCATCGGCTCGACGGCTTTCACAAGAAAAAAGCGCTCGTTCTCCAGATAGTCGGCAGCGGCAGTCGGATAGAGGAGTACCGGCGGTCCCGCGTGGCCATATGTGACGATTGGCATCGTGATGCCAAGGGCAGGCGAGTTCCAGCGAAAGAGATGCCTGCGCAGGTTGGGATCGACGAATTGCATGTCGTAGGTTGTCGCGGGTGGGCGATACGGTCTGTCCGACCTGTCGCGATAACAAACGCGCCCCTTACCATCTGTTGGCAAGGGGCGCGCTCAGCCGAGTCTTTTGAAAACTCCTTAGCCGAGTCCTTCAGATACTACTCAGCCGAGTCTTCGAAAAACTACGCCATCGCCTTGCGGCGGCGAGCCAGTGCGCAAAGCGCGACGCAGCCAACCGCCGTGAGGAGCATTGATGCCGGCTCCGGAACAACTTGTTGCGCGCTGCTGAACACGGCGCTGAAACCGGCGTCCGTGATCCCGTCAACGCTCGTGAACGCACCCGTCGTACCGAGCGCACCGAAATTGGCGCCATTGTACGCCACCCAGAGCGCACCGTCAGTGTAGCCGTTCGTGTCGTTCGCGCCCACAAGATTCGACGCATCGTCTGGTATTCCACCCTGATTCGACGTCGTGACTAAGAAGATGTACGTCGTGCCTGCGCTTAACGACAGACTGTTTGTCGCGAAGATGCGTGTGTCAAACGCGAACTCGTTTCCTGAACCAGCGTTACCCAGGAAACTCGCAAGAGCGTTCCCCGTCACTCGGCGATTCGCCACATCAAAGGCATAGAGATACGCGTCGAAGCGCAACGCGCTGCCGTTCAGGAAGCTGCCGAAGCTCAAGCTGAAACTCTGGAGGCGCGGCGCGAGCGATGGAACAACGAATGTTTGTCCGAAACTCTGAAACGCACCGACGCTCGTCGCGAATGGACCAACACTGGTGGTGGTTGACGCGCCGATGGTAGTCTGCGCGCGCAATGGCAGCGCCAGCGCGATCAACGCGCCGGAGAGCAAGGAAATCTTTCGCATTGGATTGAGTAGTGAGGTCGTGAGCATCATGGCGCCACCGTCACGGCGATCTGGCTTGTGCTCACACCGCCGTCCTTATCGGTCACGGTCACAATGACGGTGTAACTACCTGGAGCCGTCCAGATCTTGCCGCGCTGCAGCGGTGTCACTGCAGGTGGTGTGACAAGTGAGGCGTTGAAACTGGTTCCATCACCCCAGTCGTATCGCACCCGCCACGGTCCGTCGCGCAGGCCGGCGTCGGTAAAGCGCAGTTGCGTTGTCCATCCCTGATTGACGCTCACGGTATTCCCGCTGGGCGCAACGAAGGTTGCCGCTGGTGCAACGTTCGTCACTGTTACGGTTTGCGTGGTTGACGATTCCCAACCAGCGCGATCGATCGCGATGAGTGTCACGGTGAACGATCCGTTGTCCGCGAACGTCTTGCTGACCGTCGCGCCTGTTGCCGTTGTGCCATCGCTAAATGCCCATCGATACGTGAGCACATCGCCCGCATCGGGATCTGTAGAACTGTTGCCGTTGAACGACAGTGACTGTCCTTCAATACCCGAGTTTGGCCCGCTCAACTGCGCCACTGGCGGACGATCACCGGCTTCGATCGCCGCTTCGTAGTTGTTGGGCAGCGACGCGAGGAAGTCATACCCAGTCAACACTTCAAGGCTATCGATCGAGATCTGATAGTCGCGCCAGTTCGCATTCCGGATACCAGTGATATTCGGCATGTTGACCGTGTACACCTGCACCGCTGCAAGATCAGCCCAGCTGGTGATATCGGCCAAGCCTTTGCCGCGATCCATCACAACCGCAATCTTCCACGTGAAGTCAGGGATGCGGATTTTACCTTCATTCTTGATCGTTCGTGCGGGCCCAGTAAACGTTGGACCAGTGATGATGTACAACTCCTTGTTGCTGACGCGTGCAAGGTCAGCCAGGAACACTTCCTGGCTCGCCCAGACGCCTTGGTTCAAGTCCGCCGTCTGCGGCACAACGTTGGAGAGATAGAATGTTGTACCGTTTTCAACGTTGGTCGTGGTGCGATCAGCGGAGCGCACCATGTGGCCGCGATCAAAGCCGCCATTCGTGTAGTCCGACGTGCGAATCACCGGGAAGCCCTGCGCCACTACCGCCGGATCATTCGTGAAACAGTTGCAGCGATCCTCGGCACCAAAGTGGCCGTTGTCGAGATTGTACGCGACCCAGTTCGGGCCACCGTTGTTGCGATTGTAGCTGACCACGAACTGACTGCGCGTGATCAGAAAATCATCAGCAACGTTTCCGTCCACCGGCGTACCAAACTCCACATGATTGCCGTAGATCGACGGATTTCCCGTAACAGGCGCTTCAATCGTAATGATGTTGGAACCAGTTACACCATTTGGTGCAGTCGCGATCAGACGCGCGGTGCCGGTTGCGAGTGCCGTGACGACGCCATTTGCGTCGACGCTAAGCTTTGCGACGTCGGCTGCATCCACTGACCATGCGAAGATGACGTTTGGTATCACGACGCCTCCCGCATCACGTGCAGTACCAAAAATCTGCGTCTGAAATCCAACCGGAATTGTTGCTGAGCCAACGGTGACCGCAGCGATATCACCTGCTGCGCCAACGGTGAGAACCGATGTCCCGGTCACGCCGTTTGAAGCCGTCGCAGTTATGGTCGTTGTACCGAGTGCGACACCGGTGGCGATGCCAGTGGTGGCGTCGATGGTGGCTTTGGTTGGATCGCTGCTGGTCCACGTGATGACACTGGTCACGGTGGTGCCGGCGGAGTCGCGCGGCGTGGCGGTGAATGCGCGCGTGGAGCCGATGGAAACGGCCGCAGGATTCGGTGCGACAATCACGGTGACAACCGGTCCGCCGGGCGCTGTGCCGCCACAGAGATTGGGTGCCGTATAGCCACTCACATCGTTCGCGAGATTCGGCGTGCCGCGATTGGTGGTCTGGTAGTTCACGACAGCGTTGCCCCACGCGCGCGCGTCGCTGAACGGAGTGCAGTCAATAACCATCGCGCGTTTGGCTTTTGATGCACCGGACGTTGGTGACACACCCCAGAACACACTGTCAACCAGTGCGCCAACATTGTCGCGAATCAGCAACCAATCGGTGGCACTGTTCGCAAGGTTCATCGCACCAAACGATGCAACGGCATTCAGGCCACCGTTGAGCGTGTTGTCGATATTCTTGGCGATGACCACGTAGCCACCGGCGGGAATATTGACGGCGCCGGTAATCGGAACTGCAGTGTCATTCGCTGACGCAATCTGGAAGCCCGTCAGACTGACTGGTGTGGTTCCGGGGTTGTGGAGCTCAAACCATTCGCCATTTGCATCGCTAATCGTGGCCGGATCGGCCATGATCTCGGAGATAACGAGTGTCGTGGTGCTGTTGGGTCCAGCAGCGGGAAGTAGGGTGTTCGATGACACCGAGTTCGCGGCGGGCGCCAGCGGCGCGTCGGCCGACTTTGCGCAGCCGGAAAGCAGCGCAATGGCAAGGCCTCCGATCAGACCGGATCGGCGCGAGGACAGGAATCGCATTGTCGTGTGGGTGGGGAAGAGGAGCGCTGCGAGCGCCGCTGGATCGGGGGGATCCGAAAGCGCCACGCACCGTAGAAAATTGAAGCAGGAGTTGGGCCGTTCTGACCCAATCTCCGCTCGCAAAATTCGCCCTCTAACACCACCATGAAACGCGACACTTCTGTGACGAGACCACTCGTACACTGTCGCACCAGACCGACAATCTGCCGCGACTGCGCGGCAACAACTTATGCCGCCGGTTTTGTCTTATGACGCCGGTTTTGTCGCCCGAACGAATGCCGCCATGAATTTCCCGTCGATCTCAGCCAACGAAGCATCAATTGGCAACCCGGCGCCAACCAGAAATGCGCGCGCGTCTTCACTCGCATACACGCGCGTCGGTTCTATAGTGGGGTTGACGAACCCAACGTCACGCAAGAGCTGGTCGAACTCTGTGTCTTCCATCGCTCCCGCCAAGCATCCAATCCACAGCTCAACGTTTCGCCGCAACGCCGCCGGTACTTCACCACGCGTGACAACGTCGCTGACCGCGAAGCGACCACCAGGCTTGAGCACGCGAAACGCTTCTGCCAACACGGTGCGCTTGTCGGCCGAGAGATTGATCACACAATTCGAGATGATCACGTCGACTGACGCATCGGGCAACGGAATCGCCTCGATCTGACCCTTCAGAAATGTGACGTTCGTGGCGCCTGCGTCGGCGGCATTCTGGCGCGCGAGCGCGAGCATGTCATCAGTCATATCCAAGCCATATGCGTGACCCGTTGGCCCCACGCGTCGCGCTGAGAGCAACACATCAATGCCACCGCCGGAGCCGAGGTCGAGTACCGTTTCGCCGGCGCGCAGCTCGGTGAGCGCGGTTGGATTGCCGCAACCAAGCGATGCAATCACCGCAGCCGAGGGCAACTCGCTGGCCTCACCATTGATGTAAAGATTCGACGTGATCGGATCGACCATTCCGGCGAACGCAGCACCGCCGCAACACGAGCTCACCGGTCCAACAACAACGCCAGTGGCCTGCTGCTCTGTCACGCGTCGCGCCGCGTCACCGTACTTCTCGCGCACGACATCGGTCATGGTCGTCGCGGTACTTACCGTTGCGGTACTTACTGTTGCGGTACTTACCGTTGCGGTACTCACCGTTGCGGTCGGCGTACAGCACGACGGCCCACAGCAGCTTGCGTCATCTGTTGCCATCGGCGTCACATCCCCTGTTGCAATCACACTCTTGCTCATCAAAACTCCATCAAAAAATGTTGATGCGTTGGTGAAAAAAACACATCGCTTACCCACAACACGATCCAATCGCCAACGCCACACGTTTGCGCATCGAGTCCAGTGCGCGCACCGGCGAGGCCAGTGCGACCACGCAATCGTGCACATCGGTTAACGCCGCTCCCACCAGACAATAGTACGACCAGCGCCCGTCCTTCCGATCAGCGATCAGTCCGGCATCCTTCAGCACGCGCAAGTGAAACGACAGTCGCGACTGCGCGGCGCCGGTCACATCCATCAGGTCGCACACGCATTGTTCACCGGCTCGCAGTTCCTCCAGAATGGCAAGCCGAGTCTCGTCCGACAGTGCATGAAAGCGCTGTGCGGTGCGCGCACGAGGACTGGTGACTGAAGCGGGCATGACAGGAACGTATCAACAAAAATTGATGTGTCAAGGGCGTGCTTCGGGCGTGTCGCAGTGCTGTCACGCAGTGATTCCGCCCGGCAGGGATCCACCAGAGATCCGATCCGCGCACAGCGTCGTAGCGTCTGCATCGGTCGCTTTCGACCGAGCACATGAGCCGTGCTGTGCAGGGCTCGTGTCACCGCATTTGGCCGCCCACAAGTTTTCTGGAGTCTCGCATGGCATTCACGTTTCCCTCACGACGCACGTTGCGCAACTCAGCGTTGCTCACCGCCGCCGTCGGCGGATTGATCGTTGGACAGCGCGTGTACGCGTCTGACCATCAAGACACGCCGGAAGTTGAGCTCAGTCCGCGTATGGACATCAATGATGTGTACGCATTTCCTGGCGCAACGGCCGATCGTATCGCGCTCATCATGACGACGTCGAGCCCGATTGCCGGTCAGAGCGCGTCATTTGATCCGAACCTGCTTTATCAGCTCAAAGTCGACAACACAGGCGACGCAGTGGAAGATCTGGTGTTCCAGGTCACGTTTGATGATGGCGTCGGCGCCAATCAGCGTTACACCGTTCGCGGCCCAGTTGCACCGACAATGACGGGTACACGCACGGCGCTGATCACCGCCGGCACCACAGTCACAGGAACGGTTGGCACCGCCGCTGGTAGCGCAACAGGTATCCAGACCTTCACTGGCTTGCGCGCTGATCCGTTCGTGATCGATCTGGAACAGTTCTTCAACATCATTCCTGATCGTCGCCCATCCACTGGCCCGCTGTCAGTGCAGAATGGTCCGCCAGCAACGGCATTCCGTTCGCCCGGCGTCGACTTTGTTCGCCCGTTCAACGCGCTCTCGATCGTGATCGAGTTGCCGAAATCATCGCTGCAGACCAGCGCTGCTGCTGACGCCAAGTTCGGCGTTTGGGGCACGATTAGCCGATGATCCGCCGCACTCTTTCGATCTCTCATTCCCTCGGAGTCTTCTCGATGCGTACCACGCTTGTTTCGCGCGCACTTTGCGTCGCGCTTGCTCTGCCACTGCTCGCCGCGTGCAGTGATGATAAAGACACGGACACCATGACGTCGCCCAACGTTGTCCGCACGTTCAACCAGATTGAACGCCTTGGCAATCCGCTGGTCAGCGAAGTGTTCTTCATGAAGCGCGACCATGGGCTGCACAACAGCACCACGCCGTCCACCGATGTGGCCAACGGATTTGGCGACAAGATCAAGGCGTTCACCAATGCCTTCAATCGCGGCCCGACCATCGCCAACACACTGGCGGCAG
>JANNWU010000023.1:0-2793 GCA_031408755.1 Gemmatimonadaceae bacterium | reverse complement strand
GTCTGCACGAAGGTGAAGGTCATGCGCTCACGCACTTCAGCCGGAATATCACGTAAATCCTTAGCATTTCCCTGCGGAACAATTACTTCGCGCAATCCGGCACGGTACGCGGCTAACACCTTCTCTTTTAAGCCGCCAATTTCTAACGCCTTGCCGCGCAGCGTGACTTCACCGGTCATCGCCATATCTCGGCGCACGCGTCGGCCGCTCAACACACTCGCGATCGCCAGCGTCACCGCCAACCCAGCGCTCGGGCCATCCTTGGGAATCGCGCCAGCGGGAAAGTGAATGTGCAGATCGGAGTCACGGAATTCTTCGTCACCAATATCAAGCACCGCGCTGCGCGAACGCACATACGAGTATGCCGCATCGACCGATTCACGCATCACTTCACCCAACTGACCTGTCACTGTCATCCGACCGGTCCCTGGCATCTTCAGCGCTTCAATCAGCATCAGCTCACCACCATTTGGCGTCCATGCCAATCCCGTGACGACGCCAATCTCAGGCTCCTGCTCCGTTTCCTCGGCTGCGAACTGCGGTACGCCGAGTAGCTCCTCAGCCTTCTGCGGCGTGATGGTCCACGGCTCCATCTCTCCTTCTGCCTTTCTGCGCGCACGCTTGCGAAGCACCGCCGCAACGTGACGCTCAAAATTACGCAGTCCTGCTTCACGACTGTAACGCGCCGCGATGAACTGCAACGCTTCGTCAGTGAACACCGCGTCTTCATCAGTCAAACCATGTTCAACGCACAACTTCGGAATCAAGTAACGCCACGCAATCTGCACCTTTTCTTCCGACGTGTAACCGGCGATTCGAATCACTTCGAGTCGGTCACGCAGCGGCCCAGGAATGTCGTAGAGATTGTTGGCAGTACAGATGAACAGCACCGAGCTGAGATCGAACGGTTGATTCAGATAGTGATCGACAAACGATTTGTTCTGCGATGGATCGAGCACTTCAAGCATCGCCGCGGTTGGATCACCAGTGGCGCCGCCAGTGCCCATTTTGTCGATCTCGTCAATCATCACGACGGGATCGCGCACGCCGGTTCGACGTAACGCCTGCAGCAAGAGTCCGGGCATCGCGGCAACGTACGTGCGCCGGTGTCCGCGCACTTCGGCTTCATCGCGAACGCCGCCCACTGAAATGCGATGAAACTCGCGTCCGATTGATGTCGCAATTGCTTCTCCGAGCGACGTCTTGCCTGTTCCCGGCGGCCCAACGAAACACAGAATTGGCCCCGCAGGATCACCGCCACGGAGTTTGCGCACGGCGAGATACTCGATGATGCGTTCCTTCGCTTCCCCCAACCCGTAGTGCCGAGTATCCAACGCACTCGACACCTTATCGAGTGAGATATCGCGATCGCCCGACTTTTTTGACCACGGCAGCGACAACACCCAATCCAGGTAGGTGCGCAGCACTTGGTACTCGCTGCTGGCTGGCGACAACATTCGCAGACGCTCACACTCGCGCCGCGATTCAATCGCCACTTTTTCTGGAAGATGCGCGTCGTCAATACGGCGTAGTAGTTCCGTACTTTCTCGTTCACCCGGATCAGTTTCGCCCAACTCCGTTTGAATCGCGCGCAGTTGCTGCTTCAGGAAGAATTCGCGCTGATGCTGCTCGATTTTGACTTCCGTCGTTTTCTTCACATCGTCCATCACTCGCGCACGAGCTACTTCGCGCTCAAGTCGGCCGAGGATAAAGCGCAAACGATCGCCGACATCGAGCTTCTGCAGCACGTCGTCTTTATCAGAAATCTTGAAGTTCAAATTCGTCGCTGCCAGATCCGCAAAACGGCCCGGATCAGAGACGTTCATACGCAGAATCGCCGGAATCTCGGTCGGAATGCGATCAACCAAACTGGCCAACGTTTCGGTCGCGCTCACGATGCGCGTCACAAGTTCTTCGACTTCTTGCGCGGCGGGGAGCACGTCCAGCGCCGGCGTGCACGCCGCTACCACAAATGGCGTCGATTGATCGATGCGCTTGATGGTGATCCGGCGGAGACCCTGCAACGTGATCTGCACCGTGTCGCCCGGCAGATTGATGCGCTCATGCACGCGCGCCGCGACACCGATTTTCCCGATGAATTCCTCGGCGTCGGGCGCGTCATCCAATTCACCGCCAGCGACGACCAGCGCGACGACCACGCCCGGCTCATCGAACGCGCGCAACAGGGCGAGGTTCTCAGGGCTTCCCATCTGGACGGCAATCGTGCCGAGTGGGTAGACCATCGTCGAGCGCAGTGCCATCAACGGCAGCGTTGGCGGCAGTTCTGCGCGAAGGATCTCATCCCGGCGTTGGGAAGGAGTCATCGGTGTTCGACAAAAGGTTAGCGCGGGCTCATCTGCACGCTTTTGGTAGACTAGAAGAATCGCCGCCGCCTCGGTCCAACGCCACCCATTGCGCGGCATTTGGCGTCGCACATTACAAGATCGAGTGTCGGTGCAGGCAGGGGATCACAAAGCGAGCTCTGCTTTTATCAATTCTACTTTATCCGATGAGTCTGCGCCCGGTCTCGGGATTGCTGCAATTACGGGCACCGATAGAAAAGCTTTGACGCAAGCGCGCCTCTGGCGCGCCGCAAAGGCGCAAAACTGATGGGGCGTTGGCGCAGCTGATTTTTGGCAGGGGAAAGTTCGATGCTGTCCGAACAAAGTAGAGTTCTGTAAAACTCGGACGACTATATCGTGGCCCGCATGCGAGCGCGTATTCCCCGCCGCAGTTGCAGTTTTGCGCCTTTGCGGCGCGCGGAGCGCGCGTGCGTCAAAGCAGTTGGTCACC
>JANNWU010000022.1:0-21878 GCA_031408755.1 Gemmatimonadaceae bacterium | reverse complement strand
TGCGGGTCGGGCCAGTACGCGCTCAACATTGGGTCGAGCGAGAAACTGACGAACAACGACACCAGCACGGAGCACGCAATTGTCAGCGCGAACGGTTTAAACCATTGCCCTGAAATGTCGTCAAGAAAGGCGATTGGAATGAATACCGCCACGATCGAAAACGTTGTTGCAGCAACGGCGAGTCCAATTTCTGCGGTGCCTTCTCGCGCCGCGGTCATGTGGTCTTTACCCATCTCCACATGTCGCACGATGTTCTCGCGTACCACGATTGCATCGTCAATCAGAATGCCGATGGCGAGTGACAGGCCCAGCAACGACATCGTGTTGAGTGTGAACCCGAACGCGTACACCGCGAGAAAACTCGCGACCACTGACACGGGCAGCGCCAAACCGGTAATGACCGTTGAACGCCACGAGTTCAAGAACAGGAACACGACCAGCACGGTCAGGAGCGCGCCTTCGATCAGTGCGTCACGCACGTTGGTGACACTCGCTTCCACGCGCTCACCGGAGTTCTTGGTGACCTTCAGTTCGACACCTTTCGGCATGCGCTTCTGAATGCGTTCAACGGCCGCTGCCACTTTCGCGGTGACTTCGGTCGTGCTGACCCCTGAGGACTTGGTGACTTCAAGACCCACCGCTTCCACACCATCCAGCAGCGCCAACGTGCGCTGTTCTTCAGTGCCATCACGAATGGTGGCCACTTGGCCAAGTCGAATCAGACGTCCGCCACGGTCGGCGACCGCGATGTTCGCAAAATCTTGCACATCCAGCAAGCGGCCTTTCAGTCGAATCGTGCGTTCATCGAGCACGCCGGTGAGACTACCGACGGGTACTGCGAGATTCTGCTGCTCTAATGCGGCGACGACTTCGTTGACGCTCAGATTATTCGCTTGCAGTGCAGCCGGAAGCAAATCCACCATCATTTCGCGCTTCACACCACCGGTCACGTCCACCTTCGCGACACCGGCGATGGCGCGCAGTTCGCGCGTCACACCAGGATCGGCAATGAGCGTGAGCTGAGGCGCCGTCAGCTCCTTTGACGACATCGCGATCTGCACAACCGGACGATCAGTCGGATTGAACTTCTGCAGGATCGGTTCCTTCATCTCCGCCGGCAACTCGTTGCGCTTCAGATTGATCGCGTCACGAATTTCGGTGGTGGCTTCCTGCATGTTCTTGCCGAACTTGAACATCGTGACCACAGACATGTAGCCGTCACGTGCTTCACCCTGCACTTTCTCAACGCCAGAGATTCCGGTAATGGCCTCTTCGATCGGATCGAGTATTTCTCGCTCAACCTGATCCGGACTAGCACCGGGATAGACAATTGTCGTGAGCACTACCGGTGGTGCGACTTCCGGGAACTCGTCGGTCTGTAACTGTGCGTAGGCGAAGAGACCGCTGACGATCAGCACCAACATGGCGACGACGGTCAGGAGCGGCTTCTTAATCGCAAAATCTGAAATCCACATTGTCGCTTACTCCGCGCCTGGTGAGGTCTTCGTTGCTGGTACCTGTGTACTGCGATCGTTGACGGTCGAAATCCGAACTTGCTTTCCTTCACCAATAGCCTGCGCCGCGCCAAGCAATACTGTGTCGCCGCGCTGCAGGCCCTGTGTAATCTCAAAGTTCTCGCGCTGCTCGTCACGAATGCCGAGGGTCACGCTGACACGCTCGACACGTCCACCGCGCAGGCGCATGACCGTCGGCCTCGCACCACGCTGATCAATGGCTGTCGTGGGCAGCACTAACGCGCTG
The DNA here is from genome assembly GCA_031408755.1 of Gemmatimonadaceae bacterium. GTDB lineage: Bacteria > Gemmatimonadota > Gemmatimonadetes > Gemmatimonadales > Gemmatimonadaceae > JACMLX01. The sequence continues at coordinate 20,117 of JANNWU010000022.1, read as the reverse complement.
CGCGACTCTGCATTGACGCGCCCTTCGGCAAACAGGCCGCCAACCAGTGTGCCAGCGCTATTCGGAATGGACGCCAGAATCTTGACTTGACGTGTGGCCGGATCTGCGACTGGATTCACACGCGTGACGCGACCTGTAAATTTGCGATCGCCATACCCGCTTACGGTGAAAGCGACCGGCATGCCAATGCGAATGTCACCGATCTGCGATGCGGGGACTGCGGCTTCCAAGCGCATGCTGCGCGGATCAACCACCGTGAACAAAGCCGTACCCGGCGCCACTACATCGCCTGCGCTGACCACATCTCCCGCCACCACGCCAGCGAACGGCGCGCGCACCGTGGCGCTGCGCAACTGCTTGTTCGCTGCCGCGTACGAAGCCTTCACGTTCGCGAGCTGCGCCTGCGCAGTTGTGTAGGCGAGTCGCGTGTTCTCAAGATCGCGATCCGCGATTGCGCCGGCGGCATTTAACCGTTCCGCACGATCCATTTCCTTCTTCGCCTGTGCTGCACTCGCCTCGGTTGCGGTGACGCCGGTGCGTGCAGATAACTCCGCCGCCGCCGCTGTTGTTGCGTCAATCCGTGCCAATGGTGCGCCGGCCGCAACGCGCTGTCCCGGCTCTACATAGACCTGTACTACGCTCCCTGAGACTTCTGAGCGCACCGACGCACTCTTCTCAGCGGTCAGCTCGCCAGAGATAGAGGGTCCACTGGCGATTCGCATCGTATCCACCACACCAACATTTTCCGCGGTGATCAGTGTCGGCTGCTCCGGCGCTGCGGTTGCTGCATCCTTCTTCTTGTTGCATGCTGAGAGTCCAAAGGTGCTGCTGGCAATCACCAACCAGAGCACAGCTGAGCGCGTGCGTCGTACGGCGCGAATCGTTGTCTGAGTCATTGAATAAGTCATGTGAATCACTGCGGCGGCTGGGTGGTACTTGCGGCACCACTGGGTTGAGAAACGCCGGTTGTCGCACTTTGTGGAGCTGCTGCACCAGATCCCGTACTTCCTGCTGCGGCCGTCCCGCCTCCAGAACCGAGTGGAAGATCGCGCAGAAGAGTCATTCGCAGTCGCGCCAATTGCAGCGCTTTCGCTGCCGACAATCGGTTCGCCTGCGACTGAATCAACAGATTCCTGATATCGCTTAGTTCGAGCTGAGTACTAATTCCGTTCGAGTAACGCACGTCAGCAATACGCAGTGCCTTGTCTGCCTGTTCTTCCGTACCGATGCTGGAGAACCAGTTCGCCTCCGCCTGCTCCAAGCTCTTCAGCGCCAACTGGACATCAAGCGACGCGGCGCGCTTCCCCTGATTCAGGCGTGCCTCAGCATCGGCTACGTTGGCGCGAGCTACCATCTCATCTCCAGCAATGCGCCCGCTGGTCCAGATCGGTACAGACATCCCCAGTGAAACAACCCATTGCGGGTAGAAATCGGCAAAGGTGCGTGGGATAATGTTCGAATTGCTTGGGTACGCGAACCGTTGGTAATTGGTGCTCAGCGTGAGCGACGGGAGCCGCTGCAGGCTGGCATTCTTGAGAGCGCCCCGTTGGACTTCGAGTGCCGCCACCGCTTGCTGCACCGCCGTTCGTGATTCTGGTAGCGTGTCACGCGCGGTCAACTTTGGTGTGGTTGTTGTTCCAGAACTTGGCAGTCCGGTGCCGGCGCTGGGCCGAGTGTCGTTGTCCAGCTGAGAGGCTGCGAGCACGCGATCCATATCGGCATCCTGAATCGGAGTCGCGAGCGAAAGCGGTTCGGTTAAAGGCAGGTTGAGCAACTGCTTCAGCCGAAGCGATGCCACATCGCGATTCTGTTGCGCCGAGATCAACAACGGCCGCTGTCCATCGCGAGCAACTCGTGCGCGTAACAGATCGTACTCAGCCACCGTGCCTACTTGGCGCTGCAACGTTGTTTGCGTCAGCGTGCGCTCGGTTTGCACCAGCGAACTCTCAGCAATCTGCAAAAATTTGTCCGCGATCACGGCGTCGAAATACGCGGACGCAATGTCATAACGCAGCTGCGCACGCGCGGTGCGAAGGCCATACCGTGCTACGTCTTCGTTGGCCCGCGCAACACGACTCGCGAGCTGAAAGCGACCGTCGAGATAGAGCGGTTGCGACGCGGTGAGCCCTAACGTGATCGTGTTTGGTGACGCGAAGAGCAGCGAGATTGGATTGAATGACTGCGGCGTTGTGTCAGGTGGTGCATTCGGATCTACCGGAGGTGCAAACCGTTTGGTGATTGCCGAGAATTGATTCTGCAGTTGGTGCTGATAGTTTGCCGTTGCCGTGATTTGTGGCAGTACTGTCGCTCGCGCCTGCAGATACTGACCCTTGGAGCGCGTGACGGCATTTTGCGCGATGCGAACATCGTCGCTAGACGGCTCGGCAAGGCGAAATGCCTCGTCAAGCGTGAGTGTGCGTGGAGCACGCGCGGGCGATTGTGCGGAAGCGGTGGTTGGCACCGTCGCGGCGATCAGCAATGCCATCACGGCATGACGGGCGTATGCCGTCAGAGCCGACAGTTTCACGTGAGACTCGTGGTATGAGTTGAAGAAGTGATTCCGGTACTTGCCGGGACCGCATGGCCTGAATCCGCCATACCGATCGCACGGAGGAACATCTGTACGTAGCGCTTTGCGGCGCGGGTTTCATTGACCCAGATGGTCGGGTCGTCGTGCAGTTCGCGCGCCATCGCATCACCCCAGAGCGCGCCAATGAGCATCGTCTGAGCCGCAGTGAGCAACTCAGCCGAATTGGGGTCTACCATCAACTCGCGGCCAACCCATCCGTCTCGCAACAGGGTCTGCGCGTAATTGTGCAATTCCCGGTCAGCGCAGCGCGCGGGCTCAAAGGAATTGGTCATCTCGTGGAATCGTCCCTCCGACGCGCCCATCGCCTTTCGCAGCAACTCACGCGAACCGCGCAATTGATTGAGGAACGTGCCGCACCACGCCGTCAGCTCCGTTTCAGGATCGACGGGCGCCGTGGGCAGCGGTGGATCGACGAGCTTCAGCGCCGCCACGCGCCGGAACAACGCTTCGTCCATCAGCGCAGCCTTCGACCCGAAGTTGCGAAAAATCGTGACTTCGTTGACGCCCGCGATCTCCGCCACTCGGCGGGTCGTAGCGCCCTGAAATCCCGATTCCGCGTAGGCCGTCATCGCGGCCGATATGATTTTCTCTCTGACATCCATGCGACAACCATACGAACCAAAGTTCGTGTAAGCAAGTAGGTACTTGCGTGCGCATGAGCCTGTCGGCGTTTCGCACTTGCGATTGGTAGCGAAGTGCCGAACGTGTCAAAAGTGTGGTAAACCTCATCACAGCAACGAGTTAGACAACTGTCGTCAAGTGCAACATGCACTAGCGAGCCGTTTGGCAAAACAGTCTCGATGGCGAGCTTACCGAATAGAGCACGAGCAACACGCTGTAACGCCAAGTCGGCAGACAGCGAGGACCAGCAGAAAGCTGGCACCCAATCAGCCCGGCATGATGAGGCACCGCGCTTGAGCGTCAAGTCAATGAACCGGCAGCGGTTTCTGATTCGAAACGCGGTCCGTGCGCGGATGCCCCAGCGCAATTTCCAGCGCGCGCTCAATCGCCTCTGAAGGTCCGGCAGCGCGCAACCGGCGTTGCGCCTGACGCAGCAACGCAGGGTTCACAAGCACGATCTGCCACTGAAGCGAGTGCTTGGACTTGAAAGGAGCGCTATCGCGCATGGTGCCTCTGAGCAGTTCGGCGTTCGCCAACAAAAAAATGACTGACCCGGGAATCATCACCGGGCCAGTCATTCAGGCGTCATGGCATCGCGATGCTTAGAACACCGGCCTAAAACACCGGCCTAAAACACCGTGGTCACGCGCACTGTGAACGCGCGGCCCGGCAAGTTGTAGCCGCGCTTTTCGTAGTAATTCTCGTCGGTCACATTATTCACCTGCACGTCCGCGCGAAGACGACGTGTGACACGCAGTCCGGCGGTGAAATCGGCGACGGCAAATGGTGGATACTCAATGTCAGTGATATCACTGAAATCGCTGAAATCTTCGTCGGTGCGCGTACCGACGTAGCGACCCAGCAAACCGATGCGCCAACGTGAGCGCGTGTCGTACTCGAGCCCAACATTCCAGGTTGCGGTGGCGATATTCTTGATACGCACGTCGCGGTTGGGCGCGCCGATTCGTACACCATTCAGAATTGTAGTTGGCGAAAAATTTGTGACGCCGTTGAACTGCGTTGCATCCACCGTCACTGTTGGTGTGCGTTCGATTGCAGAGAAAATTCGCGTTGCGTTCGCAAACGCATTCAGTGACCACGCGCGATGCATGGCCGCACCGAGATCGTAACGCACTGCGGCTTCGAGCCCGCGGATGTTCGCATTTCCCGCGTTGACCGACGTCTCAACGCGTGACACCTGCGCACCGCTGGCGAGAACCGGACGCTGGCCGGCAGCAAACGATGCACGCGCACTGGTGATGCGATTATCAACTTCGGTTGTGAAATACGTCACATCAAGATCAAACGCACCGTTCAGACGCGTGATCCCCGCGCCGAAATCTGCCGTGATCGACTGCTCGGCACGCAGCGCAGCATTGCCAAACCGAATCGCCGCCACGCCTGCCGTGACGTTTTGTGTAAAGCCTGCGCGACCGAAAGCGTCTGGTGCCAGAAACGCACGACCGATGGTGGCATGCACGCGAGCACCCTCAACCAGATTGATCAATATCCCAGCATTCGGGTTGAAGACCGTGAACACATCTTCGCCTGCTTGCACATCTTGGCGTAGTGGCGTTTCGAGCAGCGAGAGCGTGACACGATCCGCTCGTCCACCGAGTGTCGCGACAAAGCGCCCACGGAAAGCCGTCAATTTCGTTTCGGCAAACGCGGCCAATGACGCGACTTGGCTGTTGGGGCTGAATGTGCCAGCCTCGCTTCCCTTGGCCACGAAGTATCGCGACGACGCACGTTGTTGCGTTACGTCAACACCGAACACCACCTGCTGCTGATTGAACTGCACAACATCTTGCACCTGCGCGCCTGTCGTGCGCGCATTCGAACCAAAACTGACGAAGCGATCACCGGTTGGACTATCGTAGAAATCGCTGGTCTCGGTGCTCGTGAACGCGCGAGCGGTGAGCGCATTTCTCCCTACCGTGCCGCTGAATTCTGCTGTACCGCCAAGTCGGCGAACATCCTTTAATCCGTCGCCAGGAAAGGGCGTGCTCGCGGAATAGATGTCACCGGGAGTTTCAACACTCGATGCATTGAAGACGTCACCTCGCACATCTACTCTTACACGATCAGCGATGAGACCGCCCACGCGTGCATTCCCGCTTGTCGATGCCATGCTCGTAAAACCGCGCGTGACTCCACTGCCAATCGTGTCACGCACGAATCGATTTGGCGTGGTGCCATTTGTATAGATCTTCAGCGCGCTGTCTCGACCAAACACGCCGCGCAACGCGCTACCACCGCCAATCTTGAAGTTGTCACGCTGATCGTAGCGGCGCGCGCTCACGTCAGCGTCGAGACCGCCGAACAGACGACCACCACCCTGCACGCGCACTTCGCTCGCTCCAAAGCTTCCGCCAGAGAGCGACAATTGGCCGCTGCGCGCTGCGTTGCGACGACGCGTAACCACGTTCACAACGCCACCCATCGCACTCGATCCGTACAATGCAGACGCGGGACCCTTCAAGACTTCCACGCGCTCAACATCTTGAATGTCGAGCATTGAGACGTTTGTGACGCCGCTCGGTCGACCGTCGAGCAGAATGAGCACGCGTTGCTGAATAGACCCAACCTGCGGGCGAAAACCACGAATGCCAATTCCGCCGAGTAGTCCGGGGTATTGCACGACATCAATTGCCGCGCGCTTTTTTAGCAGATCGACCATGTCGAGCGCCGGCGTCGCGTCGATGTCAGCGCGCGAAATTACCGCAACGCGCCTTGGGAGCGAATCCGGAGCGGCGGCGTACCGTGACGCGGTTGTTGTAACAGTTGGCAGGCGCTGTGGCCGCGTAGAATCACTGCGCGGCTGCTGCGCGCGTAGTGTACCCACGCTCATCGCCAGTGCGATTAGCGTCGTGGTGTGTCTGGACATCAGAATCTCGTCGCGACGCCGCCCTCGCAGCATCGCGCTTTACGGAATGCCCGCACACAGCGTGCACATCCATGACGAACAGAATCACGTTTCGCCGCTGAACACGACGCAAACAAAAAACCCGTTCGTCCACGGTGTGGACCAAACGGGGGTAGTCGCACGCAACAACAAACGCAAAACGCGCTGCTGCTGATCACGATCACCCCGCCCCCTTCCCTCGAAGGGCCTGCATGCGGGCGTGATCAGGGCCGGTCTCCTGGCTCGGAACCACTCAGGTACCTTCCCGCCGCACTACTTGCGACAGTGGTGTGTTCCTCAGTGCTGCTGACTTACGTCAACCGTTCCTTACAGTGGCGGGGCCGCGCCGGTTTTTCACCGGACTTCCGGATGGCCAGATCACGTCATCAATTGTCTTAGCACAGTACGGCCCTTGGCCGTGAATGGCAAGCACAACTGCCGCTGGCGACACAGCTCATTTGCACGCAAACGCCCGCCAAAGTCGCTTCCGTGCGAAGTGATGCTTCGCGACACTACGACGGGCAGCGTTGACCTTGTACGCCGCGTACACTTGCTGTTGTCGTCAGTCACTTTTTGTCGCTAGCTCCGGGGATCCCGCATGCTTCGCTTTACTTCCGTCGCGCGTGCTTTGTCGCTCGCATTTGTGTTCCCTGTCGCAGTGAGCGCGCAGGACGGGTATCGCCAACCGCCCGAGCCCATTCGCAGTATTCTCGACGCGACGCCTACACCGCGCGTTGCAGTGAGCCCAGACAACACGCAGTTGCTCCTTCTGAATCGCGCGTCGTTGCCGAGCATCGCAGAAGTTGCCGCACCATACATCGCGATGGCTGGGCAGCGATTGAATCCAAATACGAATTTTCCATCGCGAGTCGCGACCAGCACCGGTCTCTCCATTGTTGCGATTACGACCGGCGAATCGCGCACTGTCACGTTGCCAAGCGGCGCACGCATCGGCAACGTGCGTTGGGCGCCGAGCGGAAAGCACGCCGCATTTCCACTGATCACGGATCGCGGCGCAACACTTGGCGTGTTAGACCTCGCGACTGGAATTGTGACAACGGCTGGCAGTGTGCGACTAAACGGTGCATTCGGTGACCCGTGCACATGGATGCCGTCGAGCGATGCACTGCTGTGCAAAACAATCCCTGCAACGCGCGCAGCCGCGCCCCAAGCACCAACGGTACCGAGTGGGCCCGTGGTACAGGAGTCATTTGGCCGCAAGTCGCCGGAGCGCACGTATCAAGATCTTTTAACCGATGCGTTTGATGAAGCACGATTCACGTATTACGGCACCAGTCAACTCGCGATTATCTCGCTCACCGGCGTCACGCGCAGTATTGGGATACCGGCAGTTGTCTCGAATGCAGCGCCGTCACCAGACGGTCGTTTCGTTCTTGCATCGAGCATTCACGCACCGTACAGCTACGTTGTGCCAGTCTCGCGTTTTCCTCTCGTCACCGATGTGTTGAACGTTGCGGGCACAAAGGTGCATACTGTGTTTGATCGTCCGCTGGCGACGGAGCAGTCCACCGCGTTTGATGCGGTCGATGGCGGCGCCCGCGGAATTCAGTGGCGTGCCGATGCACCAGCAACGCTGGCGTGGATTGAAGCGATGGATGGTGGTGATCCCGCGCGTGCTGCCGCAACGCGCGATCGTGTTGTCACACTTGATGCTCCATTTACGGGCCAGCCGGTGCAGCACGTGGCTGTTGCAACGCGAGTGCGCGGTGTGACGTGGGTGCGTAACGATGTGGCGATGGTCACGGAGTATTGGTGGAAGTCACGCCAAACAAAGACATGGCTGATCAATCCATCAACACCCGGCAGTGCACCGCGTTTAGTGATTGACCGCAGCGCGGAGGATGCCTACAGCGATCCCGGATCACCGGTGATGACGATGACCGCGCAAGGCACGATGGTCGCGCAGACAACACCCGATCGTTCGGCGTATTTCCTGAGTGGCGAAGGGGAAAGTCCTGATGGTGCGCAGCCTTTTCTTGATCGCGTGGACATCGCAACCGGCACCGCCACTCGGCTCTGGCGTTCGCAGGGTGAGCAGTATGAGGAACCCCTCGCAATTCTCGATGATCGCGGGACGCGCGTGCTTACTCGCAAGCAAACGTCCACCGAGCCGCCGAATTACTGGGTGCGCGATCTGGTGCGCCGCATTGCACCGCGACAATTAACGCGCTTCGCTGATCCAGCACCGCAGTTTGCCGGAATTACTTCCAAACTGGTGACGTACACGCGTCCCGATGGCGTGCAGTTGTCGGCCACGATGTATTTACCCGCAGGCTACAACGCCGAACGTGATGGGCGATTGCCGTTTTTCTTCTGGGCATATCCGCAGGAGTTCAAGAGCGCGAAAGCCGCTGCACAGGTGCGAGGTTCAACGCATTTGTTCGTCCGCCCCAGCGGCGCGAGTCACCTGTTCATGTTGACGCAAGGTTACGGCGTGCTTGATGGGCCGACGATGCCAATTGTTGGTGAGGGTGACAAAGAACCGAACGACACCTACGTCGAACAACTCGTGGCGAGCGCGAAAGCTGCGATCGATAAAGTTGTGGAACTTGGTGTGGCCGATCGCGATCGAATTGGTATTGGTGGTCATAGCTACGGTGCCTTCATGACGGCAAACTTGCTGGCGCACACCAATATTTTTCGCGCTGGAATTGCGCGCAGCGGTGCCTACAATCGCACACTCACACCGTTTGGATTTCAGCAGGAAGAGCGACCGTACTGGCAGGCGGAGGGGATCTACTCGCGCATGAGTCCCTTCACGTATGCCGATAGTGTGAAGACGCCGATTCTCTTGATCCACGGCATGAACGATGACAATAGCGGGACTTTTCCGATTCAGACGGAACGCTATTACGCGGCCCTGAAAGGCAATGGCGCGACGGTGCGTTATGTGCAGCTTCCGGGCGAAGCGCATGGTTATCTCGGTCGTGAGAGCGTTGGGCATACGCTCTGGGAAATGGCAACGTGGCTCGATCAGTTTGTGAAGCCGGTCAAGGCGCGTACGAAGGCCGACGAGTGAATAGACGCAACGCGATGACACCAGTGCAGCCGCGCTGGTGTCGCTCGATGATTTCTGGTTGCGGCGCTGTAATCTGCTCGGCAACGCTTCTCGCTGCGCAACCAAGCATTCGCGAAATTGACGGTGCGCCGTTTGCAGCGACAATCGTTGCCGCAAAGCGCGCAAACGCCGTCGCATTCGTGCTCAATGCGCGCGGTGCGAGAAATATCTGGGTCACTGATTCTACGCGTGCCGGTGCACGAATGGTGACGTCCTTCACCGAAGATGATGGACAGGATTTGTCATCGCTCGCGTTCACTGCGGACGGAAGAACGTTGTACTTCGTGCGGGGTGGCGGTCCCAATCGCACTGGCGACGCTCCCAATCCGACCAGCGATCCGCTCGGTGCCGAGCAAGCGATCTGGCGTGTGCATCTGGATGGATCGCGCGCAGTGCGCGCCATCGATGGATCAACACCAACGCCTTCACCCACAGGCGACGGGTATGCATTTCTCCGCCGAGGCGCGATCTGGCTTACCACAGGCACGCGGGATTCTACGCAGACAGCGCAGCTGTTCAAGATGCGTGGAAGCGCTGCATCACCGCGCTGGTCGCCAGATGGTACGCAGCTCGCGTTTGTGTCCAACCGTGGGACGCACAGTTACATCGGCGTGTATTCGCGCACAACGAAATCATTGCGCTGGATGGGGCCGAGCACCGATGGCGACAATTCGCCGGTCTGGTCACCGGATGGAACACGCATCGCGTTTTTGCGTGTTCCGTATGAGCGTCGACGCATGCTCTTTACGCCAAACCGCAGCGCACAGCCGTGGTCAATTCAATTGGCGGATGTTCGCACGGGGCAGTTGCGCGAAGTCTGGCGCGCGCCAGAGGGCCGTGGCAGTGCATACTGGGCCGTGGTGGGTGATGATCAGTTGATTTGGCGTGCCGGCGATCGCATTGTCTTTCCGTGGGAACGCACCGGCTGGGTGCATCTGTATAGCGTGCGCGCGAGTGGTGGTTCTGCGACTGAACTGACTCCCGGTGATGGCGAAGTGGAGTTTGTTGCGCCGTCGCATGATTCAACTCGCGTACTGTACAACACCAACATTGGTGATATACACCGGCGGCGCGTGCTGTCTGTTTCGGCTGACGGCAGTAGTGCACCGGTGCCAAGTGTTTCGCGACCGCACATCGCATGGAATCCAGTTCAGTCGAGCGGTGGTTCGCTCTTCGCGTTGGTGAGCGATGAACGCACGCCGGCTCATGCCGCGGTCATGGACGCTGTTGGCGGCACGAATCTCTGGCGTCCGCTGGCGCCGGAAACTATGCCCGCGGATTTTCCTGCCGCATCGTTGGTGATCCCAACCGCGGTCACATTGCGTGCTGCCGATGGCGTGCAAACGTACGGCCAGCTGTTTCTACCGCCCGGCGCGATGTCTGCAAACAAACATCCGGCGATCATCTTCATGCACGGCGGTTCGCGCCGGCAGATGTTGCTGGGGTGGAACTACGGCTCGTACTACCATCACTCGTACGCGTTGAACCAAGCGTTGGCACTTCGCGGATATGCAGTGCTATCGCTCAACTATCGCAGCGGTATTGGGTACGGCATGGAGTTTCGTGAAGCGTTGCGGTATGGCGCCAATGGCGGCAGCGAGTACGGCGACGTTGTTGCCGCTGCAAAACTTCTCGGCGCGCGGGCTGACGTTGACGCATCGCGCATTGGGCTGTGGGGCGGTTCGTACGGCGGCTACCTGACTGCGATGGGACTTACGCGAAACCCAGAGTTGTTCAAGGCCGGTGTCGATTTTCACGGCGTGCACGATTGGAACGTTGGCATCCAAACGTTTCTGACTGACTACGATCGATACGAAGATCCCACGGCAACCGATCTCGCGTTTGCGTCGTCGCCGTTGTCACAGGTGAAGCGGTGGCGTGATCCGGTGTTGTTGATCCATGGTGACGACGATCGGAATGTTCGATTTATCGAAACACTGACGCTGATTGAGAAACTGCGTGCGCAACGCGTACCGGTCGAGCAGTTGGTGCTTCCCGATGAGGTCCACGGATTTCTGCGGCACGAGAGTTGGATGCGCGGTTACGAAGCGGCACTGGATTTCTTCAAGCGTCGAATGTGATCAGTATTCTCGTTCCTTTGGCGATTCACCGAGCGGAGGAGGTTGACGGCCACGTACCCCTGCCTCGGGCGAAGGCTCACCACGCACCACTTTTCTCGGTAGGCCTTGACTCTCGGCTCATCCAGTTACAATCTCACAGTATGTCAATCACGGTCCGCGCACTCTTTACCAGCTTTTCCTACTTTGGCCGCTCAGCGGACCAAGGCGGTAAAGCGCGCGCGTAGCATCGCGATCGACTTTTCTTCCAAGGCCCGCAGCGATGCGGGCCTTTCGCGTTTTACGCGGCGGCGCGCACCACTCGACACTCACCTCAGCGCAGGTCTGCGCAGGAGCCCCGCCATGCACAGCACATCAGCTGCACCCGATCCACGCACCGCGAATACCGAACAGCACCGCGCCATAGCTCGCGTGTCAGCGCTGCGTGAATCCATCGACCGAATTGATGAGCAATTGGTCGCGCTGATTGGTGAACGGCAGCGATTGGCGCGTGCAGTTGGCGTCGCTAAGCATCGTGCCGCGCTACCGCCTGTTGACGCGACGCGCGAATCTATCGTATTGAGTAAGATCGCCGCGCACGCCAGTGATCATGGCGTTGCCGAACCCGAGATGCGCCTACTCGCCGAGCAATTGATTCGGATGGCACGCACAACGCAGGGATTGCCTACGGTTGTGCGTCGTGAGGCAGCGTAGTGGTCAGTTGCAGCGCGTTGAGGCGCGATCGCGTGTCAGCATCAGCGGCAAAGAAATGCTCTACGCGAATTGACGCGAGCGTGATGTCGTACGGCGTGCCGAACGTGGTGAACATGCTGAAGAACGCCATCTCACCCACGGATGTCATGAAGCGTGGCGTCATCAATGGCGAACGTGCGGCGCCAGCGCGCTCCACTTGGCGTGGTCGCTGCAACGCGTGCCGTGCCTGCGAGCCAAGCAATTCGTGCAGTAGCGATTCGTATTGGTTGACCTTGGATGTGATCGCGGGATGAAGTGTCGCTTCATGACGCAGCTGCGCCAGCATCTGCGGGCCAACTTCGTCGATATTAGTGACCTTTGAAGTCACGCCGTCTGGATGACAGAGCAGATCGAGCATGTTGATCGGCGTACTCGCCGACCGCACGCCGAGGCTTGGCATAAGTTCATGCGCGAGCCACGCGCCGCCGCGATTGGTCTGCAGCAGATTCCACTGCTCATCCATCACGTAGCACGGCAATGGATCGTTCGCCGCCAGCAGATGTGTGAGTGCCGCGCTGGCGTGTGCGAGCTCCGGATCTGTTAGCCGCGCCTCACCGTAAAGCGGCGCGTACCCCGCCTTGAGCGCGATGCTGTTGCGCGTCGCGATCGGCACACCGAGCTCCACGAGCCACGCATCCAAGAGCGCGCGACTCGGTTTCGCGCGTCCATTCTCCACATAGCTGATGTGCCGTTGCGAGACACCAAGTCGTAAAGACAATTCGAACTGACTGAGTACCGTTGCCGCGCGCGCGCCGCGCAACGAATCGTGTACAGATTCTTCCGAGATCACCATGATGGAATTGAATGCAATCGGTGGACAAACTCTATTACCTCATAGGTAATTGCTTCTGCTGAGATGCGTCGCGAAACTCCGTGTCACATCATCACTGGAGCAGCCTATGCAACGCATTATCCTGACCATCGTCCTAGTCGCGTTCTCCGTTGTGAGCGGTATCGCGCTCTGGAATCACGGGTTCTGGGGCATCATCGCACCGCACTTCAAGTCGTTTGGCGGAGGCCAAGTGCTCTTCGACCTCGTGATCGCGGTGAGTCTGACGTTGACATGGATGACAAAAGAGTTGCGGGCATCGGGCCGGAACCCGTGGCCATGGATCGCCTTTACCCTCGTGACCGGATCTTTCGGCCCACTGCTTTACCTGCTGACTCGGAAGCCAAGCGCACGTTGATGGCGCTGCGGTTTGCACGAGAGGTGTGACCAGCGCGTTGATCACGCGGCGGCTACCGCGAAAAGCGTGACTCGCGCGTAGACTATTCATCAGTTCGGATGGCCTACGTTCACACCGTCACGCCGCATGACTACTCGTCGCGATTTCGTTGCCACTTCGGCGTTCGCCGCCGGTGCACTTGCCTTAGGTCGCCCGCGCGACGCCGCTGCGCATTCGCGGCTCATGCCGCACATCCAGCAGCGCATGGATGCGCCCACACGCGAGCTACTGCTGCTCGCATTGGACACGATGAAACGCGCCGGGGCTAGTTACGCCGACGCGCGCATTCAGCGCGTGCAGCGCAACGCAGTGTTCACGCGCGAACGACAAATTCTCGACGTGGTGGACAGCGATACCGTTGGCTGCGGCGTACGCGCGCTGGTGGATGGGTGCTGGGGATTTGCCGCGACTCCTCGGCTCACCAACGACGGTGTGCAGCGCGCCGCCATGGAAGCGGTGGCAACGGCCAAGGCCAACCGCATTGCGCGCGATCGGCCAGTAGAACTGGCACCGAATCCAAGTCACGGCGAAGCCACATGGTCAAGCGGATTCACCATCGATCCCTTTAGCATCTCGATCGAAGAGAAGACGACGCTTGCACTGGCTGCAAATGCCGCTGCACTGGCCGTGCCGATGGTGCGCTTTGTGAGCACACAGTTGCAATTTGTGAAAGAAGAACGCAACTACGCCAATACTGACGGGTCAATAATCGCGCAGACGTTAGTGCGTACGTACACGCCAATGTCGATCACCGCTGTCTCTGCCGATCGCTCTGATTTTGCGATTCGTGATGCCGTGGTGCAACCCACCGGCCGAGGGTGGGAGTCGGTACTTGAAAGCAATCTGGCGGTGAATGCAAAGAAGTGGGCAGAAGAGGCGGCGGAAAAACTGACTGCAAAAACTGTCGAACCTGGGCGGTACGATTTGATTTTGCATCCGTCGAATCTTGGCCTGACGCTGCACGAATCCGTCGCGCATCCAACGGAATTGGACCGCGCATACGGCTACGAAGCGAACTACGCCGGTACGTCATTCGTTGCGCCGCCGGAACGTGTGCTTGGCCAATTACAGTTTGGCTCTGAACTGATGAACATCGTTGGTGATCGCTCGCAGCCCGGCGGATGCGCCACCATTGGCTATGATGATGATGGTGTGAAGCCAGATGAGTTCAACATCATCGAGAACGGCACGTTCGTTGACTATCAGACTACGCGCGAACAGGCGATGTGGCTTGACTGGTGGTACAAGCGCCGTAACATGCCCACGCGCAGTCACGGCTGCTCGTACGCGGATTCGTGGAGCAGCGTCGCGTTCCAGCGAATGCCAAACGTGTCGATCAAACCGGGCGCGAAAGATCTCGTGTGGAATGACCTCATCTCTGCGACAGATAAGGGTATCGCGATCATTGGTCGTGGATCGTACTCCATTGATCAGCAGCGATACAACGCGCAGTTTGGTGGCGCGCTCTTTTACGAAGTGCGCGGTGGAAAAGTTGTTGGGCAGATGAAGGACGTTGCTTATCAGTTTCGTACACCGGAGTTCTGGCGCGCGATGGATATGATTGGCGGACAACGCAGCTATGAGCTGTACGCCACCTTCTCTGATGGCAAAGGACAACCGGGGCAGGCGAATGCCGTCAGTCACGGCTGTGTCCCAACACGCCACAAACAAATCAACGTGATCAACACAGGGCGCAAGGCATGAGCATCATTCTCGATCCGCGCGCACCGCGCTCGTTGATGGCCGATGATGTTGTGATTTCACGCGCTGATGCGCAGCGCGTGATTGAGAGTGTGGTCAAACTTTCACGCGCTGACGCCGTGCAAGCGGTGGTACGCTCGTCACGCACGCGCAACGTACGCTTCGCCGCTAACCAACTCTCCACAGCAGGCGTTGTGGAAGACACAACGCTCGTCGTCATGTCGTACATCGGGCGGAAGCATTCGGCAGTGACCACCAACGATCTGTCGCCGGAGAGCATTGAGCGCACCGTCCGGAAGGCAGAAGCGATTGCGCGACTCGCCCCCGACGATCCAGAGATGCTCCCGGTACTCGGCCCGCAATCAATTCGCGAAACGACGAGCGCCTGGGACGAGGCGACCGCGAATCTGGATGCCGGCACCGTGATCAACGCCGCCAACACGGCCCTCGCTCCGGCGCGGCGCAGCAGCGCGCTGAACGTCGCCGGTTTCCTGGTCACGAGCGCTGACGCCGTCGCGATCGGGACGAGTGCTGGTTTGTTCGCGTATCACCGCGGCACGAATGCGAACTACACGCTCACGGTCCGAACTGAGGACGGCACCGGCTCCGGCTGGTCAGGTGAGGACGCTGTGGCGTGGAGCTCGCTCAACTTCGGGAACGTGAGCGCACAGGCGATCGACAAGGCGCAGCAGTCGCGAAATCCGGTCGCGATCGAGCCTGGCCGCTACACCGTGATTCTCGAGCCGCAGGCGGTTGGCGATTTGGTTGGCCTCATGCCGCGGTACTTCAATGCTCGCAGCGCGGACGAGGGTCGCTCGCCGTTCGCGAAGCCGGGTGGCGGCAACAAGCTTGGCGAAACGATCGTCAGTGCGATGATCAATCTCACAAGCGACCCGTCTGACGCGAATGTGCTCTCCCAGCCATTCGACGGCGATGGTATGCCATTAACCCGACAGTCTTGGATCACCAACGGCGCACTGAGCACAATGTTGGTCTCGAGAGCATGGGGTGCCAAGAAAAATCTTACAATCACCGGCAACCCAAACAACGTGATGCTTGGCGGCGGCGGGGTGAGCCGAGAGCAGATGATCGCGAGTACGCAGCGCGGGGTGCTGGTGACACGGTTGTGGTATCTGCGCGAGGTCGACCCGCGCACGATGCTCTACACCGGCCTGACCCGTGACGGCACGTTCCTGATTGAGAATGGCAAGATTACGAAGTCGATCAAGAACATGCGGTTCAATGAGAGCCCGCTGTTCTTGCTGAACAATGTGGAAGCGCTGGGACCGGTTCGCCGGACTGCCAGCGACGGACCTGGAACGCAGATCATGCCCATTCTCAAGGCCCGCGATTTCAATTTCACATCACTTTCTGACGCGGTCTGAGCGACGAATCTTGAACTCGCGATTCAGTGTTGTGCGGGCACAAGATCAAAACACCACCGTTCACGCAGAGGTCGCGGTGTGAGCGCCAAATCTCGTGCTCGTGATTCAGTGTTGTGCGGGTACACTATCAAAGCAACACCGTTCACGCAGAGGTCGCGGAGCCACAGAGAACGGCTAATGTTCAGATGGCTTATGTCCCCGAAACACTGCACCCATTCGTCATGCAGTAGCACTTCTCTGTGGCTCTGCGACCACTGCGTGAACAGAGTTAAAAAGAGCAAAAAAGCGTAGACAGAGTGATGCGAGTCCACAGCATGAGCGATCTTTCAAAACACTAAATCCAATGGGTGTTGCATTCAGATGCCCAAGTTCAGCAGTGTCGAGCTTGCTAAGCAACCAAAATATGCGCGCACGAATCCAAATTGTCTGTCAAGCGTATGTTCGCACGCGGCCTGCGATGTCGTGGGCCTGACTTAGCTGACCACCTGAATACCATCCAAACCATGATTGCATGACAACCCGTCGAGATTTTCTGGCCACCAGTGCCGTAGCAGCGGGTACGATGGCGGTCGCATCGCTACCGGCACAAGCTGAAGCTGTCGCGCGTCGATTCAATGCGAGCGATCCGCACGCACATCCGCCGATGGATGCGCCCACAAAAGATTTATTGATGGCAGCACTCAACTCGGCAAAAATGTCGGGTGCGTCATTTGCTGATGCGCGCGTTGGTCGCACTCGACGCAACTTTGTGATCACGCGCGAGCAACAGATTATCGAAATCGTCGACACCGATACGATGGGCTGTGGCATTCGCGCATTGGTTGATGGTTGCTGGGGTTTTGCGGCGACGCGGACGTTAACCGTAGACGGTGTTGCGGCAGCCGCACGCGAAGCAGCGGCAATTGCAAAAGCAAATCGCATCGCACGCGATCGACCGGTTGAGCTGGCGGCGGCACCGTCACTTGGTGAACGCACCTGGTCTAATGGATTCCAGATTGATCCATGGACAATTCCCGTCGAGCAGAAAGCCGATTTGTTGTTGCGCGCGAATGCCGAAGCGCTGAAAGTGCCGGGCGTGAAGTACGTGTCAAGCCAAATGTTCTTCGTGAAGGAAGAGAAGAACTACGCGAACACTGAAGGGACAATCACGGCGCAAACCTTGGTGCGGAGTTGGGCGCCGATGAACATCACCGCGATCTCCGCGGACATGACCGATTTCCAGTCACGCAGCAACACGGTGCAGCCTGCATCTCGCGGCTACGAACACATTCTCGAAGCTGACATTGTTGGCAATGCGAAGAAGTGGGGCGAAGAGGCGGCGGAGAAGTTGAAAGCCAAGCCGGTTGAGCCGGGCCGCTACGATCTGGTGCTGCATCCGTCGCATTTGTGGCTCACAATTCACGAATCAGTTGGACATCCGACTGAGCTCGATCGTGCATTTGGATACGAAGCGAATTACGCTGGCACGAGCTTTGTGAGCCCTCCAGAGAAGATGCTTGGCACGCTCAAGTACGGCCCCACAATGTTGAATGTGCAAGGCGATCGATCGCAACCTGGTGCCTGCGCGACGGTGGGCTTTGATGACGAAGGTGTTGTACCAGAAGACTTTCTGATCATCAAAGACGGCGTGTTGAATGACTATCAGACCACACGCGAGCAAGCGAGTTGGCTCAAGTGGTGGTATGACAAGCAGGGGCGTCCTACACGCAGCCATGGCTGTTCATACGGCGATGCGTGGAGCAGCGTGCAGTTCCAGCGTATGCCCAACGTGTCAGTCTTGCCGGGGCCGAAGGAGCAGTCGTACGAAGACATTATTGCCGCGACCGATCGTGGTATTGCGATTGTTGGCGACGGTTCGTTCTCGATTGATCAGCAGCGCTACAACGCACAGTTTGGCGGGCAGTTGTTTTACGAGATCAAGGGCGGCAAGATCACCGGCATGTTGAAAGATGTGGCGTATCAGATGCGCACACCGGAGTTCTGGAATGCACTCGATATGCTGGGTGGCAAGGCCAGTTACATGCTCGGCGCGAGTTTCTTTGACGGAAAGGGGCAACCCGGCCAGAGCAACGCCGTCAGTCACGGCTGTCCGCCAACGCGGCATCGTCAGATCAATGTTATCAACACGGGGCGCAAGTCATGACGTCGAAATTTGATACCCGCGCACCCAAGCGCCTGCTTGCGTCTGATGAACTCGTGTCGCGTGATGAAGCGCAGCGCGTGATTGAAAGTGCCATCAAGTTGTCGAAGGCCGACGCGGTGCAGGTGAATCTCGGTGGTGGTCGTCAGCGCAATGTGCGCTTCGCCGCCAATCAGATGTCCACCGCTGGTCTGGTGACGGATTTGCAGCTTGTGGTCACGTCGAGCTTTGGACCGAAGCACGCGATCGTGACGACAAACGATTTGTCGCCGGAAGGAATTGAGCGCGCGGTGAAACAGTCGGAGGCGATTGCAAAGCTGGCGCCGGATGATCCGGAAGCAATGCCGTACTTGCCGCAGCAAACCATTGCACCGGTCACGGCGGCGTGGGACGAGCGAACGGTGAATCTTGATGCGCAATCGTGCGCGACCGCAGCGCTCACGGCACTCGGCCCCTCACGTGCGAAAGGCTCTATTCAAGCCGCTGGATTCTTGCAGGTTGACGCGAATGTCAACGCGCTTGGCAATAGTGCTGGAATGTTTTTATATCATCGCGGCACCAAGTCGAACTATACGCTCACGGTGCGTACGGCCGATGGGACTGGCTCTGGCTGGGCCGGTGCGGAAGAGCCGTCATTCGCGTCCATCGATTTTGCGAAGATCAGCGCCAGCGCGATTGAGAAGGCCGAGATGTCGCGCAATCCAGTTGCCATCGAACCGGGCCGCTACACGGTCATTTTAGAACCGCAGGCCGTTGGTGACTTGGTCACACTGGTCGCCTTCTACGCCGACGCGCGGTCGGCTGATGAAGGTCGCTCACCGTTTGTGAAAGCAGGTGGCGGCAACAAGATCGGCGAGAAAATTGTTGACGAGCGCGTGTCGCTCTACAGCGATCCGTACGATCCGAAAATTCTCTCCGATCCGTTTGATGGGGAAGGCTTTCCGCTCACGCGTCGCAACTGGATCGACAAGGGAGTACTGACAGAGATGCAGTACGGTCGATTCTGGGCGAAGAAGCAGAACAAGCAGCCCACCGGTGGTGCGAACAACGTGGTGCTGCAGGGCGGAAGCACGACTCGTGATCAGATGATCGCAAGCACCCAGCGTGGAATTCTCGTGTCGCGGCTGTGGTATCTGCGCGAAGTGGATCCACGCACGTTGCTCTATACTGGTCTCACACGTGACGGCACATTCTTGATTGAGAATGGCAAAATCACCAAGGCCATCAAGAACATGCGCTTCAACGAGAGTCCGTTGTTCATGTTGAACAATCTGGAAGCGCTTGGTCCGGTCGAACGCGTTGCGGGCGTTGAGGCGCTGATTCCGTGCGTGATGCCGCTATTAAAGGCGAAGGATTTCAACTTCACGTCGTTGAGCGACGCGGTGTAGTTGTGGTGTAAATGTGGTGTAATTGTGGTGGAATTGTGGTGGAATTGTGGTGTTGTTGCGGGCGAGTCTGCTCGACTGAAGACAACGCGCGCGCTTCTGCTCGACTAAAGACAGCACGCGCAAGTCTGCTCGACTAAAGACAGCGCGCGCGAGTGCCAGTGCGATACACGAAGGGCCGCCACCGGATAACCGGAGCGGCCCTTCGAGCGTTCAAAGCTGGGGCGGCAGGACTCGAACCTGCAACCGCCCGGTTAACAGCCGGGTGCTCTGCC
>JANNWU010000021.1:0-8327 GCA_031408755.1 Gemmatimonadaceae bacterium | reverse complement strand
ATCTGATGTCCGACCAGGAGAAAGCCGTCTGTCATGATGGCGACGTTCGCACCGTGTGCCATCGGACGAAAACTCTGTGTGCGTCGCCAGTGATTCATCGCGATAAGGATGGCACTCAACGCCAGCACCTGACCTATTTCGACACCGACGTTGAAGGCGACGAGGTTCGGCACCAGTCCATCAGTGGACATGTTGAAGTCCAAAATTTTGGTGGCGAGTCCAAAACCGTGAAAGAATCCGAAGATCAGCGTGGCCGCGCGCGCGTCAGGCGCCCAGCCAAACCACGTTTTGTATGCACCGAGATTGTCGAGCGCTTTGTAGACCACCGACAAACCAATCACCGCATCAATCAGATACGGATTAACGCTGACCTTGAGCAGCACACCTAGGAGCAGCGTTGTGGAATGTCCGATCGCGAACAACGTGACATA
This sequence comes from Gemmatimonadaceae bacterium, assembly GCA_031408755.1. GTDB lineage: Bacteria > Gemmatimonadota > Gemmatimonadetes > Gemmatimonadales > Gemmatimonadaceae > JACMLX01. Next base: position 7,896 of record JANNWU010000021.1, on the reverse strand, counting down.
CAGCGCGACATCCTTCAATCGATACAGGAAGAAGATTACGCCCAACAGAAACAGCAGGTGATCGTATCCAGTCACCATGTGCTTGGCGCCGAGGTACGCGAACGGCAGCAACAGCACACCGCTGGCCTGTTGGATGAAGCCTTTATCGCCCGCCGCAACACCGTGTGCAAGCATTTCGCCGGCGAAAACACAGAGTGCCGGTAGCAGCAGTGCGAGTCGTGCACAGAGGCGCACCTTAGCGAACCGCAAACGTCAGCGAGGCCCACTTGGACGCATGATCCGCGTTGGCATCGCCGGTGATGCGGGTCATGTTGATGAACTTGACGTAATACGTGCCGGTGCGATTGAGCGGAATCCGGATCAGGCCTGTGGCATCGGAGCGGATATTGCGCTGAGCAACTCGTCCGTTACTGGCCGACAATCCGCCGTATTGCACGAACTGATTTGCCACTGGCTTACCGTCAACAAGCGCGCGGATGGTCAACGTCGCGCCGACTTTCAACGTGTAAGGATTTTCAACCGGCACCAACTCCGCCGGATATCCGAGCACGGTACTGAACGCATCACTGGGGGTGTCTCCAACTTGCACCAGCGCCTTCACATGCTTCTGGTAGCGTTCCTTGGCGCGCTGTTGCAGTCGATTCTGCGCCCGACGCGCGGCGAGTTCATCGGGTATGCCGTCGGAGCGGAGGTAAGCGTTGAAGTCGGTGCCGCTCATCTCGAGCACGCGCGGCAACGTGGACACGCCGAGCACGTACGTACCAGCCGCACCGGTCCGGATTGGGAACACACTCGTGTCGCCGCCCGCGTTCCACGTGGCAACATCGACCTTCGCGCGACCGGCCGGAGAGACTACGGCCACATCAGCCAGTCGATCCGGTGAAATCGAGTTTTCGGAAAGCGTAAACGTGCCGTTAAATAGGCGCACGACGACATTGCTGTTGGCCGCGACAAAAAACGCGTCCAGGCGAAGGAACATATCGTGCGCGAAGAGCGGCGCCGAAATGAGCAGCAGCGCGACGACAACTGCGGACCGGCGAAGCGAGTGACGCATGGCGGGTTGGGAAGAGGAGAACGCGCGGCGGGTAGCTCATTAAAGCAGTACGGGCGTGACAATCACCACGTTCGACAACGTCGCTGGAGGCTGAAGTGTTGGCAAGCGACGCACCTATCGACGTGGGCACCTGCACAAGCGAACGAGGCCCCAACGATGTTCGTCGGGGCCTCGAGTTTCTCAGCTAACTGCTGCATGAAACTACGGACAGACCATCCGGCCACGCGGGAGTGCGATGGTGCAGTTCTTGGTCACCCCGTCCTGTGTCAGCGCGACCTTCGCGACATTCGTACCATCATACGTGATCACTTCGCGGCGTGACGATGTCACCGGCGAACCACCATCGGCGGTCACTGACACATTCATTGATCGAATGACGCTGCCTGCAGTTGGATATGGATACCCTGTGGTAACCATCGGAATGATCACACCGGTTGTCGTGTCACCCATGATGCGGAGTGATGTGAACGCACCAGACGCTTTGGTGCCCGTTGTGCTTTCGCGACCCGACGAGACGCCGCTCACGGTGCGCTGCGTGCTTCCTGTCGCAAGACCGCTGATGGTTCGCGAACTCGAACTCGTTACCGTGGTCCGTGCGGTGTTGATGTCATCTCCGGCACCACTGGGACCGCCGCTTCCGCCGGGGCCAAAGCCGTGACCAAAACCGCGACGCTCGCGTGGAGAGAACGACGTCACACCTGTCACACTGCGCGTTGTTTCGATCTTGTTCGTGGTTGCGGTGTCGCGTGCAGCTTGCGCAACACCCGCCGCTGTACTGAAGCGGAATGTGCGCGTGATCAAGAGGCTGTCACGAATGACAGGCGCACAACTGATAATGCCCGTTCCAGCGTCAAAGGTGCAGTTATCGGTGGAGAAACGATCACCGAACGGACCGCGACCGAGGCCGGGGCCGAAGCCGATGTTTCCACTGAATTCATCGCGAAATCCACCGCCCATCATGTCGCGCGAACCGGGGCCTTCGCCGCCTGGCCCACCGCGACCATCGCCACGACGGCGAGGCGCGAAGACACCCGTGTTTCCACTCGCGTTGAAACTGCTGGACAGCGAATCGTATCCCGGTGCTGAGGTGCTGAACGCGGCGCGAACAAGCGACAACTCTGCCTCGGTAGGCTGCGTCGTTGCGCTATCGCTGCAGGCTGCGACACCGGCGAGAGCAATAGCCGCGAGACCATTTCTCGTGAGAGACATGTGGTGCAAGCTCCGTGTGGAAGTGTGGAAACGGCCGCGCGCTGGAATGTCCTGCGCCAACGAATCCATCACGCACCGTGACACGCACGCGGCCGTCAACCCCTACCCCGCTGCGGAATGAGTTTTCACGGTTCGTCGCGAGGCGGCAACCAATCTGCCAATGCAGCACGCAGTATTCGCAGCGCTTTCCCCATCTGATTCTCGACAGTCTTCGGCGCAATGTCTAGCGCGTCGGCAATCTGTGCATACGAGAAAAAGTGCCGTCGACTGAGCTCGAACACCGCGCGGCAGCGTTCAGGCAATGACGCGACGGCCGCAGCGATGGCGGCTTCCAGATCCTTCGCATCAACGACCGCCGGCGCGGTGGCTGGCTGCGAATCATCGGCGTCGTCAAGCAATGCAGCGCGGGCCGCAACCTTCTGATGGCGCACATGGTTGAGCGCGCGGTTGCGCGTGGCACGCATGAGGTAGCGACGTGGCTCCTGCTCCAGCGCGAGCGTTTCTCGACGTCGCCACACCTCAAGCATCACCTCTTGCACCACTTCCTCGGCCACGTCTGCGTCGCGCAGCAGATAGCTCGCGACGCGCACGAGTTGCGGATACCAGAGGCGAAAGATCTCGTCGTAGGCGGACTCGTCTCCCGAGGCGAGCTTGGTAAACAGCGCGCGTTGGGCGAGCTCCGTGGGCGCGCCGTCGGGCGAATCGGCATTGGCGAGGCGCGTCAACCGGTTTTCGTCCTTGACCCGGGGAAGCGACGCCAGTGAAGTTGCGGCGTCTGATGAAACGGTAGGGGTATGCAACTGCGAGGGTGTCTACAACCTATATGACCAATCAATTCTACGGCCACGAACCCGCGGAAGAGTCGTCCGGTGCCACCGATCCAGCGCTTGACGCGCTGTTGGTGACATGGAGAGCGGGCGCAGCCGAACCGATTGATGTGGAGGGGGCGTTGGCGCAAGTAAAGGCGCGTCGCACCGATGCAGGCTTGAACAATCACGACGACCTTGCTGCGCGACGTGCGGGCAGCGGCGTTGTGCGTAGCACACTGTGGATGGCGCCGGCGTTCCGAATCGCGGCCGCGCTGGTTGCAGTACTTGGTGGCGCGTTGTTGTGGAGATCCACGCGCAGCACAGTGAGCGAGCTCACGTACGCGACGTCAGTTGGTGCGACACGCGCGCTCACGTTGCAGGATGGGACGCAGGTACGCCTAGGTCCAGCGAGTTCAATCGAGTTAGCCGATGGATTTGGTGGTGCGCATCGGCGCCTGCGCCTGCACGGTGAAGCGTGGTTCAAGGTGACGCACGACGAAGCAAAGCCATTCGCCATTCAAGTTGGCGCGGCGACGATCGAGGATGTCGGCACTGCATTCTTAGTGCGCGAAGCTGATTCAACCGAAGTCAGTGTGCGCGTATCCGAAGGCGAGGTGCGTGTCACGCGTGCGATTGGGAGAAGCGGCGTTCAACGCGATTCCAGCGTCACGTTGCACGCTGGCGACGGTGCCGTTGCGACAGCAGCGGGCATTCACTTTGCGGCAGGCGTTGTGACTGCCGCGGAAGGCGTGGCGCTGGCAGCCGGGCATCTGACATTCACTGATGCATCGCTACATGAAGTGCGTGATGCGTTGCACCGCTGGTATGGCGTTTGGTTGGTGATTAACGACGCGAGCTTGGCCACGCGACATCTCACCGCAGACTTTACCGGCGAGCCACTTTCGCGCGTTGCCGCCGTTCTTGGGCTTACACTGGGCGTTGATGCAACGCAGCGCGGTGACACAATCGTGCTGGAGCGCATTCGGGAGGTTCCGTCGCGGCCATGATGCCGACTGTTCTGCGCGCTGCACGCTGGATACACATCGGCGTGGTGAGTGCGGTCGCATGCAGCACTGCTGCTGCTCAGGCCAGCCCGTGTCCGGCGCTGGTCCGCGATAGCGTGCGCGAATGGTCGGCACCATTGAATCGTGTGGTCACGTTGCGCGACACTGGGCTGTCCTTGCGCACAGCGCTCGACTTGTTGGCCGTTCGCGCAGGGATTCGACTGTCGTACTCCAGCGATGCAATCCCACTTGACCGAGAAGCGTGCACGCTCCGCGGCTCTCGCATGCTTGGCGAAGCGTTGAGCGAGTTGCTGCACGGCATTCCCGTCACGCCAACAAGTAGCGGCGGCGTACAGGTTGTGCTGGCACCCAATCGTCCGTCAGACGAGAGTGTCTCGGCACGTACGGCGACGCTCGATCGCGTTGTGGTTACGGGAACACCGAACGGCGGCGCGCAACGCAGCTTACCGTACGCGATTGACGTAGTGGAAGGTCGCGATCTGCGCGGCGGTGCTACACCATCGCTTGCGCAAGCGTTGAACGGGCAAATTCCGGGACTCTGGATCTGGGGCGATTCACCAACGTCGCTGCAAACACGTTTCGCGAGCGTGCGTGGCGCGAGTTCGTTTGGAATCAGTGCGCCGAAGGTGTTCGTGGATGGCATTGAGCTGGCGAATCCTTTGCTCTTGACACGCATTTCTGCCGATGCGATCGATCGGATTGAAGTGATTCGCGGTCCGCAAGGTGCGTCGCTCTACGGCGCAGACGCAATCAGTGGAGTGGTCAATATTCAGTTGCGCCACGACGGGCCCAAAGAGGGTCGCAGCGATGCGCAGATTCGCTCCAACGCTGGCGCTGCGCAGTCTGATTTTGCAAACGCTCGCGTGTTGACGCAGGAACATTCGCTGGCACTTCGCGCCGGACGCGCCGAACGCTCAGTTGGTGCAGTCTTTGGTTTTAGTAGCACGGGCGCGATTGTTCCCGGCGGTGGCAGTTCGCAGTTCAGTGTTGACGCGAGCGCGCGACAGGTAACGTCTCGCACTATTTACTCTGGCACTGCGCGACTCTGGTTGGCGCGTGCCGACGCGCCGGTCAATCCTGCACTGTCACAGCTCGAAGCGACTATTCCTGATGCGATTGCGCTGCAACAGCAAGATGCGCAATCTGTATCGCACTACACGGTGGGTGGGACAATCACGCATTCACCGCACTCCACGTGGACGAACACGGTCACTGGCGGCGTTGACGGCTATCGTTTACGCGCGCTTGGCGTTGATGCGGCCGCGGTACCATCGGCGCTCGATTCAGCACTGCGCGCAACGAATGGCGGAGCCGACAAGGCAACGTTGCGCGCCAGTAGTGTGCGACGCGTTCCCGTTGGTACTTCATCGGTCGCAACTATCACGATGGCCGGTGACGCCGGGCTGCTGCGTGACGCGACCACGTCAGCGTTTGCTGAGCCACCGCAGACGTCTGGCTCCGGTACTAGCCGAGTTCCTCTGAATGAGAGTGGCGCGCGTTGGTTGAGCACCATCGGTTTTGGTGTGCAGGGTGCGCTCCAGATACGCGAATCGATTTTTCTGACTGCGGGACTGCGCAGCGAGCGTAACGACGGCTTTACCGATGCAAGCCGATTCGCATTTCTTCCCTCTGTTGGTGCAAGCGTTGTGAAGCAGACCGGCGACGTGACGTGGAAGACGCGCGTGGCGTACGGCGCCGGTGTGCGCCCAGCACGAAACCCCATGCGCGAGACTGCGTGGCGCGCGTACGGATCTGGAGGCGTTGCGGCGGCGCTGCGTCCGGAACGACAGTCAGGTGTAGAAGCTGGTATTGACCTCTTCTGGAAACGCAATCTCTCGCTGCAAATCACTCGGTTTGACCAGCGCGCATCATCGCTCATTCAGCAGATTCCAACCGTGTGGATTGGCGATAGCGCTGGCGGTCGAAACTACAATCGTCCGCCGCGATACGGCTATGCACTGGTGAACCTCGGCGCGATCACAAATCGCGGTTGGGAGTTCGCACTGCGTCAGAGCGTGGGATCGCTGGCGCTGATCGGGACGATGTCGCTGGTAGAGAGTCGTGTTGACCAAGTTGCGCCGGGTTACGTTGGCGATTTACGCGAAGGCGATCGTACGCTGGCAGTGCCGAGTCGTACGGCGGGTGCGATGCTCACGTGGACGCCCGCGCGCTGGCAAGTGCAGCTTGGCGCAACGCACGTTGCCGATTGGATTAATTACGATCGACTCGCGCTTGCATCAACATATCTGACGGGCGGTGCACCGTCGCGCGGGCTGCGTGGTGAAACACTGCGTCAGTATTGGACGCGCTACGACGCTGTGACGCGACTGCGAGTGTCAGTATCACACGATTTGACTCGCTATCTCTCGATGCGGATGATCGGCGATAACTTGCTGAATCAGCAAGTAGGTGAGCCAGACAACGTGACGATTATGCCCGGCGCGGCGCTGTCATTTGGGATTGTCGCGCGTTTCTGAGCGACGGAATGCGTGGATGCGGATAGTATGTGTTTAGCTCTGTTACGCAACTGCGTGGGTCTTCTGATCTATACTGAGCAAAAGGGCCCGAGAATCATCTCGAGCCCTTGTTGTTTTGTCGCTCGCGTGACGCCGACTACGCCGCTGCCTTAAAGGGCTTCACGTGAATCGAGCGTGCGTTCTTGTACGCATTCGCGAGATCGAAGGCGAGCTGCATATTCAACCACAGGTCCGCCTTGATGCCAAAGCCCTTCTCGAGACGGATCGCCATGTCGGCACTCAAAGCCGCCTTCTGGTTGACCAGATTGTTCAGAGCCTGGCGCGACACGCCCAGCCCCTCGGCGGCTGCGGTGACCGTCAAGCCGTGCGGCTCCAGGCACATCGTCCGCACCACTCGGCCTGGATGGCTCGGGTTCTTCATCGCCATGTGTGAACTCCCCTAGTGATAGTCTTCGTATCCCACATCACAGACGTGGCCGCCGCGTACTGTGAACACTATCCGCCAGTTCGCTGTGATCGTGACGCCCCACTCGCCCTTTCTCGTACCCTTCAACGGGTGCAGCCCCGGCAGCCTGAGCCCGGTCATCGACGTCGTCACATCCAGCACGGTCAGCAAATCTTCAATCTTCGGAACGACTGCCGCTGGCAAAAGCCTGCCGCTGCCGGTCTCGTAAAGGAGCTTCAGCCCCTTGTGCTTGAAGTTCTGAATCATCGCTCGCAGGTGAGTGTACGGTGACGCGTGTCACTTGTCAATGTCACGCCATGTCCGCGCGCGTCAGGTCGTTGAACGTCATGGCGCAGGGGAGCCAGCGGTAGCGCTGGATGCCGGTCAGTTCATGGCCCCAGCGCTGGACGCAGGCGCTCTGACACCGCGGGCACACGTACCAGTGATGGAACCGTCGTTCGCGCGCCTTCCGGGATGCCAAGCATAACAGAAAGGGTAGCGGCGCCGGACGAATTCGCGACCCGCGGACCGGCATACTCACGCAACTCCGGAACAGAGCCATCTCTTTCCCTGCAACTGCGGCAGAAAACGCTCGGTTGTGCTGCCGAGGCTTGGCGGCTGACTGCGGCGATTGTAGCGGTGCTGCACGTCGCGCGCGCTAGTACGAGCCACGCGCGACGTGTCAGCACCGCAATCACCTAAAACAGAATTCCGAACGTGACCGGGAAGCTCTGAATTGACTTCGTGTCGATCAATCCTTGTTGCTTCGTGTAGACATTTTGCAATCGCGTTTCGACGAAGCCTGCAATGCGACCCATGCGGAACGACAATCCCGCGCCGCCGTCAAATCCGACCTGCGTAGAGTTCAGTGATTCCG
>JANNWU010000020.1:0-10656 GCA_031408755.1 Gemmatimonadaceae bacterium | reverse complement strand
TGCGTCAAAGCAGTTGGTCACCACCCTCCCACGCAAACAGAATCCCCCCCATGAATCACCGTAACTTGTTAGCCACCAGCACTTTGCCTTAGCTTCAGAAATGTTTGATGAGCTCAGTGAAAAGATCGGCGCCGCGTTTTCCAAGCTGCGCGGAAAGGGCGTCCTCACGGAAGCCGATATCAAGGACGGCCTTCGCGAAGTCCGTCGTGTGCTTCTTGAAGCCGACGTCAGCTTCGGACTGACGCGCGAGTTTCTCGAACGCGTCGAGAAAAAGGCTGTCGGACTGACCGCGTTAAAATCGGTCCGCCCAGAGCAGCAACTCGTCAGAATCGTGCATGAAGAGCTCACTGCGATGCTCGGTGAGCGCCGTGAAGGTCTAAAGCTCAGCACTGTGCCACCGACTGTCGTGCTGATGGTCGGGCTTCAAGGCTCCGGCAAGACGACCACCACGGCGAAGCTGGCGCTCCGCATGCAGAAGGAGCAGCGCCAAGTGCGCCTGATCGCCGCCGACGTCTACCGACCGGCCGCAATCGACCAACTTGAGACGCTCGGCGCACAGCTCAACGTGCCCGTCTACTCTGAGCGCGGCACCACGGATGTTGTGCAGATCGTGCGCAACGGCCTTGAAGTGGCGCGCCGAGAACGCGATCGGATTGTGTTCATTGATACCGCGGGCCGTCTGCAGATTGATGAAACGCTGATGGACGAACTTCGTCGCGTGAAGGACGTCGCCAAGCCGGACGAAATTCTGCTGGTCGCCGACGGGATGACGGGTCAGGACGCCGTGCGCATCGCGGAAGGCTTCAACAACGCGCTCGGCATCACCGGTATCGTCCTCACCAAGATGGATGGTGACGCGCGCGGCGGTGCCGCATTGTCTGTGTATGGCGCAACGAAAAAGCCGATCAAGTACATCGGCGTCGGCGAAAAATCTGACGCGCTGGAAGAGTTTCATCCCGACCGGATGGCCGGCCGCATCCTGCAAATGGGCGACGTGCTGTCGCTGGTCGAGAAAGCGCAGGAATCATTCGACGCTGACGAGGCGAAGAAGCTCGAAAAGAAGGTCCGCAAAGAAGGAATGGACCTGAACGACTTCCTCGGCGCCATGAAACAGATTGAGAAGTTGGGGCCTATCGAAGGGATTCTGAAGATGATTCCTGGGGTCAATACGAAGGCGCTGAAACAGGCCAAAATGGACCCCAAACGGATGAAGCACGTTGAGGCGATCGTCCTGTCGATGACAATGGCCGAGCGAAAGAAGCCGGACTTGATCAACGGCTCGCGTCGGCTCAGGATCGCCAAGGGGTCTGGGCGCACCGTGTCGGAGGTCAATCGCCTGTTGGATCAGTTCCGCGACATGCAGAAGATGATGAAGAAAGTGGCGGCCGGGGGTGGACGGATGCCTTTTGGTCGGGGTTAGGTTTATCGGCTCTGCCAGAATTGGTTTTGGTGGAGTGTGGTACCTCGGGTGCGTTAATCGACTTTCCGGTCGGCGCGAGGAGCCCGGGCCAACGGTTCGTTCAGTGCTTGTCGCTGTCCGTTCGCGTTGTGTGCGACGGCTGTCAGTTGCCGGTCGCATAACGCCACCTCATTTCAGAGGATGCTCAGATGGTTCGTATTCGTCTTCGCCGTGTTGGCCGCAAAAAAGCGCCGGTGTACCGTATTGTGATCGCAGATAGCAAGAGCCCACGCGATGGCAAGTTCATCGAAATCATTGGCACGTATTCGCCGCGTCTGACTGAAAATGCGGTGACGATCAAGGTTGAGCGCGCGAACTATTGGCTCGACGTAGGCGCGCAGGCCAGCGACACCGTGCGTTCATTGCTGCGAAAGGGCGGCGTCTTGAAGGCGCGTCACGAAGCACGCCTCGCAAAAAAGTTGCAGGCCTCTGCGGTGCCGCTCACCGAGAAGTAAATGAGCGCCTCCGCGCTCATGATTGTTGGGCGCGTCCGGAAAGCTCATGGCATCCGCGGCGAACTGCTGGTGGAGCCGATCACTGACGCGCCCGATACGGTTTTCGTATCGGGCCGTCGGCTTTTTGCGGGCACTGCGACCGGTGACCCATCGCCTGACGGGCAAGTGTTGCATATCACAGCCGTCCGCCAGCACATGGATTCGGTGCGACTGACTGTCGAGGAAGTTCCGACGAAGGAGATCGCCGATTTGTGGCGCGGTCGATTTCTGTTAGTCCCGCAAGACGAACTTCCACCGCCTGCTGACGACGAAGTGTATCTGCACGATCTGATCGGGATGCAGGTACTGCATGTTGATGGTCGTGCACTAGGTGAAGTGGTTGACACCTACGATTTGCCACAAGGTCTGATGCTCGACGTGCGCCCCGTGAACGGCGGCGCAACGTACTTCATTCCATGGCGTACAGAATTGCTCGTGCTCGTTGATGAGACAGCACGAACTATCACCGTCAATCCGCCAGAAGGGCTACTCCCGGACGATCCGTCGTCGTGAATGGCGGCGGCGATGATGCGTTAGTGCCAAACGACATCACTGAGTCTGAGAGCGTCAATCGCGGTGGTGCATTTGACGGCATCGCGCACGAGAACACGCCGCGCGCGCCGCTCACGATCAACATCGTCAGCATTTTTCCTGATTTCTTCGTGACACCGCTTGGTCTGAGCATTCCGTCGAGAGCGGCAGCGGCGGGCAGTGTGCGATTTAACCTTGTAGATCTTCGTGATTTTACTCACGACAAGCACCGCACGGTTGATGATTACCCGTACGGTGGTGGCCCAGGTATGGTCATGAAGCCAACGCCGTTTTTTGAAGCGGTAGAGCACCTTGGTGCAGTGTCGCCGATCGTGCTGATGTCGGCGCGTGGTAGGCGTTTCACTCAAGCCGATGCGCATCGATTTGCAGCAGGCACGGAGTTGACACTGCTCTGCGGGCACTTCAAAGACGTTGATCAGCGCGTGGCGGATCATCTCGCGACCGAAGAGCTGTCGCTAGGAGATTTTGTGCTCAGCGGTGGCGAGCCCGCGGCATTGGTGATCGCCGACGCCGTTGCGCGTCTGTTGCCCGGTGCGATGAGTGACCACGATTCCGCAGCCACAGATTCGTTCTATGCAGGCAGCGGCGTGAGTGCACCCAGTTACACGCGTCCGGAAGAGTATCGCGGTTTACGCGTGCCAGATGTGTTGCTGTCTGGCCATCATGCGAAGATCGCAGAGTGGCGACGCACAGAAGGCGAGCGCCGGACAGACGCGCGTCGTGACTGACGCGTTGTGTCGAACACGTGTTCGGTGCGGTATTCGCGCCGGTACTTCCGCGTTGATTGGCGCGGTACTATTTGCGTGCAGCGGATCGGACAACAAATCGCTGGCGCGTCCTGCTGCGCGTGAAACTATCGTCGCTGATACTGCACCCACCGCGCCCACTGCTGCACCGCTCCCACGCGAGCCGCTCAGTATCGACACAGCTAACACTCGCACGTTGGAGCTCTGGTCGTTGGATCTCGAACCCGCGCGCCAAGTGGACGAGACACGCCGCATTGTTGTGCATTTGCAGGCGGATTTCGCGCTGGTGCCAGGGTTCAATGTGGCGACGCTACTCGCGAGTGGTGATGGCACGCGATTGGTGCTGCTGATCGCATGGCGCGACTCGCTTGCGGCGACGACCGCGCGTCCGCTGGTGCTGTCGTGGCTGCGCGCTGAGACGGACACGGCACAGCAGCGCATTCGTACCGGCAGCGCGACGCGCAGAGTGTTGGTGCGAAAGACCGTCGGCACGCCACCGCAGTTCACCGATGCCGCCATGATGCTGCTCACGCGATACGCAATGAAGCCGGGGCATTCGTTTGGCGCATTGGCGGCGCTGGCGGACAGCAACCTCGCGACGCGCGTGCTGCAAGACACGTCGGCGCAAGGCGGGGCGAGCCTCGCGGCGGCGGATAGCGGGGCGGTGTACACGCTGACGCAGGCGCGGAATGCGACGGCGCTGGACCCTCGCCTTTTTGGCGGCGGTGCGCGGCCGTTCTGGGCGCCGTTTGCAGTGCGAGAAGAGAACCTGCTCGCTGTGGTCGCCACGATTTTTGGGCGTTAGCGCCATCCCGTCATAGAAACGCGAAGGCTTGACGAAATAGAGTCTACAGGCCAGACTTATTTATGACTTTGGCAGAATTTGCTGCGTCGGTTGGCGCGACTCCAAAGTGGGTACTGAACGCGATGTCGGCGCTCAAGATTCCGCTTATATACACGGCGTGCCTTGGGCGGCAGTTTGCGACCGCTCGCGAAATCATGGTCGAGTTCGATGCGTCCTTGGAGCGCGCGATGCTGTACGCTGGCTGCGCTTTGGCGCTCTGGAATGGACAGCGCACACTTGTGCGCGTGGCACGTTCGGACGATTCGGACGTCGCGATTGAATTGGATGTGTTCCGGATTATTTCGCGCTTTTACACTCGACTATCCGCCGCACGATCGCTGCAGCGGGAGCGGCAGCGCGGCAGGCCGGTGCAACGCGTCGTGGATCCACTTCAGACGGCTCGCACGTGGGGCCTCGATCTCTCACTGCTTCAGTTGAATTTGAATCTTACGCCCGCCAAACGCATCGCGCAGCACGATGCGATGAGTTCATTCCGCCGGAACGTTCGTCGTGTCGCCGAGCATCCTTAAGCCGAGTCGCCAATGTTCGAGACAATACTGCGCGAGCTGATCAACCGCCGGATTCGCTTCGTGTTGATTGGTGGTGTGGCTGCGACGGTTCACGGGTCGGCGCGCTTCACGAACGACATCGATTTGTGCTACGACACGACACCAGACAATGTTGTGGCCCTCTGTGAACTGCTTGTCACGTGGGAGGCGTACCTGCGAGGTGTCGAGCTCGGACTGCCCTTCATTCTTGATACCCGCACGTTTCGCGATACGCCGATCATGACATTGACGACCACTCACGGGGCCATCGACGTACTCGATTTTGTTCCCGGCGTAGGACGGTATTCAGACGCGATTCTCGTGTCCGAAGCCGTTCGCATTGGCGAGACGGAGTTTCGAGCGTTGACTCTCGACGCGCTGATCGCATCGAAGCGTGCCGCAGGTCGAAAAAAAGACTTTGAACATTTGGTCGAGCTAGAGGCGTTGCGCAGACTACGCGAAATGCAGTGACCGGGTGCGGCCGTCGCTGAAAACGGCCGAGCTCACATTGGAACGGGGAGCCGTATTTGCCCACCGCTCGGCCTTCACACCCCTACCATCAGATGCTCGGCTTGGTTAACCTTCGCGGCTCACCGAGATAACCCCAGACGGCGCTGAATTCATGAGCGCCCCGCAGAGCGTGATATGCACCCGTTCATCGAGACCCAGAAAGAGTGGATGCGCGAAATTCCCGCCTTCCGCGCAGGAGACACTGTCCGTGTCAACGTGCGAGTGAAGGAAGGGGAAAAGGAGCGCCTCCAGGCCTTTGAGGGCACCGTCATCGCCCGTCGCGGCAGTGGCATCAGCGCGACCTTCACGGTCCGCAAAATCTCGAGCGGAATCGGCGTCGAGCGGATTTTCCCGGATCACAGCCCGATGCTTGGCGAAATCATCGTTGTTCGCCGTGGCCGTGTGCGTCGAGCAAAGTTGTACTATTTGCGCGGTGTGACTGGAAAGGCGGCACGCATCAAGGAACGTAAGGTCCGCGTCGCACCGAAGGCCTGAGTTTCGCGCAGCGTCCCCATGCCTGCACGTTCGCAGAGCTGGGGCGCGATCGAAGCGTCGGCACGCACGCTGGGCCAGACGCGGATTGTCGGAGTTGATGAAGTTGGACGGGGCCCTCTTGCGGGCCCCGTTGTCGCATGCGCCATCCTGCTTCCCGAAACCTGCATTGATATCGAAGGCGTTGGCGACTCGAAGGCGTTGAAAGCACGAGATCGTGAACGCGTTGTCGGCGACATTCGCCAAACTGCGATCAGAATTGGCATCGGTGCTGCGAGTGTCAACGAAATTGATCGCGTGAATATTTATCAGGCCACCGCAATCGCTATGCGTCGCGCGATTGCGCAGTTGCGACACCCGTATGATTTGCTGCTTGTCGACGGTTCTCCCTTTGCGGCATTGGGTTTACCACACACTGCAATCGTCAAAGGAGACGCAGCATGTCTCAGTATTGCCTGTGCATCGATAATCGCGAAGGTAACACGCGATCGATTGTTAGTGTCGCTTGATCGGCGTTATCCGCATTATGGTTGGCGCACAAATGCAGGCTACGGCACCGCCGCGCATCTGAGCGCGATGACGATGCATGGCGCGACGCCTCACCACCGCCGAAGTTTCCGTCCACTACGCACCGATCCTGATCTTTTTCTGCCAGAGGAGTAACTCGTATGAGTGCACATCCGGTATTTCGCGACGATTTGTTGGCCGGACAGGTTGGCATCATTACCGGAGGTGCAACCGGAATTGGACTCGGCATTAGCACGACGCTTGCGCAACTTGGCATGCATGTTGTGCTCGCCAGTCGGAAACCGGAGCACCTGACGCCAGCGGTTGCCGCGATCGTCGCTGCCGGTGGTAAGGCCAGTGCGGTGCAGGTTGATGTGCGCGATCAAGAGCGCGTGATGGCAATGGTGAAGGAGGTGCACGATGTGCACGGCCGAATCGATCTGTTGGTGAACAATGCCGCCGGAAACTTCTATGCGCCGTCAGAATCACTAAGTGCGAATGCGTGGAAGGCCGTGATGGAGATTGATCTCTACGGCACCTTCTATTGCACGCAGGCAGTATTCCCATATATGAAGGCACAGGGCGGCGGGCGCGTGGTAAGCACGTCGATGACGCTGCATTATCGCGGCTGGCCGATGATGGCGCACGCGACGGCCGCAAAAGCCGGCGTTGATGCGCTCACCAAGACGCTCGCGGTTGAGTGGGCTGATCATGGAATTCGCGTGAACGCCATCGCACCTGGCCCGATTCCGACCGAAGGTGTACGAAAGGCCTTCACTCCGCCGCCCGGCGCGCCAGTACCAGACGTCTTTAGTGTTGATCAAGCGATGGCGGACTGGGCTGTTAAGGCAATTCCATTGAAGCGATGGGGCACGCCCGACGACATCGGCCAGATGGTAGCCTATTTAGCAAGCTCTGCTGGAGACTGGATTACCGGCGCAATTTTCGTTGTCGACGGTGGAGAGTGGCTCGCTAAGTCAAAGTTTGGTAACTAGTTACGGATCGTGGCACGAAACTCGCAACCAGCTGGCTTCGGGACGAGAACCACCCCTTTCGTCTGTCACTTCTTTCGGAGTTTTTGCAATGATGAATTCCCTTCGTTCGGGTCGCCTTCTGCGTGCATCGGCTCTTGTGCTGACTGGCCTGTCGATGACGGCGTGCGTGACCAGTAAGACGTTTAAGCGCGAGATTGCTACGACTCGCGGTGAGATTGCCACCGAGCGCACTGAGCGTTTGCGCGCCGACAGCATTCTTGGCGCAGACCTGAGCGGTCTCCGTACGGAACTGAAGAAGGAGCTGGCTGATCTTCGCACCGAGTTCGATGCCAAGGTTGCTCGCGCTGAAAATGGCATGAAGGTCATGATGCCGGTTTCGTTCGCGTTTGATGATGCGATGGTCAAGGATGGAGATCGCGCTGGCCTCGAGCGCTTCGCTGCGATCGCGAACAAGTTCTATCCGGGCGCAGTCGTGACGGTTGAAGGTTTTGCTGATCCGGCTGGCACCCAGGTGTACAACCAGCGTCTATCGCTGGCTCGTGCCGAGAATGTGAAGCGCGTGTTGTCGCAGCAGGGCATGGACGGTTCGTTGATTCGCACGATGGGCTTCGGCTCACTGCGTCAGGTTGTGCCGGGTGCTCAGCGCGATGAGCCGGGCGCAGACAAGAATCGCCGCGTCGTGTTCGTGATCGAGAGCGCAGAAGCTCGCGGCACTGAGACGGCCAGCGTTTCAACGAACAACAACTAAAAACCTGCGAGAATTCTGAGGATGGTGCGACGAAGCGCTAACCTCAAGAACACGTAGGGTTTCGGGAGGCCGACGCGACGAGGCGTCGGCTTCCCGACAGCAAACGATCGCACTGAAAATACGATCGACAGTTATGCGGCGGTGCTTCCTTCGGGTGGCACCGCCGCTGTCGTTATGGGGTACTTTTGAAGGATCGCACACCGCTCACCATTGGGCAGAAGTTCTGTGCCACGGCACCCAAGAGTGCGATGTGCGATTTCCGACCGTTCCATCGTCTGATTCGGCGACCCGTCGACCGGATCGGCCATCTTTTAGACTGGTGCTTTGATTGCTGTCACGCTTTGCCGCTCACCGTCCGGGTATCATCCGGGGGCTTGCCGTCGTCGCCGCGTTGGTGGCGTTGACGGTAGCAGGCGTGCGCCTTACCGAGCGTGCGGATGCGCGCCGAGCCGTGCGTGACGCGCTAGCCGACGGCGTACGCTTCGATGACTCGCTGAGCATCGCATCACGTGGCATTCCAACTGCCGCGGTCTCGTTTCCGGGAGCGGTGGCGCTCAGCTACCTCGCGCGGATTCAACTTGGATTAGGTAGCCCGTTTCGGTTGGTCGACCTCGCACGCACCGATCCACGGCTACCGATTGCGATGCGTTCACGACTCGCGCACGCGATGCTGTCGCGAGTTGCGCGTGATCGAAACGCAATGCAACCACTACCGCATTCGTTGGATGCCGCGATTTACGCAGACAGCGGCGCTGGTCGCGTGCTGTTGCATGTGGTGGATAGTGCGATGAGTGCAGACAACGACGGACTACTGACGCTGGAAGCCGTGCGAATCGCCGCGGCGCAGGTCAGTGCGCGTGGCACGTTGCGCGCGGGTGCCGTACCACTGATTGGTGCGGCAGCGCTCCTGTCATTTGATCGGCAACGTGCGCGCCGCGATGTTGAGCGCGCAATCGCTGCCGCGTCACGTGATGACGGTGACGTGTTACAGGTGGTCGCGTTGTGGCGCGCCGAGCGTCGGTTTTTGGTTGAACGTCCGTTGCTGGCTGAGGTCGCGCCCGCGCCGCGTCGCATCGCGCTGCGCGTTCCGCCGCTTGTGATGCGGATGGAAGCGGCGTTGCGCACGCGTGATTCGGTTGCGCCGCAGATGACGCTTTCACCGCTGTCACGCAATGCTGCGACCGCGCTGTCGCTGTTGATCAGTGTGCGCACGCGACCTGCTCAGCCGCAAGTTCGTTTGAGTGTGCTGGATGCGCGCGTACTGGCGTACGACCGTCGCGGTGCGACAGCGCCACGCGTTACACGTATGCTGCTCAGTGCGACGAACGAAGAGACTCTGGTGATGGCAGTTGCGAACGCTAGCAACGATTCTGTCTTGGCTCCGCTCTCGGCGACGGCTACATTGCTCGCGTCACTTGGCATGCGCACCTTAGCGCAAGAAATGCCGTTTCATCCCGGAACGTTGGCGTTGACAGCGGATCAAGTTGCGGCACGGTTAAATCTTGCGTCGCTCACTTTTGGCCGAGACGTGCCTGAGTCATGGCAACCGTTTTATGCGCGCGAGTTTGCAAATGCGGTTGCTGCTGTTCGCGACGTGTTCCCGATGGCAACCGTCGCCGGTCTACGCGTGCGCATTGGCGACAAGGTGAAAGACGGTGCGCTGGCAGTGCACGATCCACGCTCGCGGACGCTGACGTTGCCGCTCGCGACAGGATTTGGCGCTGTTGGACACGAAATCATGCATGATTTGGATTGGCAGTCGGCGCGTGATTACATGGGTCGTCGCGGTATCTACGCTACCGACAATGCATGGCGCGGCGCGCGCACGGAGCCGATCGCGGCGCCGCTTGCACGTCTGGCCGAGTTCGTACCTCTCACGGCAGCCACGGGAGCGTGGGTATCCGAAGCTCGGCGGCCAGCTGAATTGTTAGCGCGCAGCGCGGACTGGTTTCTGGCTACAGCGCTCGCGCGGCAGGGGCGCGTTAACGGTACGCTCAGCGCCGTGCAGGACGGCTGGGTGCGCGGCTACGCGTCCGCCGTGGGGCCGGACGCTTTCGGTGACCACGAAGCGGCGCTTTCTGCACTGTTCGACGCAATGCCCACGCTGGCGTCGAGGGTGCCAATGCGGCCGCGCAACGATGCCGAGCGACAGCCAGATCTGGGGAGTATTGCGCGCGCCGCGTGGTTCGCGCCGATGCCAACCGCCGGATCGAGCGCAGGTGATGGCGGAACGCGATTGATTCCGCTCTCGAGGGCGGGTGCGTGTTCTCCGGTTGCTGAACTCCGGTTGGCGCCCATCCGTGCAACGGCGAAGGAGGTGGCTTTGGGCTTCATCGCGCCGCGCACGCAGCGTGCAATGCGAGGGTGGGCGAGAAGCGCCGATGCGAGCACACTCGGCGCATCAGCGAGGCTGCTGCGGCTTGGGCTACTCGGTGCACCGATTAACCCGACCGTCCTCGACTCGGCGCGTGTGGCATGGACGACGCTCGCGTGGCGCGCGCTCCCGTGTCTCGCATCGTAACCAACCAGATCCGCTAGTTTTCTTTGATGCCCCGTTTGCTGATTGCGCTCGCCACGATTCTCACGCTCATTCCGGTCACCTTGTTGGTGCCGGGGCTGCGGGAATTGGTTCAAGTCGCGCACGGCGGAAGTCCAGCAGCGGCGCATGCGTTCATGACGGTCAACATGCTTGCCGGTATCATCGCCGTTCCGATCGTCATGCGATTGCAGCGGCAGTTTGGGTCGTTGCGTGTGTGGGTGT
>JANNWU010000019.1:0-5520 GCA_031408755.1 Gemmatimonadaceae bacterium | reverse complement strand
TGGGTGCTGTGGCTGGTCGGTGTACTGCTGTTGGTAATCGCGCTGTGGGTTGCGTGGTTCTTCCGCGATCCAGATCGTACCGGCCGTCGTGATGACCGCGCGGTGATCGCGCCTGCCGATGGCAAGGTGGTAATGATCACCGAGGTTGAAGAGCCGACGTATGTCTATGGCCGAACGACGCGCATCTCGATCTTCATGAATGTCTTTGACGTGCATGTGAATCGGTATCCGGTGCACGGTAAAGTTGAACATGTGGTGCATACGCCGGGTAAATTTCTTAATGCAGTGACTGAGAAGTCGTCGCTTGAGAACGAGCAGGTGAGCGTTGGTATCGCGACTGGCCGATTTCGCATCTTGACGCGGCAAATCGCTGGCCTCATTGCGCGGCGTATTGTGACATACAGCCGCGAGGGCGAGGCGGCCGGACAGGGTGATCGTTATGGACTCATCAGATTTGGTTCACGCGTTGATGTGTTCGTGCCGACGAATTCTGCGGTGTTGGTGAAGCTCGGTCAGCGAACAGTTGCCGGCACCACAGTGATTGCAGAGTTGCCCGTCTGATGACACCACAACCGCCCACACGCCCCGAACGCCCAACGGGAATGCGCCGCGCCGTGGTGCTCTTTCCCGGCGGTCTCACACTCGGCAATCTGTTCTTCGGCATTTTCGCGATGATCAGTGCCAGTCGCGGTGAGTTTGGGCGTGCGGTGCTGTTTATTGTGTGCGGCGGTGTGTGCGACATGCTCGACGGACGCGTTGCGCGAGCGACAAACTCCGGTACAGAGTTCGGTGAACAACTCGACTCGTTGGTGGATGCGATTTCGTTTGGGCTCGCACCTGCAATGATCACGTACTTTGCGGTATTCACGCCAACAGAACCAGGCCGTGATCGATGGTCTTGGATTTTGGTGTTCTTCTTCTGCATGTGTGCCGTGCTGCGATTGGCACGCTTTAACGTGACACAGGCTGGCGAGAAGAAATCGTACTTCGTCGGTCTGCCAAGTCCGGCAGCGGGAGGCACGCTCGCGACGTATCACTGGTTCGCCCAAACCAACCTGTATCAACAAACCGGAATTGGCGATCTGCCGTGGCACGAATTGGTCAAGTACTTGATGGTTGGCCTCTCTCTGCTCATGATCAGCAACGTGCGCTACCCTGCTTTCCCTCGCACTGGGTTTCGCGACTGGCGTGGCATCCTTGGCTCACTCACGGTCATCTCCTGTTTTGCTGGCGCGATATTTCTTCCGCGTGAATTTTTTTTCCCCGCCGGGCTAACGTACGTCTTAGTCGGCATCGTGGGTACAACATTGCAGTCGTTGAGTGATAAGCCGGGCGCGATGCACGCTGATGCCCTCACGGGCGATCGCGCCACAGCTGCGTCCGATGCGCTGACCGTCATCAACGCCAACCGACGCCGCAAACGCCGGCGCACACGCGATGACGTACCAGTTGTGCCCCAGAATCCGCCGCAGCACACACGCTCGCCCAACGACCCCAAGGTATGAGTCGCTTTCGCGTCAGTATACAAATTGTCCCGCGCAAGGGACTGCTGGACCCACAAGGCAAGGCCGTTGCCGATGCGTTGCATGCGCTGAGCTTTAGCGATGTGGCCGATGCTCGCATCGGTCGATACATCGTACTGGATATTGACGCGACATCAGCCGCAGACGCTGAAAAATCAGCGCGCGCGATGTGTGACAAACTGCTCGCAAATCCAGTCACCGAGGACTATCTCATCGCGGCGGCGGTGGCAGCGTGACAATGAAGTTTGGGATCGTCACCTTTCCCGGATCCAACTGCGACGTCGATGCGCTGCACGCAGTCACCGATGCACTCGGCCAGACTGCGGTGTCGCTGTGGCATCGCGAGCATGACACGCAAGGGTGTGACGTTCTGATTTTGCCCGGCGGCTTTAGCTACGGTGATGCGCTACGCGCCGGAGCGATCGCGCGATTTAGTCCGATCATGCAAGAAGTCATCGCACATGCCGAGCGCGGTGCACCAGTCATCGGCATTTGCAACGGATTTCAGATTCTCTGTGAGTCACACTTGTTGCCCGGCGCTCTCATGAGAAACGCGGGTATGAAGTTCATTTGTGACTGGGTGCATCTGCGCGTGGAAGGTGCTGCACCGCGCTATCTCAACAACTATCAGCCCGGACAGGTGTTGCGCATTCCGATCGCACATGGCGAAGGACGCTACGTCGCTGATGATGCGACACTTGATGCGCTGGACCAATCGGGACACGTGCTTTTCCGATACTGCGACACCGATGGTGCCGTAACAGACGCTGCCAACCCCAATGGTGCTTTGCGCAACATCGCCGGTATCACGAACGCGTCGGGTAACGTGCTTGGCATGATGCCGCATCCAGAGCGAGCTGTCGAATCGCTGCTTGGATCCACCGACGGTCTCGCGTTGTTTGAGTCGCTGCTCGCACGGGTGAACGCATGACAACGACCACATCACGAGTGCAGCCGCGACCCGGAGATCCAGCGATAACACCGGCGCTGGTGGCCGAGCACGGCATCACCCCATTTGAGTACGAGAAGTTGCTCGGCTTGCTGGGTCGTGAGCCTACGTTCACCGAGCTTGGAATTGTGAGCGCGTTGTGGAGCGAGCACTGCTCGTACAAACATTCTCGACCGGTGCTGAAGACGCTGCCAACGCAGGCGCCGTATGTGCTGCAAGGTCCTGGTGAGAACGCTGGCGTCATCAGCGTCGGTGATGGTTGGGCTGTAGCGTTCAAGATCGAGAGTCATAATCACCCGTCCGCCGTTGAGCCGTATCAGGGCGCTGCAACGGGTGTTGGTGGAATCCTGCGCGACGTGTTCACAATGGGCGCTCGTCCAATCGCAATGTTGAACTCACTGCGATTCGGCAGTCTCGATTCAGCGCGTGTGCGTTGGCTCGTCTCTGGCGTGGTGAAAGGAATTGGCGATTACGGTAATTGCATTGGTGTGCCAACGGTCGCTGGCGACGTCATGTTTGACCCCGCATACGAAGGCAATCCTCTGGTTAATGCGATGTGTGTTGGGTTAATGCGCGAAGATGAACTGATCACTGCGAAAGCGGAGGGTGTTGGCAATCCGATTCTCGCCGTCGGCGCACGCACGGGTCGTGATGGTATTCATGGTGCGAGCTTCGCATCAGAGGATTTGAGCGACGAGAACGAAGCCAAACGTCCGCGTGTTCAAGTGGGCGACCCATTCACTGAGAAGTTGCTGCTCGAAGCATCGCTTGAGCTCATTCGCAGCGGCCATATCGTCGCCATTCAGGATATGGGCGCGGCTGGCCTCACGTCGAGCAGCGCCGAGATGGCAGAGCGCGGAGACGTTGGTGTGGTGATCGACGTGACCAAAGTGCCGGTGCGCGAAGAAGGTATGACTCCGTACGAGATTCTCCTTAGCGAGAGTCAGGAACGGATGTTGGTTGTGGCGAAACGCGGACACGAAGAGCAGGCGAAGGCAATTCTCCGTAAGTGGGATTTGCAAGCAGAAGTAATTGGCGAAGTGATTGCAGAACCGGTGTATCGCGTCGTTGAAGGTGATCGCGTGGTTGCGGAGTTTCCCGGAAGCCGATTGGTCACGGAGTGCCCGCAGTATCACCCAGAAGCGCGTGAAAGCGACGTGATCGTGGCGCTGCGAGCGCGCGATCCGCACGCGGTCGTCGAACGTCTTGAGGAGCAAGATCCCGTCTGGACGCTGACACAGTTGCTGTCTTCGCCCACGATCGCCAACAAGAAGTGGATCTATCGTCAATACGATTCACAGGTGCGTACAAGTACTGTCGTTGGTCCGGGTGGCGCTGACGCAGCAGTTGTGCGGTTGCGCGGTACAGACAAGGCGCTGGCGCTTAAGACGGATTGCAATTCACGGTATGTGTATCTCGACCCACGGATGGGCGGACGCATTGCCGTAGCCGAAGCCGCACGCAACGTTGCGTGTGCGGGCGGTCGACCGATGGCGATTACCAACTGTCTGAACTTCGGTAATCCAAAGAAGCCGGAAGTCTTCTTCCAGTTTCGCGAAGCTGTGACCGGCATGGGCGAAGCATGTCGCACGTTGGGCACACCGGTCACCGGCGGCAACGTCTCGCTGTACAACGAGAATCCGCACGGAGCAGTGTTTCCTACACCAACGATCGGGATGGTGGGACTAATCGAGAGCCTGGCGCATGTGACGCGAAGCGCGTTCAGTGTTGCCGGTGATGCCATCGTGCAGCTTGGTGTTGGTTCAAATGAACTCGGCGCCTCGGAGTACCTGTCGCGCGTGCATGCGCAGACGATTGGTGCAGTGCCGGTGGTCGATCTGGATCACGAAAAGCGATTGGTTGATGCGCTCCTTGACGCGATTGGTGCTGGCTTAGTGCGTTCAGCTCACGATGTCAGCGAGGGCGGGCTCGCTGTTTCGCTTGCAGAGTGTTGCATGGGTGACGAAAACCAATCGTTTGGCGCAGACGTGACAGTTGCAAATGGCACGAATGAGTTTAGTGATCGCGCCATCTTCTGGGGCGAGGCACAGGGTCGCGTGATCGTCAGTACCCCTGATCCAGAAGCCGTGATCGCACTTGCGCACGCCCAAGGTGTATCTGCACAGCGCATCGGAACAGTACTTAGCGAAGCACGCTTGACGATTCGAACAGCACAACGCACGCTCGACACACCGCTAGCACCTCTGGCTGACGCGTACTTTAACGCGATCCCCGCGTTGATGCAGCGCGCGGCAACTGCCTCAGCCTGAGTCACAATCATGTGTGGAATTTTTGGAGTCTTTGGAACACCGGACGCCGCAGCGCTTACGCATCTTGGCTTGTATGCGCTGCAGCATCGAGTGCAAGAATCTGCGGGAATAGTCTCTGTCGACACGGAAGGTGCGGTCCATCCGATTCGTGCAATGGGTTTGGTTTCGGAGGCGATTCCAGCGGCCGCGTTGATACCACTCACCGGCAATGTCGCAATTGGTCATACGCGGTATAGCACCGCAGGCAGCTCGACCATTGAGAACGCACAGCCGCTGATGGCGCGATTCAAGGGCGGTGTGATTGCACTCGCGCACAACGGCAATCTCACGAACGCGTCCGAGATTCGCGCGGAACTTGAAGCACTCGGTTCAATTTTCACGTCGACGAATGATTCGGAAGTCTTGCTGCATCGCCTTGCACGCTCGTCCGAAGAAGATCCGATTTTGCGACTGGCTGACGCGTTGCGCGGAGTGGAAGGTGCCTACTCACTCGTCGTACTCATCAATGAGACACTCCTGGCCGCACGCGACCCTCGCGGCTGGCGTCCGCTAGTCCTTGGGAAGCTCGGCGACGGTATCGTCGCGACGAGTGAAACCTGCGCGCTCGACATTGTGAATGCCACGCTGTTACGCGAAGTGCAGCCCGGCGAGATTGTCGCGATTGAGAATGGCGAGATTCGCACGATGCAAGCATTCGAAGTCCAGCCGCTGAAGAAGTGCGTATTTGAGCATGTCTATTTTGCACGCCCAGACAGCCAGGTGTTCGGCCACAGTGTTG
>JANNWU010000018.1:0-4810 GCA_031408755.1 Gemmatimonadaceae bacterium | reverse complement strand
TCTGCGGACGAGGTGATTGTGCATTGCGATCCCCTGCCCGAGCGGTAGCTTCGAAGTACTGGATGAGTCCTCACACGGAGGGCTTGCCGCGTTTTTTGCCGGGTCTCGAATGTCGCACGACAAGCATCTGCGCTGCTCGTTCTGCGGAAAGTCCAAGGACGCCGTCCGGAAATTTATTTCCGGGCCGTCCGTGTACATCTGTAATGAGTGCATTGCGCTCTGCAACGAGATCTTGGCCGAGGATGAGGAGCGCGAGGTTGCGGAAGCGATCACGCAGGTTCCCACTCCCCAAGAGATCAAGGACACTCTCGATCAGTACGTGATCGGGCAGGAGCGCGCGAAAAAGGCGCTCTCGGTTGCCGTTTACAATCACTACAAGCGGGTCAACCTCGGCGCCACGCGCGACGAGGATGTGGAGCTTGAGAAGTCGAACATTTTGATGATCGGCCCGACTGGCGTTGGTAAGACGCTGTTGGCGCAGACGTTAGCCAAAATTCTCGATGTGCCGTTTACGATCGCTGACGCGACCACGCTGACCGAAGCGGGCTACGTGGGCGAAGATGTCGAGAACATTTTGGTGCGCTTGCTGCAGGCTGGCGATTTTAATGTGCAAGAGTGCGAGCGCGGCATCGTTTACATCGACGAAATCGACAAGATCGCGCGCAAAAGTGAGAACCCGAGCATCACGCGAGATGTGAGCGGCGAAGGTGTTCAGCAGGCGTTGCTGAAAATTCTGGAAGGGACGGTCGCGAGTGTGCCACCGCAAGGTGGACGCAAGCATCCGCAGCAGGAATACATCCAGATTAACACCAAAGATATTCTGTTCATCTGCGGTGGCGCGTTTGACGGGTTGGAGAAGATCATCGAGGCGCGCGTTGGAAAGCAGCGCATCGGTTTCGGCGGAGCTGACAAGGCATTGCTTGAGCGGACGGCGAAAGAACCGTTTGCCGATGTTGAGCCTGATGATTTGCTTCGCTTTGGCATCATCCCAGAACTTGTTGGGCGTTTGCCGGTTGCCGTACCGCTGGAATCGCTCGATGAAGAGTCGCTCGTGCAGATTCTGCGCGAGCCAAAGAATGCGCTCGTGAAGCAGTATCAGAAGCTGTTCGCGTTGGAAGAGGTAAAGCTGGACTTCGAGGAAAGTGCATTACGTGCGGTGGCTGCGAAAGCGCTAAAGCGCGGCACCGGTGCGCGTGGTCTGCGCGCAATTCTCGAAGAGGTTTTGACCGACGTTATGTTCGATCTGCCGAGCCGCGAGGATGTCACGGAAGTCCGCGTGATTGAGAGCTGCATCACCAGTCGTGCGCAGCCGCTGCTCGAGATTTCTCCCGCACGCCGTAAAAAGGAAGCATAGCCCTGAGCCCGGTTTTCCGGCGCGATGGGGATTTGATCGAGACGCCGGACCGGCTGCCAGTATTGCCGCTCCGCGACGTTGTGGTCTTTCCTCACGTCGTCATCCCGTTGCTGGTCGGACGCGCCGCCAGCCTAGCCGCACTCGACGCCGCTGCCGCCGACGATTCATTGGTGTTGCTGGTCGCGCAGAAGCGCGCCGACACCGAAGAACCGGGCAGCACGGATCTCTTTCGCGTGGGTGTGGTCGCGCGCATCCATCAACTATCGCGTTTGCAGAATGGCACAACGCGCGTGCTGGTAGAGGCGGTCGCACGCGCAAAAGTCACGCGCTATGCGATGGCCGGTTCGCACTTGAAAGCGAATGTGCAGCCGCTGCCGTTTGATGCCAGCGCCATGAGTTTGGAAGATGAGCTGCAGGCTCGCCGCGCCGTTGCCAGTTTCGAAGAGTACGTGGCGTTACATCGACGCCTTCCCGACGAAGTACTGCAGCTTGTGAGTGGCGCGGAGACGCCAGAGCGTCAAGCGTGCGCGATGGCTGCACACGTAAACGTGAAGCTCGATGTGCGGCAACGTCTGCTCGATGCACCGACACTCGGCGTGCTCTACGATCAGCTCGCGATGACACTCGCGGGCGAGGTGGAGTTGCTGCGCCTTGAACGCAAGATTGAAGACGATGTGCGGGGCGCGCTCTTTCAGAATCAGCGCGAGTTTTATCTCCAAGAACAGCTGCGCGCTATTCATCGCGAGTTGGGCAACGAAGATGGCGACGAAGTGCAGGAGTTGGACGCACAATTAGTGGCTGCGCAGTTGCCCGAAGCGGTATTGACGCGCGCGCGTCGCGAAGTGCGCAAGCTCCGGCGTATGGCGCCAATGAGCCCGGAAGCAACAGTCAGTCGAACCTTTCTCGATTGGGTGCTGGCGCTGCCGTGGCACACGCGCACCGCAGACACGTTGGATGTGCTGGCTGCAAAACGGGTGTTAGACGAGGATCACTACGGTTTGGACGATGTGAAAGACCGGATTCTCGATTACATCGCTGTGCTCAAGCAGGTCGGCAAGTTGGATGGGCAGATTTTGTGTTTGGTCGGTCCGCCAGGCGTCGGCAAAACATCGTTGGCCCGATCGATTGCTGGTGCGTTGGGTCGCAAGTTCGTGCGCATGTCACTGGGCGGCGTTCGCGATGAAGCCGAGATTCGCGGACATCGTCGCACGTACATTGGCGCGATGCCGGGTCGTATTATTCAGGCAATGCGACGCGCGGAGTCGGTGAATCCAGTGCTGTTGCTCGACGAGATCGATAAACTCGGCGCCGATTGGCGTGGCGATCCCAGCGCGGCGTTGCTGGAAGTGCTCGATCCGGAGCAGAATACTTCGTTCAACGATCACTACCTCGAGATCGACTACGATCTCAGTCAGGTGTTGTTCATTACGACGGCAAATTCGCTGTCGAGTATTCCGGAACCGCTGCGTGATCGGATGGAAATCATTCGCCTCACCGGCTATCTGGATCAAGAGAAGCTGGCGATCGCGACGCAGTATCTCGTGCCGCGCACGCTGAAGAACGTTGGCATTGATGCTCGCGAAGTAACGTGGGAGCCGGATGCATTGCGCACCATCTGCCGCGGCTGGACACGCGAAGCGGGTGTGCGCGATTTTGAGCGACGGTTAGCGCGCGTTGCGCGTAAACTCGCGCGCCAGCGTGCCGAAGCGAGCGATGCGAACAAAGCCACGGCGCCGCTGCTCGTGAAAACCTCTGAGCTTGGTGCGTTGCTGGGCGCGATGCAGTTTGAT
Source organism: Gemmatimonadaceae bacterium (assembly GCA_031408755.1). Classification (GTDB taxonomy): domain Bacteria; phylum Gemmatimonadota; class Gemmatimonadetes; order Gemmatimonadales; family Gemmatimonadaceae; genus JACMLX01. The sequence continues at coordinate 1,666 of JANNWU010000018.1, read as the reverse complement.
CCTGACGATACGTCGTTGGACGACAAGGTTGGCGTCGCAACAGGATTGGCGTACACCACCGTTGGCGGCGAAACGCTCGAGATTGAAGTGAGCGTTGTCGACGGCAAGGGCCGCGTGCAGCTGACGGGCACTTTGGGTGATGTGATGAAAGAGTCCGCATCAGCGGCGTTGAGCTACGCGCGTCAACGCGCCGCGCAGCTTGGCATTGCGTCGGACTTCTACAAAACAAAGGACATTCATATCCATATACCTGCCGGTGCGACGCCTAAGGACGGACCGAGCGCCGGAATTGCGATCGCGACCGCGGTGATCAGCGCGCTCACCGGGACCGCGGTGCGTGGTGATATCGCGATGACCGGCGAAATCACGCTGCGTGGTCGCGTGTTGCCGATTGGTGGAGTGAAGGAGAAGTCGGTTGGTGCACATCGTGCTGGCGTGACGCATGTGCTGCTCCCAAAGGGCAATGCGCGCGATCTTGACGATGTACCGCAGGAAGTGCGTGACGCCATCACCTTCCACTTTGTTGGAAGCATGGACGAAGTGTTGGCGCTCGGTCTCCGCGTACCCAATGCACCGATGGCCGTGGTTCCGACAGCACAGGTGCCCGGTTTGCCGAAGAAGCCTGCGACGGCAGGGCAGCCGCGGCGCGAGCGTGGCAATCGCCGCGCGCCTGTGCACCCTCACTGAGATTGCGTGTCTGAATCCGCTGTTCCGCCGGTCGCAGCCGCTGCACCTGCCGCCAATACGCCGAAGCCTGATCCGTTGGTCATTCGCTCGTTGACCTTTTCTGGTCCGATGTCGAGCGAGAATGGCTGGCGCCCAGAGCCGCAGTTGCCAGAGATTGCGTTTGCCGGGCGATCGAACGTGGGGAAAAGTTCGTTGCTGAATGCGCTTGTGCGGCGCAAGGCGTTTGCACGCGTGAGTCGCACGCCAGGGCGCACGCGAGAGATCAATTTCTTTCGCGTGAACGAGAAGTTCATGCTGGTCGATCTTCCGGGGTACGGCTATGCGAAGATCAGCAAGGAGCGGAAGTCGGCGTGGCGTCCGCTCATGGAAGGCTACATGCGCCACAGCCCGTATCTGCGCGGCGTGGTGCAATTGCTGGAGGTGCGCCACGATCCCACGGGCGATGATCGCACGATGCTCGATTTTCTTGCCGATCTAGGCGTGCCGACGTTGCTGGCGCTCACCAAGGTGGACAAGCTCAATCGTGTTGAGCGCGCGAAGCGTGTCGCGGCGGTGTGTGAAGCAATTGGAGTGGACGAAGATCAGGTGATTCCGTTTAGCGCGCACGATCACATTGGGCGCGATGATTTGGCCGAGGCGCTGGTGTCGCTGTTGGACGCCGGTCCGTGGCGTGACGAGCCAGTGTACGTGCCGCGTGCTGAGGGTGAGGAATACGTGTCGGCACCGTATGCTGCGATGCCATCGCTTGACGCTGACGAAGAGACGGACGGTCAGTTGGACGACAGTGACGACGATGATGATGACGATACAGGCGGCGAGCGCGAGTAACGCGTTTGGTTGAGCGCACGATCGACGTGCATTCGGATCACGGGGTCCAGATCAAGGGGTCAGAGATCTTGATCATTCGGGAGGTCTGTTCCCTTGAACTCGCAAGTCGTCCGAACTTTCGTATCCAGATCAAGGGGTCAGAGATCTTGAT
>JANNWU010000017.1:0-4194 GCA_031408755.1 Gemmatimonadaceae bacterium | reverse complement strand
GTCGACCATTTGCAGCAACCATGCTTCATCCTCGAGTGCGCGCGTACCAATCACGACGCGAGCAGCACCTGCATCGAACAGCCACGCAATTGCGTCACGATCACGCACTCCGCCGCCCACTTGTACATCGAGATCTGTGCGATCAAGCAAGAGTTCGATGGTGCGACGATTGTCGCCACGCCCCGTTGCAGCATCAAGGTCGACGATGTGCAAGGACTGAAAGCCCTTCGCCTCCCAATCCAGCGCAACGGCAACTGGATCGGGGAGTCGAATGCGCTCCGCGGTGTACTCACCGCCCACCAACTGGACGCATGCACCATCGCGCAGATCGACGGCTGGAATTGCAATCATGCTTGCACCTCGCGCAGCCAAGCGTGCACAAACTTGACACCCGGCGCGCTGCTTTTTTCTGGATGAAACTGCACGCCGGTGCATCGTCCGATGCGTACCATGGCGGGAAAGCGATCCTGCTCGTGCGTAGACCACGCAACCACGACCGATGGATCAACCGGACGGCAGACGTAACTGTTCGCGAAATATGCTGTGCGCAGCGCTGCGCTATTCAGCAACGCGTTACCGTCAGCGTCATCCAGCCGATTCCACCCGATCTGCGGTACGCGTTCGGCGCGTAGTCTCTCCACCAGTCCAGCAATTATCTCTAATCCGGCGCTACCGCCCTCATCGCTGGCGTCAAACAACAACTGCATCCCAAGGCAGATGCCAAGCGTTGGCAGCCCGTTGCGAATGGCATGCTGCAGTGTTGTGCGGCCAGTGTCTCCCATCGCAGCTGTTGCAGCCGGAAATGCACCGACGCCAGGAAGGACCATTGCGTCAGCGGTGACGCATTGCGCCGTGTCCGTATCAACGCGAACGGTAACACCCGGTGCGTCCAACGCTTTGATCAGCGAATGAAGATTTCCGGCGCCGTAGTCAAACACGCTGACGATCATTTGCGCTTGCTCTTCTTCAGTGAGGCTCGCAATGCAGTGAGGCATTCTTCTACCATCGGCCACGGCCCAACTGAGATGCGTAGTGCATCACCCACGTGCGGTAGTGCCGCAAATGGACGCACGCCGACGCCGCGCTGTCGCATCGCAGCGCCTACCTCTACGGCGTTCGGTACCGGCACGCACACGAAATTCGCACTTGATGAAATTGGATCTAAACCCATTTGCAGTAACGCGATAGTCAGTTTGTCTCGACTTTCGATCGCCATACCGATGCGTTCTTCCACCCATTGAACATCGTGACGTAATGCTGCAACGGCGGCCAACTCCGCGATCGCGCTGACTTTGTACGGTCCGCGCGATTTTTCCACCTCCGCCACCAGCGACGGTTGGCCCAGTGCATAGCCAATGCGCAACCCAGCCAGTCCAAACGCTTTTGATAGCGTGCGCACGATCAGTACGCGCGGTGAACGTGCGAGTAGATCGATGTTGGAGACGCCTGCAAACTCTACATACGCTTCGTCAATCATCAGCACACCGGGTGCATTGTCGATCAGCTTGATCAACGTGTTACGCGCGACCAGCGCGCCGGTGGGATTGTTTGGCGAGCACACATAAATGCAGCGCGCACCGGTTGCGATCAGCGCATCTACGTCAATCTCATGTTGCGGAAGCTCGGTAATGAGTGTGGAACGCAATGCGTTCATCTTCGCAAATATCGGCACCATTGCGAACGTGGGATCGCTGGCGGCAATCAAATCACCTTCGTCGCCAAACGCACGCATCGCTGAGTCGAGCAGGTCGTCTGATCCGCAGCCGGTCACGATCATATCCGACTTCACACCAGCGTATTCAGCCAATGCGAGTTTCAGTTCTGTGCCGTACAGCGTTGGATACCGTGTCACGCTCGAAGCGCTGAACTCGCGTATCGCGCGCTCGGCGTGCGGTGGCACGCCCCACAGATTTGTATTGTCCGTGAGATCAAGTTTCACCGGCGTGCGCTTTGGATCGTAGAGCGTCACGTCGTTGTACGCAGCGCGGGCAATCGCGAGGCGTTCGGTAGTTGGTATCGTCACGATGCGGCGCTCCATTGGCGAGCGGTTAACGCATGATTGGGCAAACCTTCGCTATCGGCAAACACCCCAACAGCGGTTGCCAATGCAGCGGCGGCAGATGGCGTGACGCGTTGCCACGACGTCCACCGAATGAAGTCGAGTGTAGACAGGCCCGAATAGCAGCGCGACAAACCGCCAGTCGGTAGCACATGGTTGGCGCCAGTCATGTAGTCGCCGAACGCCACGCTTGCTGTTTCACCAAGAAAGACAGTGCCTGCCCCGCGCAAGGCCGAGAAGGTGCTCTCGATTTGTGCAGACTCGATGGCGAGGAGCAGGTGTTCGGCGGCCCACTCATTTGCGAATGAAATTGCAGTGGCCAGCGAGTCGGTGTGCAAGATTCCACCTGCGAACTCGAATGCATCGCGAATGATTGCAACTCGTGGCGCTTGGCTCAGCAGCGAGCGCACTGCAGCGTCAATTGCCGCAGCGGTTGACGCACCAAGTGCGATACAGACCACCGCTGCGCGCGGATCGTGTTCGGCTTGGGCGAGCATTTCGCGCGCGACTACGAGCGGCTCAACGGACGCGTCAGCGATGACCAGAAGTTCACTTGGCCCTGCCGGCGAATCGATTGCGACGGCGCCAGCGCATTGCAGTTTCGCTTCCGCAACCCATGCATTCCCCGGACCAACAATGCGGTCCACTCGCGGAACAGATTCGGTGCCGAATGCCATCGCGGCGATTGCGCCAGCGCCACCAATCGCAAACACTCGATCCGCGCCCGCTAAAGCAGCAGCTGCAAGCACCACGTCAGAGGGCGCGCCAGATGCTGATGCGGGTGTGCAGACGATCACTTCTGGCACGCCTGCAACCTTCGCCGGCACCACGCCCATGATCAGTGAACTGGGATACGCAGCGCGACCGCCTGGCGCGTACACGCCTACGCGCTGCAGTGGGTCGGGACGGCGACCGACGTGCACCCCCGGTTCTGTTTCAACTTCAACGGCAGTGGGCAGAAATGCCGAATGCGCAGCGCGCACATTGCGTACGGTGCGCTCAAGTGCTTCGCGCAGCGTTGGCGACAGTGCGGTGAGCGCAGCGGATCGTGCGCTCTGCGGAACTTCAAGCGCTGTCAGCGTCGCACCGTCAAAACGCGTGGCCATGTCGCGGAGTGCAGCATCACCGTCGCGCTGGACGGCACGGATGATTGCTGCCGTCTGCTCGCGAATCGCAGCATCTGCAGAGGTTGAACGATCGCAGAGTGCGCGCCGATCCTCGCGTGACAACGTTTCAATTGCACCGCCAAATCGAAACAGTGATGCGCTCATGGCATCAATCGCTCAATGCGCGTCACAAGAATGCCCTGCCCGCCAAGCTGCTTCAGTTGGCCGATCGTACGATAAATGGTGGCGGATGGTACAACGGCGTGCACGGCGACCATTTCACCATGGTCCATAATGTCGATCACCGTCGGTCCATTAATACCAGGCAGAATTGCTTGGACCGCTGCCAATTGCGATCGCGGCACATTGGCCATCAAATAGCGCCGACTTCGCGCGCGCAACACCGATGCCAGTGCATCCACCAGGTCAGTCAACTGCGGACGGCGCGCATCGTGTATTGCCACAGTTGTAATCATGCGCGCTGATGACTCAATCACCGTTGCAATTTCGATGAGCCCGTTCACCTTGAGCGTCGATCCGGTTGATGTCAGATCGACAACGATATCAGCAATTCCCAAATGCGGCGCAATCTCTGCGGCACCGGACACCGGCACGATATCGACGGGAATCTGTTGCTGCGCAAAGAACGTGGCCGTGATTCGCGGAAAGACCGTCGCGACACGTGGCTTTCCCTGCAAGTCGCTGAGCGCGCGAATTTTGCTTTCCTCGCGCACCGCGACCACTAAGCGGCACTTTCCGAACTCCAGATCGAGCAGCTCTTCTACCTCTCGACCCGATTCTCGCACCAAGTCGATGCCGGTAATTCCCGCTTGCGCCGCACCATCGGCGACAAACTCTGGGATATCGGCGGCCCGAACGAAGATCGCCTCGAACTCTCCGCCAAGTGATGCCGTGAGCGCTCTTTCGCCTCGACCGCGCACCTCAAGGCCGGCGTCGGTAAACAGCTCGCGGGCGTCTTCGGAGAGGCGACCCTTATTTGGCAGTGCAATTCGGAGCATGCGGATTCAG
>JANNWU010000016.1:0-2381 GCA_031408755.1 Gemmatimonadaceae bacterium | reverse complement strand
GTTTCCGGTCGGGGGCTTGGAACGGTGAACGCTCAGGTCGTGGCTGCTCCGCTCGCACTGGCTCCCGGAACCGACGTGGACAATGGGCCGCCCTACCAAAAGGTGTTGGTTGTGTTCACCCAGAACTCCGGCGTCTACGATCAGTACGGAGCTGCCCTCCAAGCAGTCAATACGACCAATCAGGCCTACGTCAATACCGGCATCAACCAAACCGTGATTCTTGCCGGCGTCGCGCAAACGACGTACAACGAGTCTGCCGCGACTACGACAACCCAGCTGATTAATGACCTCGTGGGGACGGCAGACGGGAGCATGGACAACGTGCACGTGGAGCGCGCCGCAGCGCGTGCTGACCTTGTGATGCTCATTATCTCTCCAACGTCTATTCCCTCGATCTGCGGCGTCGCGACGACTGTGATTGCCAGCTACTCGACAGCTTTCGCTGCAACGAAAGCGAACTGCCTCACGAGCTTCACCTTCGCGCACGAACTCGGCCACCTACAAGGTGCTCATCACGACCCAGCGGCATCTCAACCGCCAAGCGGCGGCTTCTCGTACGGTCGCGGCTACGTTGACCCAAACGGCCAATGGCGCACTATCATGGCGTACGGCAACTCGTGTGGGGACTGCCTCCGAGTCCAATACTTCTCGAATCCATCTGTGCTCTACCCACCCACGGGACAGCCGATGGGAACGTCGAGCGGCAACAACAATGCGTTGGCCCTTACCACGACACGATCAACAGTGGGCAATTTCATTGCCCCGGCTTCTCCAGGCGTGATGAACACTATCAACTACGGTAACGGACAAAAACCAAAGTTCAGCTGGCCAACGGTAGCGTTTGCGAGTGGCTACACAGTCTTCCGCTGCGATTCAGGTCAGTCATTCTGTGGCTCACTGTCGTTCGGCTACACGAATCAGGGATCATCTTGGCAAGTTGAAGATGTCCTTCGCACGCTGTCTGGCGTCTACCCGCCATGTTCGAGGAGCGCTCGTTACTACGTGAGGGCGACTGACCTGTATGATGGGAGCTCCGAGCCTTCGTGGCAGCAGCCGGTGGTTTGCCTGCAATGAAGTCCGCCTGTAACGGCGTTGAGGCGATGCGCGTTGTTCGCCAGCGCGCAACTCGGGAGGCAGTTGGCTGTCTCGCCATCGCCGCCTTGAGTGCCTGCGGAACTGGCGCGACAGCCCCAGGCGAGAGTGCCGATTCAATCGAGATACGGAATGCGGGACGTGACAGCCTCGCATACGGAACTTTCGAGTACGAACTCTCGAAGCGCGTGTCCCTATCACCGTTTCCCATCGCGTTGGCAACGTTTCGGACGATTCCTGGCTCAGGGGTGGTGGCTCCGGGAGCACAAAGTGGCACGCCCTTGTCCAGCGTTGATGGATATCAGGGCGGGCGAGACATCACGCTCAATTTGTACATGGTCCGCGCAGCCACGGCGCGGTATCTTGGAACCCTGATTGTTCAGAACGCACAGTTCCGGAATCGCGGATCAGTGATCTCGGTCGACCTGGCGACAGTGCCACGCCAGTAGGATCCGTAGCGTCATCGCTGGCGACCCAGTCGTATCCCCGCTGAAAATGAAACCGCGGGTGATTCCGCCCGTTGCACGTACGCACACCGTCTTCAGCACTCGAGTCTTCGCCGACTCAGACGCTCAGGTGTCGTGTGTGCGAGGTCGGTACAGGCGCCCTAACATCTGCATGTGCCAGCCGGAGTGCCAGAAATTCCGGTGCGTGGTAGGTTCTTCGGTGCTGGCACTCCGCAGGCAATGCTGGTGTTAGCGAACCCGCGATCACGCATTCGTTTTTCTGGTTCGTGTGCGCCGCGACGGTCGCTGCGCGAGAGCATCGGTGCTGGTGTAATTGTGGTGCGTGATGCCACCGTCGGTGCGACGTCGTCGCGGTGTGTGCCGCCGCACCGTGCATGGAGCGACGCGTCGGTGTCACGTGGCGTGGTGTGCGGCGCGCGTCATTGTTGCTGGCGTGACGTTGCCGCGCGGCGGCGTCGTGTATCGCCAAGCTTTAAATCCGACGCGTGCGCATTCAAGCCAGCGCGCGCGTGATGCGCGAGCATTTCTGTGTGGAGGCGGCCGTCAGGGCACCGGACTCGCGCTGCGGTGCACGTCGCCATGCGAAGTGAGCGGACGTCCCGCTGCGAAATCAGGCTGCACGCGTGTGCCGCGCGTCCGCGCGCGGGCCATCAGGTGCGCATTGCGGCATCCGCGCGCGTGGCAGGCATCGTGTGCGTGGTGTCGTCGGACTGCGCGCCGTCGCGGTCCGCTAACAAGGACATGAGCCTGACGGAGTGCCAGAAGTGTGGTTGCGCGATAGAATCATCACGCGGGCACTCCGCAGGCTATGCCTGGTGTTAG
>JANNWU010000015.1:0-2891 GCA_031408755.1 Gemmatimonadaceae bacterium | reverse complement strand
TCGAAGCAGCTTCAACCGGCGCGTCAGTTGCTGGTGACGCGCAACCAGCGAACAGAACAAGTGCGATTAGCAGTAGGCGCATACAAACTCCTGGGCGAGAGGGCGAGCATCCATGCGAAGTCGAAGGAACGCGAGGGAGCGCAGCGCGATAAGTGTGCCAGATCAAGTTGACGCCGCAGGCTCAAAGCGTCCCTCTTGGTGCGGGCTTCGCTACGATTTCGTGCCAGAAAGAGGCCGCGAGTTCTCTTCGCCGCAGAGCCCTCTCACGGGCTGCACCGCGTTTCGATCGCTGCTTGCGGTCAGCAGCCAACGCGTGGTGTCGCCTCCCGTCTGCACCGCGGGTATCGCGCATGTCTCGACGCAGTCGCATCTTTATGCTTCATGCCATCCCGACGCGATTTCCTGCGCCAACTCGGCGCCAGCGCTCCACTCCTCGCTGGCGCTGGCATTGTGTCGGGCTGTGCACCGCGCCGACAGCGTGCATTGCTCGACGCCTCGCCACACGAACTACACGCCGACCTTGTCATCATCGGCGGAGGACTTGGCGGTTGCGCTGCTGCACTCGCCGCGGCACGTCGCGGCTTGCGCGTGATCATGACAGAATCCACCGATTGGATTGGTGGTCAACTCACCTCGCAAGCGGTGCCGCCAGACGAGAATGCGTGGATAGAAACCGTGGGTGGCTCCGCAAGTTACCAAGCGTTGCGCACGGCCATGCGTGATTGGTATCGCACCAATACGCCGCTGACCGAACGCGCTCGCGCGAATCCTCGCTTGAATCCCGGCAACGGTTGGGTCTCGCGACTGTGCGTTGAACCGCGCGTCGCCCTCACCGTACTTGAAACGCTGCTCGCGCCGCATGTTGCAGCAGGACGCGTTCGTGTGTTGTTGCAGCACGAAGCGGTTAGCGCCGATGTTGATCGAGACCGCGTATTAGCAGTCACGGTTCACGATACACAACACCGTCGCGATATAGTACTTACTGCGCCGTACTTTGCCGATGCTACCGATCTCGGTGATCTGCTGCCACTTACACGAACGGAATACGCGCTCGGCGCGGATGCAAAAGCGTTGACGGATGAGCCGCACGCGGCGAGCGCATCACAGCCTGACAATGTGCAGGGCTTCACCACGAGTTTCGCGGTTGAGCATCGCCCCGGTGAAGCGCACGTGATCGACAGGCCGACAGACTACAGTTTTTGGCGCGATCTTGTGCTCGATCCACCGAGTGGACCGCGATTAATCAGTCTCGACGACGCAGCATCACGTCGACTTGGATTTGATCCGCTGGCGCGGAAAGGGTATTGGTCATATCGCCGCATTATTGATCCAGACCAGTTTGCACCCGGTACGTATGCGAATGACGTGACAATCGTGAATTGGGCGCAAAATGACTACACGCTCGGTTCGATTTGCGATGTGCCGTCGGCAGTGGCCGAGCAACACATTGCGCGTGCCAAACAGCAGAGTCTCTCGCTGCTCTACTGGCTCCAGACCGCCGCGCCGCGTGCTGACGGTGGCATTGGGTGGCCGGGGCTTCGCTTGCGTCCAGATATCATGGGCACCAGTGATGGGCTCTCAAAGTCGCCGTACATTCGTGAAAGTCGTCGCATTCGCGCTGAGGTGACGATTCGAGAGCAGGATGTGACACTTGAAAGCAGAATGAGATTGACCGGCGCATCTAAAGAGAAAGCAAAAGCGACAGTGTACGACGATAGTGTCGGCATTGGCCACTACAGCATGGATCTTCATCGGACGACGCGTGGCGATATCGGATCATATGGTGACACGCTTCCGTTTCAACTGCCGCTTGGCGCGTTGCTGCCGCAGCGCGTTGAGAATCTGCTTCCAGCAGCGAAGAACATTGGCGTAACGCATCTGACCAACGGATGCTACCGATTGCATCCTATCGAGTGGAATATCGGTGAAGTGGTTGGCACGCTGGTCAGTTTCGCATTGGGTCGAAAGGTGTCGCCGCGTGCGGTGCGCGCCAGTGCGATGCTACGCGGCGAGTTTCAGCGTGAGTTGCAAGCGGACGGAGTTCGGATTGCGTGGCCGGACAATCCGCCGAAGTAACGGCTGCGGGCTGCAACGCGGTGGCAGCGCGCTTCGCTTTCACACAACGCTAAGCGCTTCTGTCACGTAAAACGGTTGGTCCTTTCACCGCAGTCGAGATCGCTTCAAGATTGGTTGAAGATCTTCAGACATCCTATACGCAAAGCCAAAAAAATGTTGCACGGCGTCGCTCAGGATTGCCGCTGACTCGAACTGGCCGCATCATCTCAACTGAATCAGCGCACGCCGATGATATTCAGCGAACGCCACATCGTCACGTACGAATCTGTCCCAATTCCCGTCGCATGCCCCTTCGTCGTTACGCGTGTGCTCTACTGCTTGTGGCGTGCCAGCGGCCAGACCCGGCGCTGCGCGAACGCGTAGTTCAGCGCGATCAGTTGCGGAGAGAGGTGGCCGGATTTCGCTCGCTAGAGAAGGTCGCGCCAGGGAAAATCATGCGCCGCGGCGAGGAAGTGTTAATCACACTCAGTGATTCGTTGGTGCAGTCGTTGCTCGCAGCGTCGCTGCCTGTGACTGTTCCGATCCGTGATGGGATGACAGTCACGCTGACGCAAACAGCGGTGGTATTTCGCGCCAATGTTGCACGCGTCGAACTGAGTGGGCGCGTCCGGCGTGAGTCGTTTCCCAAACTTGACGCCACGATGCAGCTGCGCGGTGCATTAGACAGTTTTGTTGTAGACGCGACTCATGCGCTTACAGCACGCGTCACGATTGACGATGTCGCACTCGGCGCGCCAGTCGATGCGCCAGATGTTTTGGCCCCGTACATCATTGAGATTGTGCAACGCATTGTCGAGTCAAGCCTTCCAGAAATT
>JANNWU010000014.1:0-2515 GCA_031408755.1 Gemmatimonadaceae bacterium | reverse complement strand
GTGACGATGCGGAGGCTGAACAGGTGTTCGATGGGTTCGAAGGCAACGCGTTGGCGATGGATGTTTACCGGTTTTCGTCAGCGGCATAAGTACCCGCGCACGCCCGCTGACATTGGCGGGATTCGGCTACTTCACTGCGTCGCCCTGCGCTCACAGTGATAGATCTCCTCGAAGGCTTTTTCTGCGACAGCGTCATCGAGAAGGCAGGCGATTGCTTCGATCAGTTCAGACGGCGCGTCATCTTTACGCAGCTTCTCTACCAGTTTCAATACTGCAGATTTGCGCGCCGGATTCGGCTGCGAGAGCAACAACTGCAGCGTACTGTTGATCGTCGCGTCTTCACACGCCACAATCAACATCGTGATGAAGCCTTGGACATCAGCATAAGTGCGTGGGATGGTGAGCATTTCAGCTTAGATAAATGACGACCAATCGCTTACGCACCTTCTAACAAACGGGATGGATAGACTGCATATGCTAGAAAGAACTCATCGAGGCACGTGGCGACCTGAACGGGCTTCTTGACATCGAAGTAGTCTACGAACACTGCACTCGTATCGTTTGCGTTTGGGACGAGCCTATAGCACCAGCAAGAGATAAGGTAGTCAGCAAACAAGACACCATATGAAGAGCGATCTGAATTCTCGCTGACCAGTTCGGATAGCGACCAAAGACGCCAGCACTCTCGATCATCCTGTTCCATGCCGCCAAGGACGGCATACATGGAGATCACGTCTGATGTTGCGACTGAACCGACTTTCGCAAAGGAATCGCGTACAGCCGATTCCGTTTCCGGTGGAAGTAGTACCAAAGCCTGTTCCCGCCATTGCTGGACCATTGTATTGACGCTTCGCATTAGTCTCGTTGTCTACCTGGTTAAATGACCCCGCAATATCCGGGGCCATTGGGTGAGCGCCTCAAAATCGTCGCAACTGACATTCAACAACTAGCACTGGCGGGCCTCATAGTCCAAAAACGTTTGAAACGCCCCGCCAATTGGGGGGTTACACAAAAAATTCTAACTCTCCCTCCCACGTGTGGCGCGTATCTGCTGATTTAGAACTCCGTTCGAACGCCGCATTTTTAAGAGGTTCACCCCTCACCCCTACCCCTCTCCCCAAGGAGAGGGAAAAGCGTTACAACCGCACCGCTGTCTCCAGCGCCAACTCAATCATCGCCCCAAAGCTCGTCTGCCGCGCCTCGGTGCTCATATGTTCATGCGTGCGAATCTGATCCGACACCGTCAAAATCCCCAGCGCGCGTGCGCCGTATTCAGCCGCCAAACCGTACATGCCTGCAAGCTCCATCTCGACCGCGAGTACATTCATTTTCTCGAGCTTGTCGAATAGTTCTGGCTGCGGCGTGTAGAAAAGGTCGGCTGAAAAAACATTGCCGACGCGCACTGGTTTGTTTTGTTCTTTGGCCACGTCCACCGCCATGCGCAGTACGTCGTAGTCGGCAATGGCGGCGTAATCGTGATCCATCAATCGCATGCGGTTGACTTTGCTGTCGGTCGAAGCTCCCATAGCAATAATAATTTCGCCCAGCTTGATTTCCTTGTTCAATGCACCGCACGAGCCGACGCGGATCACGGTCTTGACACCGTAATCCTTGATGAGCTCGGTCGCGTAAATGCTGCACGACGGAATACCCATGCCGTGTGCCATGACCGAGATGCGCTTGCCGTTGTAAGTGCCTGTGTAGCCGAACATATTGCGCACCGTGTTCACCAGCTTCCAGTCCTTGAGCCAGGTTTCAGCGATGAACTGGGCGCGCAAGGGATCGCCGGGCATGAGTACGGTTTCGGAGAAATCGCCGGGTTCGGCGTTGATGTGGGGAGTGGGCATGATCGAGCCTTATGGTTGATGGCAGCCACCCGATGCTGGTATCGGGCGAGAATTCAATGGTCGGCACGAATTTGCAGTCGTGGCTTACGGAAGGCGCACACCTATTTTAGTGCACCGACCCTTCGGTAGTCGCCACTGAATGTGACATTGTGTCCGCCGCAGTTCAGCTTGTCCTCGCCGGCCTTAAGACCCTTGTCGGCAAAGGTGATGACGAATTTGCATTCCTCATTTTCCGGCTCCTGATAATTGATCGTCCTTCCGGCCATGCGCGCCATGCCGTTGATCTCGCCAACATTCACATTGCCAGTGGTGGGGTTGCCGACCCATACCGACGTGCCGAAAACACGCACGCGGTCATTCTTCAGTTCAATGATGGTCAGACTTGAGGTGTGCTTGTCGGGCTTGCCGCGCACCACGCGCTCGTACCTGCCCGAATAGTTGTTGGCGGCGCTACGTTCTGCACGTTCGTTGAGGTCACTGATCTGCGTGACATAGGCAGGCTTCATACAATCGAGTGAGCCGCAGGCGCTGCGCATCGATAGCCAGGTGCGCTGCCACTCGCGTACAAAATCTTTATCGGCAGGATTGGCTGTCGCTTTTTTGTAGGCGGCCGCCAGCGCTTCATCGAGCTTCGACAATTCGGCATCGCCACAAATCATCGTTTCGGT
>JANNWU010000013.1:0-5637 GCA_031408755.1 Gemmatimonadaceae bacterium | reverse complement strand
TCAACGTGATCCGAGCCTCGCCTCTGCCGTTGTACTGTTCGGATATCCGCGCGATCCAGACACGCGCATGTTGCAGTTTCCAGACACCGGCTCACCACCGCGGCAGCCGAACACTGCGAAAAACGCCGCCAGTGATTTTATTGCGCCAGGTATGATTTCAGCGCGTGCGATCGAGGCGTACGTCGCCGCGTCAATGCGCGCTGACCCGATCCGCGCAGATTGGCGAAGTTTGCATGAGTGGAATGAGCTTTCGGCGCCCAAGCTGCTCACCCCAACGCTGCTCTTGCACGGAATGCTTGATCCGTTCACGCCAATTCCGTCGCAATCCAAAACGTTCACACAACTGGGATCAGCCGATCGACAGTGGATAATTTTGGCGAAGGGTGATCACGCGGCACTGTTGGAAGACACGTTGCCAGCATTCATTGCGGCGATTGTAAATTTTATCGAACGCCCACGATTGCCAAATCCGTAGCCGGAGCACGTGCAAATGAACGAAGATCTGAAAACTCGACTTGGTGGCCTGTTTCTCATGTTGATGGGTGCCGGATTCGCATTTTTCTTCATCTGGCGTCCGTACCAGCAAGCACTGGCCGGTGCGAGCAGTGTCTCGTTGAGCATGAAAGCGATCGGCATTTCGATTTTACTGCCGGTCGTCGGACTGGTGATCGCGCTCGGCGGCAAAACAGTCAACGACTATTTCAAGCGGGTCGGAAATGGTGGCAAAGGGTCGCCGATGTTCTATCTATACATGGCGATCATTTTCGCCGTGACACTCGGCGGATACTTCTACATCGAGTCGGTATTTAAAGGCTTAGGCTACGGGAAGTAGGTAGCGCAACAACACACCTGCCACTACGATCGGCGCGCAGCCGCAAACGCCGTCGCAGCATCCATGAATGCACGATATAGTCGCTGACTCCGCGCATCGCTCTGCACCAGCGACTCTGGATGCCACTGCACGCCAACGCAGAACCAATCGTCGTGCGCTGATTCAACGGCCTCTATCAGTCCGTCGGGCGCGTGCGCCGTGGCAACAAGATCGGGTGCCAAGGTCTTGATTCCCTGATGGTGCATGGAATTCACCGCGAACACGCGATCCGCGAACAACGATTCCGTGAGCGTGCCCGGCACTAACTCCACATCATGTGCGAGAAACTCGCGCGACGGGCCGCCGTCTTTGGGCCAGTAGTCGTGCTTCAGTGAGCCATCGCGTTCTGACGCAAGATCTTGATACAGCAATCCGCCGCCTGCGACATTCACCACTTGAAAACCACGACAGACGGCCAGCACCGGCTTGCGGTCAACCTGCGCCCAGCGCGTCAGCGTGAGCTCCGTGTAGTCACGCGCCGGATCGGTGCGGCCACACAATGGTACCTTCTCAGCACCGTATGACGTTGGGTCCATATCTGCGCCACCGGGAAGAAAAATTGCATCGACGCCGTCATAAATGGCGCGCAGCGTGCTTTCGTCAGCGGCACCGTCAAACGCCGGTACAACCCACGGTACTGCACCAAATCCGGTGAGCACATTGACGTAGTTTTTCCCCATCACCCAGCATTCCGGCAGTTCACCGGGAATGGGCGGAAGGGTTTGCGTAGTAACGGCGATAATCGGGCGCATGCTCTATGACGACGGCGACAACTAGTGGGTCACAGCCGGCGACAAACCCGCCACCGGCTCAGGAGCATCCAATACACCTTCAGCTGTCTCAATGATCACCTGATCCACCACGGCCTTGAGGTCGTTGGTCTTCGCAAAGGTCGCCAACTGACGATCGGCGCTCGACCCTTCAGCGAGGATCTTGTACGCATACTCCACTTCTTTGCGCGTACCAAGTTCATCGACGATATCACCAAGAAACCAGTCGAGGAACTCGCGAATCAACTGCGGCGCCGGTAGCTCAACCTGCTTACCGAAGTCAATCAGTTTGCCACCCAATCCATAACGAACCGCGCGCCACTTGTTCTCTTCAATCAGCGCCGACGAATACACGCGGAATGTTGTGTTGTCGCGACGCATTTTGTACAGCTTAGCGATCAATGCCTGCAGAATTGCTGCGATGCACACCGCTTCGTCAACGCGCGTACACACATCGGAAACGCGAAACTCCAATGTTGGATACGTGCCGTGCGGTCGAATATCCCACCAGATTTTATGCGAACCAGGTATTGATCCAGTTTCAACCAACGTGTCGATGTATGACGTGTAGTCGTAGTACGAATTGAGCAGCGGTGGTACACCGGAGCGCGGGAATGCACGGAACACCACACTGCGATACGATCGCAGTCCAGTCTCGCGGCCGTACCAGAACGGTGAGCTGCTGGTGAGGCAAAGAATGTGCGGCAGGAAGTACCGCGCCACGTTACATGCATCAACCAGGAAATCCTTATCCTCAATGCCGATGTGTACGTGCGTACCAAAGATCAGCAATCGCTGCGCCAGATCACCCATGTCGTTGCGCGTGCCCAGGTAGTGATCGTACGGGGTGATTTCTTGCGTCTGCCAATTCGCAAACGGGTGCGTGCCGGCTGCAGCAATTTTGTACCCCTTTTTCGCGGCAAGCTCCATCACTCCTTTGCGCAACATCACCAGCTCCGCGCGCACTTCGGCGGGCGTCTGACAGATGTTGGTTCCGACTTCAATGATCGATTGGTGCAACTCAGGCTTGACCTGCGTCAGAACCCGATGATCCTCGGCCAGCAACTGCGTCACATACGACACGAGATCTCGCGAGACCGGATCGATGATCTGGTACTCTTCCTCGACGCCCAGTGTCAGTGACGGTGCCTTCATGGGAGTGCCTGGCTTAGGTGAGAACTCATGCGTAACGCCGACGGCGCAACTACAGTCTAGCTATCGCTGCTGAACGAGGAAGGTGGGCACCGTAGACCCGCCGCCCGCCGACACATTCAAGAGCGCCGCCGTTGAGAGGCGGCACATCCAACCATCCGCGTAGGCGCCGTCACAGAGAAATGGGGCCGTGTCGTACATCCGATCGACAACCTGCGACTGCCCGTCCACCAGCGAAGGATAGCCCTCAGACGGGATGCTGACGCGCTCTTGGATTACGTACGGATTGGTGAGCGCGGTCCGGAGCGCCGCGCTCCATGTATCGCTATCGACGGTCCACCCAAGCACAATGCCAGCGCCGCCGTAGTCGTCATTGGGCTTGAGCACAAAGCGATCGCGGTGTAGCGCTGCGTACGGAAGCATGTCTATCGATTGCCCGTGAAACTGCGTGCTCCGTTCTTCGACAACGCGCGTCCACGGAATGCACGACGCGACGGCTGCATGTTGCTCGCTGCTGAGCAGATGGGCATTCCGTTCATCGGTCAGTGCGGCCAGCGACGCTTTCTTGTGTAAAATTTTGCAACGCGGTGGATTGACCATACACACCTTTCCGTCGCGCACTGCTTTGAACACCACATGATCGACGCCGCCGCGCTCTGCCAGCTCATGCAGCAACACACGCTTGTACAGCAGCGTGACCGGCGTGCCAGCGAAGCTCAACGTCTCGCCGTCGTACTCTGCGTCGCGCGGATCAACGATCGAACAGGGAATTCCGAGCGTCCGGAAGTGCTGTTGAAACAGCGCAAACTCACTCGCCGTGGGCACTTCTTTCCAGTCGATGATGCCAATTTGCGGCACCTCACGTACACCACGCCACGCACTCCACGCATCGAGTATCGAGCGAATGACGCCATGACGTGTTGGGATCGGCATGACTTCCCAATCACGAGCAAACCGCCGCATGACGGGCAAGTCAGCGAACGTATCAGAGAGCGCATCGTTGTACGCCGCTCCTGCTGGCGTTTCGCCGTTGTATTCAGTCAGCGAAATTTCACCGGTGGAATCGTTCACGAAGTAATCCAAACGCGACGTTGGGCTGGCCGCAGGAAAACCTGGATCGATCCCAACAAGCGATTCTTCCCACTCAGCCAACCGGAATTGCTCACGCACGCTGGCGTCGTTCAACGCGGCGTCCAGCACGCGATCAAACGCTGGCATCAATCGCTTCGTCAGCGCCAACACGCGATCATATTGCGGACGTGTGATCAATCGCGGACGGAGCACTGTCGATAGCGGGCGACCACCAAAGACAAGGCCGCGCGCTGCCAACTGCGACGCGAGTAACGCCGACGACTCCTGCGCCAACGCATCGTCAGCCAGCAGGTCGTGATAGGCGCGAATCGCGCCACCAGAATCAATCATTTCACGGCGCGTGATGCCGTGAACATGCTGTCCCAGCCCAGCGCCTTCGTCATCTTGCGAGGATCTTTCGCCAGCCTGATAACCAGATCTGACATGTGCTCCACCACCCAATTGAAGTAGCCAGGCGTGAGTGAATTAATGTCGAAATCCGGTGCTGGATTCATAAAATCGATCGCGTACGGCACGCCATCCTTAATCGCGAACTCGATGGAGTTCATGTCGTAGCCGAGTGCCTTCACAATCGTTCGACAATCCTTCACCACACGTGGCCCAAGTGTTGGCCCAAGAAAGTCAGGCTCAACACGGTACGCGCGCGCTTTCGGATCGTACTTGATGGGTAAAATCTCTTCCTGACCTAAGCAGATGCAGCGCACGAATTCATCCCACTGAATGAACTCTTGCACAATCATCGTCAGCAATCCGGAATGATCGTAATGATGGATCAGTTCGGCTTTCGTTTCGCACACGTACACCTCTTTCCATCCGCCGCCATGTGCATCCTTCAAGATGCATGGCAGCCCAACCCACTGTAAAATTTCATCCCAATCGAGCGGGTACTTGAGGTTGCGAAGTGATTCGCCTGGTACGATACCGGGGATGTACTCTTTGTTCGGGAGCACGACAGTCTTGGGGCTTACGACGCCGAGTTTCGTGATCAGCGACGCGCCGAAAAATTTGTCGTCCGCTGACCACATGAATGGGTTGTTGATCACCGTCGTGCCTTGCAGCACGGCGTGCTTCAACACCGATCGATACATGGGCACTTCGTGCGAGATGCGATCCACGAGCACGTCGTAGTCTGGCTTCGCATCCATGTGCTCACCACCGAACTTCGCCAGCGACGCAACCACGCCGGCATCGCGCGCATTCACCGCTTCGATAAAGGCCGGTGGGAACGACCATTCACGACCCACCACCAATCCCACGTTCTTGACGCCCGCCATGCGCACCCCTGGTTAGTCAGTCATGTCCGCCAACGTACATCCGAATCATCTTTTCCCAGTATGGCCAGTCGTGCGCATGGCCGTCCCACACGCGCAGCGCATTGCCAATGCCTTTGCCCCACAGAATTTGCGAGAAATCTTCGTTGTTCTGATAGCTCGGATCGCCGCGACCAATTGCCATAATGATGTCCAGGCGCTTGAACGCTGCTAAACGACCATGATCATGCTCGTGCTGCATAAACGCCATCGGGTTTGCTGCAAACACATTCGCATCGCTGTGCCCGTTGGCCTGTCTACTGATGTCGTAGAGACCACTGAGACCAATAATGCGATTCACCAGATGCGGAAAGCGCAAGCCAAATGACATCGCATGGTAAGCGCCAAAGCTCGCGCCCGCCGCAATCGTGAACTGAGTGCGATTGCGATGGTTCATCAACGGCAGCACTTCGTCTTTCAGATACGAATGGTACTGCAAGTG
>JANNWU010000012.1:0-3471 GCA_031408755.1 Gemmatimonadaceae bacterium | reverse complement strand
CAGCGGCGTTGCGCCAATTGCCAATCCGCACGGTGTGGTGTGCTTGATGATCGCGCACGCCACCTGTTTCGCGAACGGTTCGATCGCCATCAGCGCGCGGCGTTCTACGTCGAACGCGCTGGTGCCGGTCTGGCGTCGCTCAAGCAGCTCGGCGGCAAAGAGTTGAGCTTCAACAATTTGCTCGACGTTGACGGCGCGCTGATGGCGATCGAACCGTTCGCGAAACAGGTGGCGTGCGCGATCATCAAGCACACCACACCGTGCGGATTGGCAATTGGCGCAACGCCGCTGGAAGCGTGGCAAAAAGCGCTGGCGTGCGATCCGACATCGGCATTTGGCGGCGTGGTCGCGTTCTCGGTGGCAATTGACGATGCGACCGCCGAAGCGATGTCGGCGCTGTTCCTGGAGTGCATCGTAGCGCCGGCTATTTCCGACAGCGCAGCAGACTTGCTCGGCAAGAAGAAAAACTTGCGCGTGTTGATCGGGACGCTGCCAACCAGCGACGCCGGCGGGATGGACATGAAGCGCGTGCGCGGCGGCGTGTTGCTGCAAGATCGTCCGACGGTACCAACCGGCGACATTCCGTGGACGGTGGTCACGAAGCGCGCGCCGAGTGCGTCGGAGCTGGTGGATCTGGCATTTGCGTGGCGCGCGTCAGCGGCGGTGAAGTCGAACGCCATTGTATTGACGAAAGGCGGCGCGACCATCGGAATCGGCGCGGGTCAGATGTCTCGCGTCGATGCGAGCTACCTCGCCGCTCACAAGGCGAAATCGGCCGGCCATAACACGACCGGCGCCGCGCTCGCGTCGGACGCGTTCTTTCCGTTTCGCGATGGAGTGGATCATGCGGCAACCGCCGGGGTGACTGCGATTGTCCAACCTGGAGGTTCGGTGCGGGATGCCGAGGTGATCGCGGCGGCTGATGAGCACGGTCTTGCGATGGTCTTTACGGGTGCCAGACTCTTCCGGCACTAGCTGCACGATGGGTCGAGGCGGTCAGGCTTTTCGCTGAATCGCCCCCGCCCCTACCCTCGGCCCCCTCTCTCCGGCCAGCTTTCTCGGCTGCCCTACGACTCTTTGTCTCTTTCACGCACCTGATGGCTTCCTCAGCAGCTCCAGTCGCGGCAACCCGGTCCACCACCGGCAGCATGTCCGCGGTCTCGCATATTGATCTCGACTATCGCCCGTCTTACATGGCGGCTGGGCTCGCGAGCCTCGCGGTTTTCGTGCTGTATCTGATCACGTTGGCGCCGTCCACCGCGATGTGGGATGCGAGCGAGTACATCGCCGCCGCATACGTGCTCGGCCTGCCACATCCGCCGGGAAATCCATTCTTCATTCTGATTGGTAATGTGTTCGCGCATTTGCCGCTTCCGGGTGTGTCGGTGGCGGTAAAGCTGAACATGTTGGCGGCGCTGAGTAGTGCAGTGGCAGCCGGTGCATGGTTCCTGATTACAGAACGCGTGTTGGTGAGTTGGTTGCCAGCGAAGTGGATGCGCATTTTGGGCGCGAGCGTTGCGACTTTGATCGGCGCGACGGCGTTCACGGTGTGGAATCAGAGCGTGGTAAACGAAAAGGTGTACACCGTTTCGCTCGCAATTTTTGCGATCGTCGCGTGGCTTACCGTGACGTGGTGCGACGAGCCGGAAGGGCGTAAGGCCGACAAGCTGCTGATTCTGATTTCGTTCTTGATTGGTATTGGCTACGCGAACCATCCGGCCGGCATGTTGCCGGTGCCTGCGGTGGGTTTGGCGGTACTGTTCCGCGCACCGAAAACGTTGCTGAAGTGGAAGTTGGTGTTGGCCTGTTTTGCCGCACTGGCATTGGGTTTAACGCCGTTTGCAACGCAGCCAATTCGCGCCGCGCACTTTCCTGCTATTAACGAAGGCGAACCGACGTCATGTGCAACCGAAATTGGCCTAAGCTGCACGTTCGACAAGCTGACGTGGGAGCGCTTCAAGTACAACTTTGATCGCGGCCAGTACGGCAAGCCAAAGCTCACCGAACGTCAGGCACCAATTGGCGCGCAAGTCGAGATGTATTGGCTGTACTTCAAGTGGCAGTGGTTGCGTGACGCGCACAATGAACGCCAAGGCTTACAGAGCGCGCTGGCGATAGTCTTTTTCGGTTTGGGATTGATTGGCGGATGGGTGCATTACAAAAAAGATCAGCGCAGCTTCCTGTTCTTTGGACCATTGATATTCACGCTCACGCTCGGCCTGATTTACTATCTCAATTTCAAGTACGGGTATTCGCAAGACACGGAGCTTGGAGATAGCGTCGCGCGTGAAGTGAGAGATCGTGACTACTTCTATCTGTGGAGCTTTAGCGCGTGGAGTGTGTGGGCAGCGCTGGGTATGATTTTCTTGTGGGAAACGGTCGCCGGATTCATGGGCACCGAGACGATTGAGATTGGCAAGAATCGATTCACCTCGCCTAATAAGCGCGCGTGGTTAGCGAGTGCGCCGGTGCTTGGGTTGGCGCTGATTCCGATGATTGGCAACTGGCAACAGGCCAGCAGAGCCGGTCAGCGTGACACGCGCGACTTCGCGCACGATTTGCTGAATAGCGTTGAACCGTATGGCATTCTGGTGACCGTTGGCGACAACGACACCTTCCCGCTCTGGTATGCACAGGAAGTGGAAGGGATCAGAAAGGATGTGTTGATTGCGAATACATCGCTGATGAATACCGATTGGTACACGCGTCAGATGATTCGCCGTCCCATCTACGAGTACGATGCGGCGAAGGGTCCAGCGATTTATCGCAGCGGTACATGGATTAAGCCGACAGCGAAGCCGCTCAACCTGACGCTCGCTGGCGCCGACTCGGTGCCGTTGTATGTGCAGTTGGATTCAGCGATGGTGTTCACGCAGGGCACGTTGCAAGCGTTGATCGATCCGAAGAATTTGCAGCAAGGCGTGTTGGAGCGCGCAGACATTCTGACGCTCTACATGATTCGCGACAACTGGCTGAAGCGTCCCATTTACTTCTCGCGCACAAGCGGCGGCTACGGCATGTCGCTGGGCTTGGGGCAGTACTTGATCACGCAGGGTTTGGCACGGAAGCTGTTGCCTACTCCACCCGGCGTAAGCGGTGACACGATTGCGATTCAGGGCGAAGGGTTTGTTGATGTGAAGCGCAGCCTCGCGTTGTGGAATGATGTGTTCGTTGGTCAGAAGAGCATCATCAGCCGCGGCGATTGGGTGGATAAGCCGTCGGCGGGTATTCCGGCACTGTACGTGAGCGCGGGTATTGTGTTGAGCGACGCGTTGCGCGCGACCGGCAACGCTGCAGAGGCGCAGAAGGTGGTGGTGACGGCGAAAGACATCGCGAAGGCCAGTCGCACGCTGAACTGGTTTGGCGGCGAGGCTGGCATTCTTGGTGTTCCCGCACCGGGTGCTGGTGGCATTGATACTACCGCGCCGACAGCGATTCCGCTCGGTACACCGGCAGCGCCGGAGTCGGCGT
>JANNWU010000011.1:0-3662 GCA_031408755.1 Gemmatimonadaceae bacterium | reverse complement strand
CGCTGTCCAGAGCGACACAGATCCGCACTAGCGTCGGTAGTCGTTCGACAACCCGACCAATTCGCTTTCCGAAACGCTTGCTGCTGGCAGTGGAGATGTGCGGCGTTCATTTAAATCACTCGTTGCGCGTCTGTCGCACGTCGAAAGTTGTGACTCACGCTTTTCCGAATGCTAAATGGCCGTGCAATCCCGCTCAAGGAGTGGAAGGGTAATAGACGCGTCGTGCTAGGGCTCAACGGCGCATGGCCAAGAGGATTCGTCAGAGGTGTAGCCCAATTACTCGTGAGCATTACCCGACAAAATCTCGCGACTACTTCTTTGCGGCAGCGCGTCATGCTCGTTGAGTGACCACAACAATGCAATCATTAAATGCCGACGTTGACCATTTCTTCGGGCCGCCTGCAGACGCTAGTATGGAGGAACGAAAATGATGAGCGGCTTTGTCGTGAATGAAAACACAGCATTCCGCTCTGCGATACCTACCAAAGATCGGCTTCCATAAAAGGCAAATTTCTTCAGTAATTTAATGATGCTAAAGCGGTTGGCTTTCGCGGAGTACAGTTGGAATTCCCCGGGCTCATCTGTCACAACTTAATATTCGTGCTTCGCGACGCACGTTCGTCTGTCTTCAAGGAAGGATGTTCTGGTTGGTATTTTTAGCCTCGTCGCTCACGCAAGCCAAAAAAAGACGAAATTCACCAGCATCAAGCAAGTCACGCCACCAGCACTAGCAGCGTTGAACGATGCGCTGTACTCGCGCGTTGAGCGCGGTCGTGTGGAAGCGGGACAACCGCGTAATAACTACGTTCTGAGTGCCACGCATGAAGTGAGCAAGTTCACCTTCACTGCACGTACGCAGCGCTTTGGTGAAGTGACGGCGTTCGGTACCACGATCGCTAACGATCAGACGTACGATGCGAAGTGGATTTCTGACGCATCTGTCGCACTCCGTTTGCGCCCGAATGTGCAGTTTACATTCGGCGCCGACAACTTGTTTGACGTGTACCCAGAAGAGAACCTTCCGGTGAATGCGAACAACGGCATCTTCCCGTACGCTGGTATTTCGCCAACGGGTTTCAACGGACGTTTTGCTTACGCGCGGTTGAACTATCGGTTCTAAGCTCGCGTTTTGATTTGAGTTGGGCACGTAGCAGATTCAGGAGCGCAGGCGCCGTGAACGAACAGTTCGCTGCGCCTGCGATCATTTTGTGAATCGTCGTGAGCATGAATTCCCGCGTTATGGAATCGCAGCTTCCGGAGGGATCGAAACCGTTGCATGATCGAGTTAATGCTGTTTCTGAATCGCGGTCTCTTATGCAGACCTTTCTCCGGAGCTGAATGTGCCCCTCGACGTCGAGGCTCTCGTTGCGCAGTTGCAACTCACCGCACACCCCGAAGGCGGGTGGTATCGCGAACTGTTCGTCTCTCCGCGCACCGTGGTTCGCGCCGATGGGAGCAAGCGTGCATCGAGCTCGTTGATATGGTTTCTGCTCGGCGCAGGCGATCGCAGCGTCTGGCATCAGATCGCGGGCTCGGAAGAGATCTGGTACTTCGTGGACGGTGGCCCGCTGGAGCTGACCTGGATCGAGCCGCACGGCGCCGCCAATCGCGTGATCCTTGGCGCGCGAGGTTCCGGGTTCGCCAGTTCGGCCGTTGTACACGCCGACAGTTGGCAGACCGCTCGGCCGCTTGATGAAGCGGCGCTGGTGCAGTGTGGAGTCTCGCCAGGGTTCGATTTTGCCGACTTTTCGATGCTTCGCGAGCGACAGGCGGATATTGACCGGCTGCAGTCCGCGCATCCGACGCTTGTCACGCCGAAGTCCCTCGGCTGACGCAGGTTGCCCGGGATTCACCCCTCCGACGCTGCGGCCCAGAATGACGAAGCCCCGTGCGCTTTCCTTGCGGCTCTGCCCGCGCGCACCGATCAAGATCTCTGACCCCTTGATCTCTGATCAAGATCTCTGACCCCTTGATCTGATCTAGATCTTGCCGCCTCCGATCAAGGGGTCAGAGATCTTGATCCGGAGATCTTGATCCGGACATGAACACCCTCGGCGCGGTTGGCTATCTTTCGGTGCTGCCCGACGTTGCGGGCTTGTCACCTTATAATTGCCGCGTCCTATGCCGTCCGCCGACCTTACGCCCGTCATTGTTGCTGCCAAGCGCACGCCTATTGGGCGATACCTCGGCGGCTTGCAAGCCCTTAGCGCGCCACAACTTGGCGGACACGCCATCGCCGCCTCACTCGCCGCGAGCGGGGTACCGCCTGAGCTGGTTGAAGAAGTGATCATGGGACACGTGCTGCAGGCAGGCACCGGACAGGCGCCGGCTCGACAGGCGGCACTCGCTGGCGGCGTTCCAGCAACCGTTTCGGCGCTCACCATCAACAAGGTCTGCGGATCAGGGTTGCGGGCAGTCATGCTCGCAGCGCAAGCCATCAAAGCCGGAGATAAGTCGATCCTGATCGCCGGCGGCCAGGAGAGCATGTCGAACGCGCCGCACTATGTGTACGGCATGCGCAGCGGCGTGAAGATCGGCAATCAAACGCTTGTCGACGGCATGATCCACGACGGCCTCTATTGCGCGAGCTATCACTGTCATATGGGTGGGCACGCCGAGCATACCGCGACGAAGGGTGCGGTGTCGCGAGTTGATCAGGATGCGTTTGCCGCTGAGAGCCATCAGAAGGCCGTTCGTGCGCAGCAAGCGGGGAAGTTCGCGACTGAGATCGCGCCGGTCAGCATCCCTGGTCGGAAGGCGCCAACTATTGTGTTGGTCGACGAAGGACCGCGCGCCGAAACTACTCCGGAATCGTTGGCAGCATTGCGGCCAGCGTTTGCGAAAGACGCGCCGAAAGAGATCACGGATCTGTCTGTCACCGCCGGAAACGCATCATCGTTGAATGATGGCGCGGCCGCACTCGTCGTGACCAGCGAAGCGGTTGCCAGTGCGCACGGACTGACCGTGTTGGCGCGCATCACCGGTTACGGCACTGGTGCCGTCGATCCGAAGGAGTTGTTCTTTGCTCCGATTACAGCGGTGCAGAACCTGATGAAGAAGCAGGGCACGAGCATCGGGGACTACGGGCTGATTGAAGCGAATGAAGCGTTCGCGTCGCAGGCCTTGGCCGACGGTCGCGCGCTGGGTTGGGACTGGGACCGCGTCAACGTGAATGGTGGCGCGATCGCACTGGGTCATCCGATAGGTGCGAGCGGTGCGCGCGTACTCGTGACGCTGCTTCACGCGATGATTGATCGCGATGTTGCGACTGGTCTAGCCACGCTCTGTTTGGGCGGTGGTGATGCGGTCGCGATGTCGGTTGAGCGGGTCTAAAGACGCCGATTTGATGCATGCGCGTTAGCACAGCAAGGCTCGTTGGCGTGTCTCAGGTGCAACTTCATGTCGCGCGCGTAAACTATTACAGTATAATGGCTTATTGTGCGCAGCTCGCGTCGGATCGTGCACTGAGATGAGTGACAATCTACTCGATCGGATCGTGTATGCGCGGCCGAATGAGCTGCGCGCTGTTTGGCGTCTGATTCTGTTTGGACTCGCCGTATTCGCCGCCGCAAACATTGTCGTTCCACTTGTGGGCATGGTGATCCCAACTGCGCTCATGCCATGGCTACGTCCCACGTTGCAGTGCGGCGGCGTGCTGTGCG
>JANNWU010000010.1:0-7117 GCA_031408755.1 Gemmatimonadaceae bacterium | reverse complement strand
TGATATCATCGATCCTCGCGACACCCGACCCAGACTGATCATTGCGCTGGAAGCGTTGGGCGGCGCAGACACGCACGCCAGCACGTCTGGCGTGGCGCACTTTGCCTGTGACTCTGAGATCGCGTGCCTGTCGCAGATTCGCGAACTGTTTCGCTTTGTGCCGTCGAACAATCTCGCGGACGGTCCGCGCGGCGCAGGTACAGATCCGCACGATCGTCGCGATGAAGCGCTGCTCAGTGTCGTGCCAGATAATCCGAACAAGCCGTACGACATGCATGATGTGATCTCGCGAATTGTTGACGATGCGAGTTTCTACGAGGTGCACCGCGATTACGCACCGAATTTGCTCTGCGGTTTTGCGCATCTAGGTGGCACCAGCGTCGGGATTGTCGCCAATCAACCTGCGGTGCTCGCGGGCGTTCTCGACATTGCAGCATCAATGAAGGGTGCACGCTTCATCCGATTCTGTGATGCGTTCAACATCCCAATCGTGACCTTTGAGGATGTGCCAGGATTCCTGCCGGGAGTCGCGCAAGAACATGGCGGCATCATTCGTCACGGTGCCAAGCTGCTGTATGCGTACTGCGAGGCAACGGTTCCGAAGCTCACCGTCATCACGCGCAAAGCGTACGGCGGCGCATACGATGTGATGAGCTCCAAGCACATTCGTGGCGATTTCAACGTCGCGTGGCCAACGGCGGAAATCGCGGTGATGGGCCCCAAAGGCGCGGTCGAGATTATCTACAAGCGAGAGATCGCCGAGGCGGACGATCCGGTGCAGGCGACTGATGCCAAAGTCGAAGAGTATCGGCAGCAGTTTGCGAATCCGTACATGGCGGCGGCATGGGGCTACGTCGATGATATCATCGATCCTCGCGACACCCGACCCAGACTGATCATTGCGCTGGAAGCGTTGGCGACCAAGCGCGATCGCAACCCGCCTAAAAAGCACGGCAACATTCCGTTGTAGCCCGCAGGAAGCATTCGGCTGTCGCAGTAAACCCACAGCCGACACACCTGACAAGCTCTGCTGTTGCAGCATCGCAACGCACGACTGACGAGCGTGGACGTAACAAGGTGCATGAAACGCTTGTTGTGAACCTCCTAACTCATTCAAATGTAACGAGTTAGGCTTTAATGAAAGCAGCGGACACTAGCATTGGTCCGCGCCCTGCTTTGGAATGTGGCATGCCGCGGTCGGGACCGCAGCCTTCCTCAAGCCACAACAGCCACATGCGCAAACTCCTCGCTCTGACCGCCGCCGCTCTCCTTCTTGCTCCGCTGACTGCCCGAGCGCAGCTCAACGTGCCCAGCAACGTGAGCGCCACGCCAGTCACAGCGCAGATCGGTCCGAATGCCATTACCGCCACATTCAACGGTGCGCCTGGATTCACGACCAAGGTTGGTCCGCTGCAGATGACGTTTGGCGGCATCTTTGGGAGCGCGGTTGCCAGCATTTACTGCGTCGATCTGAACAACTCGTTCGCGAATGGACAGAGCTACGCGTCGAACATCACGCTGCTTTCCAGCTCCTACTCGGATATCGCGACCCGCACCCGTCAGGGGCTGTCGTACAACGACAATGGCGCGACGGGATTGTACCTCTATCTGAAGATGGCGTGGTTGGCGGACAAGTTTTCCACCGAATCACAGTCGCAGTGGGCGGGAATTCAGGGTGCGATCTGGCACCTTGAATCACGCTACACTCCAGCCGGCGGCACCACCAATCCAAATGTGCAGTTCTGGCTCGACCAGGTGGTGAATGCAAATCTTGAAGTGCTGAATCGTGACGGGTGGGCTGTTGTAACGGATGTGAGCGTGACGGGCCCGGAGGGTGGTGTGCAGGAGTTCTTGGTGCGCACCAACGTCGTGCCAGAGCCGTCCACCTACGCTCTGATGCTGACTGGTTTTGCAGGCCTGACGCTGCTCGCTCGCCGTCGCCGAGCCATCTAACAGACGCTGTCTCTGACCCGAGTTCAGAGCGCGAGAAGGCGCCGTCTCCAGCATGGGGCGGCGTTTTCTTTGCTTCTGCCCCCCGCGTCCTGCAACGAATTGGGGCTAACTTCCGCCGTCGCTCAGCCGCCGATCTCCGGCGCGTGCGTTCCCTGGCTTCCGTTCTTGTGTTCACCAAACTGCTGATCGCAAATCGTGGCGAAATTGCGCTGCGCGTCATACGTGCCTGTCGTGAACTCGGCATCGCCAGCGTTGCGGTCTACAGCGACGCCGACGCGCTCTCGCCGCACGTGCGCGAAGCCGATGAAGCGATCAACATCGGACCTGCGCCTGCATCGGAGAGCTATCTGCTCGGCGATCGCATTATCGCCGCCGCGAAAGCAACCGGCGCGCAAGCGGTACATCCTGGCTACGGATTTCTGTCCGAGCGTGAATGGTTTGCACGCGCTGTTCGTGACGCCGGACTGGTGTGGATAGGCCCCCCTGCCGAGGCCATCGCAGCGATGGGCAGTAAGACGGCGGCGCGCACATTGGCTGTGAAGGCTGGTGTGCCAGTGGTGCCTGGAACAACAACTGCACTGCGTGACGCAAAGGAAGCAAAAACCGTCGCCGAACAGTTTGGCTTTCCGGTGTTGCTGAAAGCTGCCGCCGGTGGTGGCGGAAAAGGGATGCGCGTGGTGCGCTCCGTCGACGAGTTAGCTGGCGCGTTGGAATCGGCGCAACGGGAAGCGAAAAACGCCTTTGGTGACGACGCCGTGTACGTCGAGAAATACATCGACGGACCGCGCCACGTTGAGATACAGGTGCTTGGCGATACGCATGGCACCATGTTGCATTTGTGCGAACGTGAGTGCTCTGTGCAGCGTCGCCATCAGAAAATGATCGAGGAAGCGCCAAGCATCGCCGTAACGCCTGAATTGCGCGCACGCATGGGTGCAACGGCCGTCGCTGCGGCGCGCGCTGCGGGCTACGTCAATGCAGGCACCTGTGAGTTTCTGCTCGACAAGCAGGGTAACTACTACTTTCTGGAAATGAACACGCGTATTCAAGTTGAACATCCAGTGACGGAGTTGATCACTGGTATCGATTTGGTGCAGTGGCAAATTCGCATTGCGGCTGGCGATCGCTTGCCTTTTGTGCAAGAGTTGATTGTGCCGCGCGGTTGGGCAATCGAATGCCGAATTACCAGTGAAGATTTTCAGAACGGTTTTCTACCGTCCACTGGTCGTGTCGAGCATTTGCGTGTGCCATCTGGGCCCGGCGTACGATGGGACAGTGGGATTGAGGTCGGCAGCGATGTCGGATTGTTTTACGATCCAATGCTCGCAAAGCTGATCGTTCACGCCGCGACGAGAGACGCCGCTATCGCACGTATGCATCGTGCACTACAAGAACTCGAGATTGAAGGTGTTGAGACCTCCCGTGACTTTCATCTGCGCATGATGGAGGACGCGGAATTCCGCAGTGGTGATATCACAATTCAGTGGCTGGAAGCGAAGTTGCCGACGATCAGTGCCCTTAAGCCCGCCGCCGCAGATATTCGCGCTGCTGTCATTGCCGCCGTTCTGCTCGCGGAGCGTGATCGCTCGGCGGTGCTGCCCTCTGCACCACCAGCGGCTGCGACAGTGGCAGGTAACGCATGGACCGTTGCTGCACGCCGCGATGGGCTGCGCGCCGGATGACCGAGACCGCGACGTTAACGATTGAAAGCATCGCCGTTGGTGGCGATGGAGTCGCACGACACGATGGCATGGTGGTGTTCGTGCCTCGCGCGGTGCCAGGCGATGTGGTGGTGGCATCGCTGGTTCGGCAGCGCACGTTTGCACGTGGTCGCGTGGTGTCGGTTATCACGGCATCACCGGACCGCGAACCCGCGCCGTGCCCGCACTACCATGGCGATCGATGCGGTGGTTGCCAGCTTCAAGGGCTGAACTACGATGCACAGTTACGCGCCAAAGCTGGCGTGATTCGTGACGCGCTCGCTCGCATCGGTAAGCAACCGATCGACGATGTAATAGTCGTCGCGAGTCCATCGCCGTGGTACTATCGCAACTCGCTGACACTCGCGCTGCAACGTGACCGCATGCGACCCACCGGTTGGATGGCGGGCATGTATGTCGCTGGTGAATCGAAGCTGTTGTTCGAGCTCACGACATGCCTGTTAGCAAAGCCAGAAGTCAGCGAGGGCTGGCGACACTTGTTGGCTGCGGCAGAACATCTGCCGCGTGCCAAGTCACTCCGTATCACGGTACGTCTGTTGTCTGCTGGTGGATTGGCGGTCAACGTCGAAGGTGGCACGCAGTGGAAACAGCCTACGGTTGACGCCCTCGTCGCAGTGATGCCAACGGTCCAAGCTGTGTGGTGGATTCGAGACGATGAAAGTCGTGCGTTACGATTTGATCGACGTACCGTTACTGAAGCGGGTGCCAGCTTCGCGCAGGTGAATCCTGAGGTTGCGGCGATGCTGCGCGAGTACGTCGCGACGCAGGTTGAGCCACTCTCGCCAGCGACGGTGGTCGATGCGTACGCGGGCAGCGGGTCGTTGTCACTCCGTCTGCTCGCTGCCGGCCGTAAACTCATTGCTATTGAGCTTGATCCTGAAGCGTGCGCCGCCGCCGCTGCGACGCTCAAGCATGATAGTTCCGCTCGCGTGCTTACCGGTCGAGTGGAACACCAGTTGCCGCACGCTCTACCGGCAGCTGTCGTGATTCTAAATCCGCCGCGCGCCGGCATCGACGCTGCGATTCCACCGTTGCTTATTGCGCCAGACGCCACCGTTCAGCGTATCGTCTACATCAGCTGTGATCCCGCCACTCTCGCGAGAGATATCACGCGATTGGGAGACGGGTGGCGTATCTCTGCCATTCGAGCGTTCGATATGTTTCCACAAACAGCGCACGTCGAAACGGTGTGTACCATCGACCGGGACGATGCATGAAATATTTCGTCGACGTTCTTGGTGAGCGCTTTGAAGTGGAATACGGCCCTGACGGCATCACCATGGATGGAGAGACCGTCACGGCGAGCGTTGCCGATGTGCCGGGCACGCCGGTGCGTCAAGTGACGATCGGTGCAACCGCACATCGCATGATTGCGCGCCGCGGGTCTGCTCGTGGCCAGTACACGCTGCTGCACAATGGTTATCGCCTTGAAGTTGAAGCGCTTGATGCGCGCGCACGCGCAATCCGCGATCTATCTGCGGCGTCATCCGCTGCGGCAGGACCTGCGCCTGTGATCGCGCCGATGCCCGGAATGATCGTGCGCATCGCCGTGGCAGTGGGCGACGAAGTGCAGGCCGGGCAGGGCCTCATCGTCATGGAAGCGATGAAAATGGAGAACGAACTCCGCGCGACGACGTCTGGCAGAGTCGCGGCTATCAAGGTCGAGCCAGGAACGGCGGTGCAGAAGGGTGCAATTCTGATCGAACTCGCATAGCGCAAACAACAACGGCCGCCGCCTCAGTGCTTACTGACGACGACGGCCGTTCTGCTACGCGTGATTTGCTGCAGTCGTATGGCCAACTAACGACCGAACCAATAGCTCGCTTTCAGTAAGAAAACATTCTTCGGGCGCTGCGTGAAAACATCATCAAATGCCGGTTGGACGCCGTAGTCTAGCGGCGCACTTGCAAACGCATCGCGCCCCTGCGTCCAGACAAAGAACAATACGGAACCCGGGCGATACTCCCAACGCAGCACATTATTTGTGCGCAGTTGGCCAAACCGGAATCCGTCTGGTGCCCCGCGCGCTACATATGGATCGAACCGTTCCGTCACATCTTTCGACCCACCATTCTGCACCGCGCGCCAGTCGGTGTATTCGCCAACGCTGACAAACGGTTGCAAATAGCTCTCAAGACTCAAATTCGGCGTGATTGTATAGTTGAATCGAAACGTCACTGAGCTGGTGGACTGATAGAGTCGTGCGAATGTGTACGACGTGCGCCCAAGGTCAGTGAAATTTCCAATCCACTGCTGATCATCAATGTTGCGACCGTACCCTACGTTCACGCTGCCGTTCAACTGACCGCCCACACGAATCTGCGCGCCAGCACTTACGTCCCAACCGCTTTCGCGTCCATCCATCCGGCGACCGCCCTGCAGATTCAGCGTTGGCGCGATGGCCTTGCGACTGTCTCCTTCTACGCCAATCCACGAGCGCAGTCGACGCGGCTGAAATAGCGCAGGGCCGCCGCGTGCGTCACGATCCGAGTACGTCGACAAAACATTGTTCACGCCCAAACCAGCGTACCCGAACCAAAAGTTCTTGAATTGACCGTTGGCGTTGATGTTTCCGCCACTGCCAATAGAGAGACCGTCGGTATTGAATGCCGAGTACGCGTTGAAGTTCAAACCGCCGCGTCGCATGATACCGAATGGTTTGGTTGGGCGAATGCCAAGCCATACTGAGCCGCCCGTCTCGTCTGAGCGCGTACGGAAACCGAGATCGTTAATCTCGAAGCCAGGCGTGATGTACCACGCATTCGTACTGAAGCGAGTGATGCCGCCGCCCTGCTTATCGAGCGAAACCTGTGCCAGTGTTCCGGTCAGTGACGTTCGCGAGCTGTCATACTGCAAGTGCGCTGCATCAGTGCGCTGATACAGATGCACGTTTGAGCGTTGCGTTCTCGCAATCGCGTCAGGCGTACCGGTAACACGGCTCCCCGCAAGTTGCGCTGATAATTGAAAGCGATTGCTTCCAAAACGGTGGCGCGCGTCAAGTCCACCCGTCAACGCGTTCCCACGCAGCACATCACGCGTCCACTCGTCCACGCGCCGCGATGTATTCGTAACCATCAACCCAACGCCGGAGTTACCGCCGCGTAGATCCTGCTGCAAGCGCAACACGCCGTAATTGGTCAGCGGCTCTATCGTGCGTGCTTGTGTGCCGGAAACTCGATCGGTGACGGCATTCAGCAATCCGATTGACAATCCGTTGCCGAGTCGCCCTGTGACCTTCGCTGCGCCGAGAATAGTGCTTTGCAACGGTGATGCAGCATCACCAAAGTCGCCACGCAATTGCGGCGCGCGACCGATGCGCCGCGAGTAGAACAAACCGGTGCACTGACCGTCATTGCAATCGAGGTCGTAGCGAAAGATGCCACTCCCTTCTAAAAAGAATGGACGACGTTCTGCAAAGAACTGTTCGAACGCACTGAGATTCA
>JANNWU010000009.1:0-1814 GCA_031408755.1 Gemmatimonadaceae bacterium | reverse complement strand
AGCCGACGCGAGCGGCGCTCGCACGACGCACGATCAAGGTGTTCTGCGACTCAACAAAGCCTCACATCGAAAAGGGCGGCGCACGTGACCACCATCTCACCGCCGCCCTGCGTGTATCGATGCTCCACTCAGCCTCGCATTCAGTTACTCACAAACACCCTGATCAACACCCGCCCATCGTTCCCGCCATTAAGCGTCACGCGCAGCTCAACCGTGTGCCACCCATTCGCGACTGTAGCCGAGTTTCACATCGGCGGACGGAACGCTCCACCGACAGCCGGCACCGTTGCAAACCGATTTGCGTCGACGAAGAACTTGCCCTCAACCACGCTGCCATCGCTGTCCGTCGCGCTGCCCCAAAGGTTCACGAGACCAGACACGGTCTGTCCGTTGTATGGTGCCTGAATGGTGCTCACGGGATACGAACCTTTGCGATCAGTATCCAGCCCGCTGATCACAACGTGACGCCTTGCAATGCCGGCGGACACAAGCTGCAACGTGCATGCGTTGTCATCTTTGCCGCTGTCCTTCGTCGTGCTGAACGCGACCAACTGCGCCGCATTCCAGTTTGTCGGCGTGAAGGTGAGTGATGTGACACTCGGCGTCACGTTCATCGTTCCTTCGAGGTACGAAATGTTGACCACGACGTTTGGCGCGGGTTGCTGCAACAGCGTGACCGTGAACGAACCGCTTGAGGCTTCGTTCACTTTGATCCGATCATTCGAAATTACATAGCCCTGCGGCGCGATCATTATTGTAAGCGTCGCTTGATCGCAATTAGTCGCATTCGCGCGTTCACAGATTCCATACCGCAGCGACGCTATGCCAGCGGCGATGCCGCCGAGCGCTGACGGCGCAGATCCAGCATCATCTACCGCGTCAATCGTATGCGCTGTGATACACACGGTGACGATGGCCTTGGGCAGTTCGATGGATTTCCCGTTTCGCAAATCTGATACGTCAGCCGATGTGGGCCGACTGATGCACCGGCAGAAACGATCATTGCTCCACTCGGTTGCAGCGACAACACGGCATCTGCGGAATTCTTTCTGATAGTGACGTTTGTGAGCGCCGCAGCGCCGCCAACGAAGGTATCGTTTGCGAGGACGTTCGCGAGTGCCGTGCCGCCACCGGTCTTGCTGGCGCCAGTATCGTCATTCGCATCAACACGATTGCCTGCCATCGTCACGGTCACGCTGGCCGGTGCGCAGTTAGACAGACGCGCGGTTTCGCAGATGCGATACGTAAGAGTCTCGACACCAACTCGGACGCCCGAAGCAACACTGACGGCGCCATTAGCCGTGTTCAGCGTGATTGCGGCGTTGGTGCTGGTGAGTTGCGTGAGCGTGACGTTGCCGGTTGTCGCAGGACCGTCGGCGAGCACGTCATTCGCTAGCACATTCGCAACCACGACGCCGGTGTACGGAGAGTTGACAGTGGCCGAGTCGTTGGTGGCGACGATGGCCGTTCCGCCGCTGCCATACCTGTGAGATCGATCAGTCCCGCTTGACCAGAGCACGGGTTCACGCCATCTCGCGGGCAGACCGCGGTAATTTGCGTTGACGTGAGTCCCACTGTTTCGGTCAGCGGTCGCCATGCAGTGCCCATCCAATCACTGAATGCCCACGTTAGAGTGTCGACCTCTTGTCAACCATTTTTACCTAAATGCCAATGTCCCGAGACTTGAAGACGTTCGTCTATTCGTCGGTCGCGTTCAGCATCCCGATGGCTGTTGTCTTCTCACTACAATTCGGCGTAGAGTACGGAGTTGCAGCCGGTCTTACGAGCGGCCTCCTCTTCGGTGTAACGGTGAC
>JANNWU010000008.1:0-9102 GCA_031408755.1 Gemmatimonadaceae bacterium | reverse complement strand
TTGCGCACCGTGACCGACATATCCGTCACCTGATGATTGGGTTCGAGCGCGGCCATGAATCGTTCGAGCAAACGCACCAACTCACCCTGCGCACCCATCGACTCGCGCCGAACGCGACGAAGTGTTGGCGACGCATCATCGCGCACAGTTCCGTCACCATCAATGGCGCGATCAATCGCATCTTCATCACGCTGCGCCGCGATCAGACGTCCAGCAAATGGCAGCAAGTATGCGGTAGCCATTGCCGGGCGCCGAGGATCGCGCAGCGCCGATTGCGTGCGTCGGCTTGAACGCAGCAGCGTAGCGATGGCGCTCAGTTGAATCCCGTCAAGCGAGGCGCCCTCAAGCCGCAGACGCGATAGCGCTTGACGCACATCAGGAATTGGCTCCGGTGACCAGCCGCCTTCGCTGCTCAACACCGCACGCATCGCCTGCACTCGTGCCAGTTCGTCGGCTAACCACGCACGATCAGTGCGCGGCGCGAGAGTCCGCACCGCCGCCGCGCCAAGCGACGACGACGCACGATCTGCCACGACGTCTAGAACGCGCGGAAACTCGAGGACGGAAAGCGCGTGAGTATTCACAACAGAAAGATGTTGGATTGAACGATTCAATGCACCGGCGTGACGCGTGCACATCGCACGGCGAACCGGTGTGACGAGCGAATCGATGTGACGCGCCGATGTGAGACGTACGCGGCACCGCGCCAACCAGTGCGCAGCATGAGCAGATACAAACCGGCCCAACCGCTCTCACAAGAGCAATTGGGCCGGCGCAACCTGCGGGAGAAAAATGGCAGCCTGCTAGACGAGCTTCGCCAGTTCCTCGCGTACAATCGCGTTCACAACGCTTCCCTCGACTTGGCCCTTGAAGCGCGGAAGTACCTGACCCATGACTTGGCCCATCACCGTAACGCCACTGGCAATCACGTCGATGACGGCACTTCTGATCACTGCAGGATCAACTGCAGCGGGGAGATAGCGTTCCAGAGCAACGATTTCATCGCGCTCTTTTTGCGCTAACTCTTCACGATTCGCGGCGGAATACTGCTCCACCGAATCTCGTCGCCTCTTGATGCCCTTACGCAGGACCTCAATTACATCCGCATCCAACGCTTCGCGTTTCTCTTCGTTTTCGATCACGCGAACGCGCTCCTTCACCTCGGCTAATACCATGCTGAGAAGCAGAAGCTGCGGTTTGTCCTGCGCCTTCCTCGCGACGATTAACTCGCCGTTTAGTCGGGTGTGCGTTTCAGTCGGCAAAACTTAGAACGACCGGGTGCGACGATTTTTACGCGTGGCCGCGTTCATCTTGCGCTTACGCTTTTCCGACGGCTTCTCGTAGTGACGATGTTTGCGGAGATCCGACAGGATCCCGGCCTTCTCGCACTTCTTCTTAAACCGCTTGAGCGCGCGCTCGAAGTTCTCGTCTTCATGGATGACGACTTCTGCCAAAAGCTTCTTCCCCCCTTCGTGGCGTTGGTTGCGCCGGATAGAGACCTGTGATGGTGAGCCTCAGAAGCTAGCCGTCTAAGGTGCGTTCCGTCAACAACTTCGGCCTTCTCACCCAGATCCCGCCGGCGCGCGGAATGCTATCCCGGCGGCCAGTCTAGCACCCGGCCGGCGAGCAGATGCGCGTGCAAATGATTGACGGTCTGCCCACCGTCGGAGCCGACATTGATCACCAAGCGATAGCCAGACTTTGCGACGCCGAGCGATTTGGCGACGTCAGTCGCCATGGCGGCGATGAGTCCGGTGACGATTGGGTCGGTCACACTCGCCAGAGAATCCACATGCCGCTTCGGAATGACCAGCACGTGGACCGGCGCCTGGGGACTGACGTCGTGGAACGCCAAGCAGTGGTCCGTCTCGGCAACAATCTGGGCAGGGATTTCTCTGGCTACGATTCGGCAAAACAGACAGCTCGTCATATGCTCCTCGATCAGCGTGGGAGAGAGGCGAGCTGCGCCCGGACAATGCCAAGTGCGACAATCGCTGCTGTTTCCATACGGAGAATGCCCCCGGCGATCGCGACACGCTGAAATCCGGCACCGACAAGGCGTTCGACCTCATCCTCCTCGAAACCGCCTTCTGGTCCGACCGCGATCGAAACTGGTCCGATCATTGGCACCGAAACAATCGGCGCGCCCTCAGGATCGAGTAGCAAGCGCGTTCCGTCGGCGGGCAGGGCCGCGAGTGCACGTTCCGCGTTCGATTCCATGAACCGCTGCGGCAGCCATGCGCCCTCACTTTGGAGCAGCGCGCCAATCATGCGCGCTTCAACCTTTTGGGCGAACATCGTGCCTTCGCCGCGCCCCGCAACGCTGCGCGAGCGACGCCAGAGCACTGGACGCCACGTCGTCACGCCAAGTTCCGTGGCCTTCTCGGCGAGCAAAAGCATCCGTTCCTTGTCGGCGACCGGCACCAGCAAATGCACTGGTGGCAACGGCGGCGGGCACTGCGGCGCCTCGATCTCAAGGTCGAGGTGCTGTTTCGCCATGCGGATCAGCGTTCCGCTTGCGATGGTGCCGTTTCCGTCGCGTACAGTGACCGGCGCACCAATCGCGATGCGGCGCACGCGCGCATGATGTGCCGCGTCTTCGCCCAGCACCAATGCACCGGGCACCAGCAGCGGCTCGCCGGAAAAGAAGTGTGCTACGCCCGGACGATTGTCGCGCTCCACCATTCCCCCTCGCTATCGTCGGCCACCATCCGCCAACCCGTTGCGCTGAGATGCTGCAACATTTCTGTACGTTCGGTTTGGAGAATGCCGCTGATAATTACAACGCCGTCAGCCGGAATGCACTGCGCGACCACTGGCAGCATCTCGACATGGACGCTGGAGATGATGTTCGCGAGCACGAGTCGCACTGGCGCGAAAAACGGCAGCAGCACCGATGCATCGCCGCAGAGCAGATGCACGCGGTCAGCAACACCATTGCGCGCAACATTCTCTTCCGCGTTCGACATCGCGTCTTCATCCAACTCAATCGCGATCACGCGCGCAGCACCGCCTTTCGCGGCGGCGATTGCGAGCACCGCACTTCCAGCACCCAAATCGGCAACGAAGTCACCGTCCCGCAACACGTTTGGCAGCAAGCGCAGCACACCGCGTGTGGTTGCATGCTCACCGGTGCCAAATGCCATGCCTGGCTCGACGATGATTGTGCGCGACTCGTCATACTGATCAGCGAGCCACGGCGGTGTGATTACAAATCGACCCAAATCGTGCGCCTGCACCGTTCCGTGTAATGGCGGTGACAACGCTGCCGCATCCAAGGTCGTGATGAACAGTTGCGCGGCGGGATCAGCGCGTACAATCTCGGCACGTAAATAAATCAGATCGTGATCGCCCGGCACATGTGTGACGAAGCTGAGGCCATCCTCCATCAATCCCTCAGCGCCGCCAGTGAACAATGCCGCAGCGACGGCATCGCGCACGCCGTCATGCGACGGCGTCACGCGAAGTGTCTGCCACGCGGCATCACTCATGCGCCCAGCGCTTCTTTCATTCGTGACCAGAAGCTCTTATTGCGCTCCGTTGGCGCATTGCCATGCAGCTCGGCCAATCGCTTCAGGAGTTTTGTCTCTTCGTCGCCAACTGAAGTTGGTGTCCAGACTTGCACGCGCACATGGAAATCGCCCGAGCCGCTGGAGTTCACGCGCGGTAATCCCTTCCCGCGCAAATGAAACAGATGGCCGCTCTGCGTGCCGGCGGGAATTTTTACACTAAACGCGTTGCCAGTTACACCAGGCACCTGAATATCAGTGCCCATAACCAACTGCGGATAGGTCACCAATACTTCTGTGTACAGATCTTCTTCATCGCGCTCAAATCGTGGATCGTCTTCAACCTCAAAGACAACCAACACGTCGCCCTTTGGTCCACCGCGTGACCCAACATTGCCAACACCACGTAGCGTCATATACTGACCCGTCGCGACGCCGCCAGGTATCCGCACGTTGATAACGCGATCCTGACGCACACGACCGTCGCCCTTACACTTACGGCACGGCGACGCGACGACCGTTCCTTCACCGGCGCATGTTGGGCACGCTGCCACGCTTACAAACTGACCGAAGAAACTGCGCTGTGCGCGACGCACTTCGCCGGTACCACCGCAGGTCGCACAGCGCTGTGCTGCCGATCCGGTTTCCGCACCGGATCCGGTACACGTTTCGCACGTGTCGAGCACTTTGATTGTCAGCGACTTGTCAATTCCAGTAGCAACTTCGGCCAACGTGAGCGGCACACCAACTTTGATGTCGCCACCCGGTCGAGCGCCGCCTGAACCACCACGCGCGCCAAACATATCGCCGCCGCCGGCGCCAAAGCCGAAGTCGCGCATAAAAATGTTCAGCGCTTCGCTCAGATCGACGTGCTGATAGCCACCGCCACCGCCACCGCCGCGCAATCCGGCTTCACCGAAACGATCGTACGTCGCACGCTTCTGCGGATCACGCAGCACGTCATACGCTTCGGTGATGTCTTTGAATTTTTCTTCGGCCTCTTTCGCCCCGTTGTTCTTGTCGGGGTGATACTGCATGGCCAGCCTGCGGTATGCCTTCTTCAGCTCGTCTTCGGTCGCAGTCTTCTCGACACCCAGAGTCGCGTAGTATTCAGCCATCGGTCACATCACGAGTAAAGATCAGCGCCACAGCGAGGGAGCGTGTGGCGCACGAACGCCCGGCTCGTCGAGGCCGGGCGTAACGGTCCAAAGATCGCCACACTGGGCGACCGCCGCTACCCGGAAGGACGGGGGATACGCGGTGCTGCCCTGCGAACGCCGCGGCGCTACAGCAGGTCAGACACCAGCCGCGAGGCGTGACCAACCAGCGAGATCACCTTCTTGTACGGCATCCGCGTTGGCCCAATGACACCGATTACCCCGCTCAGCGAACCGAAGTGATACTCGGCGGTGACGATGGTGAACCGATCAAGTCGCGGGTCGCCATGCTCGTTGCCAATGGTGATAGTGATGCCAGGCTGCGGCGAGCGACGGCGAAGCACGTCGGCAATGTGCGCAGGCGTCTCGGTGAAGGCCAGTAATTGGCGCATGCTATCGCCGGTTGCGAACTCTGGATGTTCGGCGAGCAGCGACGGTTGTCCGAGCACCACTGCCGCGTCATCAGACTTTGCGGCATTCGCAAAATACTGTTCGCCTTCTTCGACAAAAATATTGAGCAACTCAGACGCGTTCGCGCCGGTTTGCGCATCGCGAAGCCGAACGGCCAGCGTGGATCGAATTTCACGCAGTGACAAACCACCCAATCGCTCATTCAACACCATTGCGACCGAACCAATCGCGTCGTCAGCAATCTGAATGGGCAGCTCGATGTAAATAGAACGCGCAACGCCACGCTCGAGCGCCAAGACCATCAACAATCTGTCGCTGGCCAATTTTACAAGCTCGACGCGCTGCAATCGTGCGGCATCAAGCTGCGGACCCAGCGCGACGCCAAGCTCCTGCGTGAGCACGCCGAGTGACTGCGCCGCTCGACGGAGAATTGAGTCGATCGCATTGCTCGTGCCGCTTAGCTCTTCACTGAGTACGGCTTGGTCTGGCGTTTCAATCTCAGGCAGATTCGCGCGCAGCAACGCATCGGCGTACACGCGATACGCCAGATCGGTGGGCACGCGACCGGCAGATGTGTGCGGGTGAAAGAGATAGCCCTTCTCCTCCAGATCACTCATCGTGTTGCGAATTGTGGCCGGCGAAACCCCTAATCCAAAGCGACGGGAGAGTGTGCGTGAAGCGGCGGGTTCCGCCGTTTCGACGAAGCTCTGAATGACAGCGTCGAGGACGAGTCGTTCGCGATCGGTGAGTTCGGGCTGCGCAGGCATGAGTGGTAGCTAGCTACTTGAGCTCGCGCGCGCGAGTGAGCGTGGCCGCGAGTCCGTCTAAACGGAGCCAACCAAGCGGCGAAAGTGTGAGCCGGTTCTCGCGCAATTCGCCCCATCCCGCCTCCAGCCATGGGCGCACAGTCTCGACTTGGGCCGGAGTCGAAAGCAGAAATCCCTGTGTTGTGCGTAAGCCGAGGTACACCGATTCGATCGACGTTTCGTCTGTGCCGATCAACTCCGAGCCAGCGATCGGATCAGCGCCGGTGGTTGCCGCATCACGCCACGCAGCGTATGCGGCGCGATTCCAACGACGCGTGTTTCCATCGAATCCGTGTGCCGACGGACCGAAGCCCAGGTATGGCGCGCCCGACCAGTACGACCGATTGTGACGCGCATGATGCCCGGGTTGTGCAAAATTTGACACTTCGTAATGATCGAATCCTGCGGCACGCGCGCCGGCATCAGCACTCAGAAATTCCAGCTCATACGACGACTCGTCGGTGGCTTCTACGTCGCCGCGCTGCGACCATCGATCGAGTGCAGTTCCCGGTTCCACTGTGAGTCCGTAGAGCGACAGATGCGGTGGACGCATCTCCAGCGCGCGTGACAAATCGCGAGCCCAGTCTCGTGACAGCGATGACGGTAGCGCAAAGATTAGGTCAAAGCTCCAACTCGTAAATGGCGCTTCGCGAAGCAACTCAACGGCGAGCTCGATCTGCGATGCACTGTGCGTGCGATGCATCCACTCCAGAATGTGTGGCTCAAAACTCTGTGCGCCAAGCGACACGCGGGTGATACCGGCCGCGTGCCAGGCGTGTGTTGACTCTCGAGTTACATCATCCGGGTTTGCTTCCAACGTAACTTCGGCGCCCGGAGCAAGAGTGAACCACTCGCTCATGAGCCGCATCAATTTCGCGACACCATCCGCACCCAGATGCGACGGCGTGCCGCCACCAAAGTAGAGCGTGTCAATTTCTTGACGAATAAGTGACGCATTTGTGCGCGCTCGAAGTTCCGCAGCAAGCGCGTCGAGGAATTCAGCTACTGGAACATCACGACGGACCGCAATCGAGAAATCGCAATAGCTGCAGCGGCGTGCGCAAAATGGAACGTGTACGTAAACGTGACGCGCACGCGCAAGCGCCGCGTCACTCATGCGCGATGCAGTGCGCCCGCATACGTCGCGCGCACAAGTCCGCGCAGTTCCAGCGTCGTGACAGCAGCCAAACACGCGTCGGCCGCCCAGCCCGATCGCTCCATCACCAGATCTAATTCCAGTGGCGCATTGCCAATCACATCCCACACGGCGCGCTCCGCGTCAGTCATTCCGACCGGTGTCACCGCGCGGCGATCGTCGACGCGTCCAATGCCGAGCAATGTGAGCGCGTCATCAACGCACGAAATGACTTGGGCTCCATCGCGGAGTAGAGCGTTTGATCCCAGGCATGCGGCGGCGTCAAAAGTGCCCGGC
Organism: Gemmatimonadaceae bacterium; assembly: GCA_031408755.1. GTDB lineage: Bacteria > Gemmatimonadota > Gemmatimonadetes > Gemmatimonadales > Gemmatimonadaceae > JACMLX01. The sequence goes on along the minus strand of JANNWU010000008.1, from coordinate 1,787 downwards.
ACTGCAGCGGACGTCCGATTTAGCGACTCGGCTGCTTTCGCCGTGAGCAATGCACCGCTGCGATGCCCGGCCTCAATGACCACGGTGACTTTCGACAAGGCGGCGATGAGTCGATTCCGTTCAGGAAACGAACCGCGAGTGGCCCGCTGCGATGGTGGCAGTTCGCTGAGCAGCAATCCTTCACGCGCAATACGAGCCTGCAATCCGCGATGTTCAGCGGGATACACCACGTCGATGCCAGTGCCGATAACGGCAATCGTTGCACCCGTCGCACCCAACGCACCGGTGTGCGCCGCAGCATCAATACCGCGTGCGAGCCCGCTCACGACAACGGCTCCGGCCTCGGCGCATTCGCGCGCAATGCGCTCAGCGACACGAAGTCCGGTGACGGTGGCGTGTCGAGTGCCAACCATTGCAATCGCTGGCCGAGCCAGCAGTTCACAATTGCCTTTCGCAAATAGGACCGGCGGCGCGGGCGTCAAATCGTGCGAATCTGCAACGGAGAGATCGTGCAGCAGCGCTGGATACTCACGCGTGCCAAACACGATGCACTGCGCACCGAGTTGCTCAGAGGTGTGCAGCGACGCGCTGGCGAAAGCACGCGCTGCATCTAACTCTGCGGACTCTTTGACAGTCGCAATGGCAAGGGTCGCGGACTGGTGCTCTGCGACGCGGCGATGCCAACCACGGATTCCAACTCGCGGCAGTGCTAGCAGCGTCAGCGCGTCGAGCGTTGCTTGACGAGTACGATCAGCGGCCATGCGTGCTGGTCACGGAAGTACCTGCGACTCCGCACGCGTCGCTGCGTCATTCTCCTGCCGCATGGAGAGCAGTTTGCGCCAACAGGTGTCGAGGAAGCGATCGAGATGTGTGCGGTTCGCCGCGCTGAACGTGATCGAGGCGAACGACAGCGGCGCTTCAATTTCGGGAACGTAATCGTCTTCGCCCATGAGGTCGAGTTTGGAAAACGCGACAAAGTGAGGCGTGGCAGCCAACTCTAGAGAATGCGCAGTGATTTCTGCGCGCAACTGATCGTACTCCAGTTGCCAATCCATTGAATCGATTGGAATGATGAAAGCAAGAATTCGCGTGCGTTCAATGTGGCGCAGGAACTGCAAACCGAGACCTTTACCCGTCGACGCACCCTCGATGATTCCGGGAATGTCAGCGACAACAAAGCTGCGATGATCGCTGAGCGGTACGACACCAAGATTTGGCGAGAGCGTTGTGAACGGATACGCGGCAATCTTGGGACGAGCGGCTGAAATCACAGAGAGCAGTGTGGACTTGCCAGCGTTCGGCGCACCAACCAATCCAACGTCAGCGATGAGTTTGAGCTCAAGAATTACCTGTCGCTCATCACCCTCTTCACCCGGCTGCCATTCGCGCGGAGACTGATGCGTTGCGGTGGCGAAGAATGCGTTGCCCTTACCGCCTCGTCCTGCCTTGGCAATCATGATCTGTTGGCCGTGCTCCAACACTTCGCCAATGGGCTCATTCGTTTCTGCGTCAAGCACAATGGTGCCAGGCGGCACCGGCATGATGATGTCGCTTCCACTGCGCCCCGTCTTGTTGTTGCCCTCGCCATGCTGCCCGCGTTCTGCTTCCCACCGATCGCGGTAGGTGTAGTCGAGCAGCGTGGTCAGGTTGGCATCAGCGCGCAGATACACATGCCCACCCATTCCGCCGTCGCCGCCATCAGGACCGCCTTGCGGCACAAACTTCTCTCGGCGAAACGACGTAGCGCCAGAACCGCCGGTTCCTGCGGCAATGCGGACAACAACGCG
>JANNWU010000007.1:0-1503 GCA_031408755.1 Gemmatimonadaceae bacterium | reverse complement strand
ATCGCCGATGTTGGTGGTATCAGTGTCATCTCGCGTTCCAGTGCAATGCAGTTCGATCTGCGGAAGCAGAAACTTGTTGACATCGCGCGAGACCTGAACGCGGATTTCTTGGTCGTAGGGTCAATCCGCATCGATCATCCGCAGGCGGGGGCAAGCCTGATTCGCGTCACGCCGCGTGTAATTCGCGTGTCAGATGGCAGTGCGATCTGGAACGATCGATACGATGCGGAACTGCAGCCCGGAAAGATGTTCGAGGTGCAATCGCGCATCGCACGAAGTGTCGCGGAGGCGCTGCACGTGACGATGTCGCCAGAATCGCGCACACTATTGCAGCGCAACCAAACCAGTAGCCTTGATGCGTACCGGTACTTTTTGCAGGGCAATCTGCATCTTGCGCAATTCCTCGTGCGCGATCAGCAGGCACTTGCGATCGACATGTATGAACGTGCAGTCGCAATCGACAGTAACTTCGCGCTCGCGTACGCCAGGCTCGCGCAAGCAAACGCCACCTATTTCTCGTTGTACGACCGTACTCCTGCGCGGCTGAAGCGATTGCAGGCGGCGGTCGAGCGCGCCAATTTGTTAGCGCCGAGGGATGTTGAGGTGGGCGTTGCGCGTGGGTATCTGGCGCACTTCGGCCAGCGGAATCTCGCCACGGCGATGCAGGAGTACACCGCGGCGCGAGCTCGGCAACCAAACAACGCTCCGTTGCTGTGGGTCATCGGATTTGTGCAGCGTCAGCAAGGCGATATGACGAATGCGGTGAAGAGTTTTCGTGCGGCATCTGCGCTCGACCCTCGCTCAGCCATGCTCTTGTTTGAGGTCAGCACAGTCGCATTCATCGAGCGCCGGCCGGATGAAGCGCTAACAACACTCGAAAGTGTGCTCGACCTCTCGCCGGAGTTTCTGCCAGCACAGGTGGGCAAAGCCTCAATTTTGTTCTACGCTGGCCGATTTCGTGAAGCGGAGCAGGCATTTGAAGAACTTGGTGGAATTGGCGACCGCGTCGTGCCATACCTAATCGGTGAGCCAATTTTCCGCGCTGTGTGGACGAATGTTGTACCGGATACAATGGTCTACGCACTCAATAAGTTGTCACTGCGAATGCCTGGTATTGATTCCGTCGGCTACTATCACGCGAAAGGTGCCATCGCGTCGCTGAAATCACGCCCGGCGCTTGCTCGAAGCTATTTTGATTCGTTACGCACAACAATTCGAGCACGTAGTGCGTTACGGCCTAGCGAAACGACTGAATTCCTCTATTTGTCCGTTGCCAATCTGGAACTCAACGATAGCCTCGGCGCACGTCAAGCATTGGACAGTTTGATGGCTCGTGACCCACTCAAGCGCGATGCCTTTCGCGGAGGTTTCATTCTCCTTGATACGGCGCGAGTCTACGCGCGGCTCGGCCTGCATGACCAAGCAATCGCAGTGCTGGAACGACTCGCGCGAGTTCCATCGCCATCATCGCCTCAACTGCTGGCTGCCGACCCTGCATTCGCG
>JANNWU010000006.1:0-6732 GCA_031408755.1 Gemmatimonadaceae bacterium | reverse complement strand
GCTGCTCGCGGTGAGCGTCGGTTCATTACAATGGATGCTCGAGCGTGGCGAACGACTTGATTGGTTTGAGAGCAAGTTCGTGCTCGCGCTGGCCGTCACCAGCCTGGTCTCGTTTGTCGGCTTCATCTGGCGCGAGCTCACCTTCGAGCAACCGATCGTCAATCTGCGCGTCCTCAAAAGTCGACAGCTCGCTGCTGGCGTAACATTTGCCGGCGCGCTTGGCTTCGCGATGTACGGTTCAATATTTGTGCTGCCAATCTTTCTTCAACAGTTGCATGGCTTTACGGCGTGGCAGACGGGGAAAGTCATCTTTCCTGGCGCGCTCGCGAGTGCGTTTACCATGGCGATCATCGGTCGAAACGCCAACAAGCTCGATGCGCGCTACACCGTCGTACTCGGCGTTGCAATGTTCGGTACGTGTATGTGGTGGCTATCACGATTGTCGTTAGATGCCGGTGCCGACGATGTGTTCTGGCCGCTGCTGTTGCGCGGCATCGGAATGGGTCTGATCTTCGTGCCGCTCACCAATGCAAGTATGGCTGATCTGGATGCGCAGGACGTACCGCAGGGCGCCGCGCTGTTCAATCTCACGCGTCAGCTTGGTGGATCACTTGGTATCGCAATCATGGCAACGCTGCTGTCACGCTTTACGACGGAAGCGCGCGGCTCGCTCGTCACGCACATGACCGCGGGAGATCCTGAAGTCGTGCGCCGAGTCGCCGCGATTTCTCGCGTGTTCATCGCGCGAGGTGCCGATGCCACGACCGCTGCGGCGCAGGCATATCGTGTGATGGAGCGGCAGGTATTGGCGCAAGCAAGTGTGATCTCTTTCTCGCGGATTTACATCATTGGTGCGAGCGTGATGATTTTGGCGCTACCGCTGTTGTTGATCTGGCGGACCGGACGGAATCGCGCGGGATTTGCGGCAGATTCCGCGCACTGAGTGAAGTTTCAGTTCGTCGTCGCAGGTTCGTCGTCGCAGGTTCGTCGGCGCAGCGTCGTCGTCGCAGTTTCTCCGGCGCACGTTCTCCGGCGTACATTCGAGAAGCATGGACCTCGACGCGCGGATCTAACTGTGCGAACTCCACCGCCGAAAGTCAGTCAAGCAGATCCCGCCACTCGGAACGCGGTCGACCTGCGCCTGTCAACCCGTTGCTCCACGACATGAGTGGCACCACTTTGCCGCTTCGTGATTGCTGCGCACACCACTCGGCTTCCTGATGGCTCCGTCTATGATTTCCACCGTCGCACGCGAACTCGCGCTCCCAGTTGCATCGGTTGAGCGCACCCTTGCACTCTTCGCGGAAGGGAACACGCTTCCCTTTATCGCGCGCTATCGAAAGGAAATCACGGGTGGGCTAGACGAAGTGCAATTGCGCGATGTGCGTGATCGTGCCGAATACTTGACGGAGCTTGAAGATCGCCGGGCGGCTGTGCTGAAAAGCATCGCAGATCAGGGAAAGCTGGACGACGCGCTGAAGGCGGCCATTGTCGGCGCAGTCACCAAGCAAGCGCTGGAGGATTTGTACCTTCCATTCAAGCCAAAGCGACGGACGAGGGCCATCATCGCGCGTGAGCGTGGGCTCGGGCCGCTGGCGGAACAGCTTTGGTCCGGCGCGCTTACAGACAGCACCGCGCGCGACATTGCGGTTGAGTTTGTCGACGCGCAAAAAGAAGTTCTCGACGTGGATGCGGCGCTTCTCGGTGCGCGTGATATTCTGGCTGAGCAGGTGGCGGAAGACGCAGGCGTGCGCGGCTGGATTCGTGAAGTCACGCGCACAAAGGGCGCGGTGAAGAGTGTGCGCTCGCTGAGTCGCACCGAAGAAGTCTCGAAATTCTCTGACTATTTCGACTTCCGCGAATCGCTTGGCACCATTCCATCACACCGGGTACTCGCCATCCGACGTGGTGAGACGGAGGGGGAATTGGTGTGGAGCGTTGATGCACCAATTGCAGATATCGCGCCGAGATTACGGCGTGATGTGATTGGTACTCGCAAAGCCGAAACGCTCCTTGGACTGGTTGCTGACGATGCGTACAATCGCCTGTTGTCGCCGGGCATCGAAGTCGAGTTGCGCCTGGAATTGAAGACGCGTGCTGACGAAGAAGCGATTGTGATCTTCGGTCGCAATCTTGAGCAGTTGCTTCTCTCAGCACCGGCCGGCGAAAAGAGTGTGTTGGGCCTCGATCCCGGATTTCGTAGTGGCGTGAAGATCGCATTGGTGAGTAAGACAGGTGCGCTGCAGCACACCGATACGCTGTATCTGCATCAGGAAGATCGATTTGCCGCAACCATTCGCGCCGTCGTGTCGCGTTTCAATCCGGAATTGATTGCGATCGGCAACGGCACCGCGTCTCGCGAAACAGAAACGCTTGTGCGCGCAACACTGCGTGAGTTGCAGCCGCCTGCGCCAACGGTGGTTGTGGTCAGCGAAGCTGGCGCATCGGTGTACTCCGCCAGCGATGTTGCGCGCGAAGAATTCCCAGACCTTGACGTGTCGATTCGTGGCGCGGTGTCGATTGCTCGTCGCCTGCAGGATCCGCTGGCCGAGTTAGTGAAGATCGATCCGAAGTCGATCGGCGTTGGTCAGTACCAGCACGATGTGAACCAGCCAAAACTGCGTCAGCGCTTGGACGACATTGTCGAGAGTTGCGTGAACCGCGTCGGCGTGGAAGTGAATACAGCCTCGGCGCAATTGCTGGCGTATGTTTCTGGTGTTGGTCCGGCGCTGGCGCAATCGATTGTTGCCGCGCGCGATGCGAAAGGTGGATTTACCGCACGCAAAGATTTGCAAGACGTGCCGCGACTTGGCGCAAAGGCCTTTGAGCAGGCGGGCGGATTTCTTCGCGTGCGCGGCAGTGACAATCCGCTCGACGCGAGCGCGGTGCATCCGGAGCGATACGCACTTGTCGGTCGGATGGCTAAAGACCGTGGCGTGTCGCTGCAAGAGCTGATCGGCAATGAAGCGATCTTGGCTTCGCTCGAACTCACGCCATACGTCTCCGACGATGTTGGGTTGCCAACGCTAAAGGACATTGTTGCGGAATTGCGAAAGCCAGGCCGCGATCCGCGCGAAAGCTTTGTGCCACCAGCTTTCCGCGATGATGTGACAGAGCCCAAGCATCTCACGACGGGCATGGTGCTCGAAGGCGTGGTTACGAACATTGTCGCGTTCGGCGCCTTCGTTGACATCGGCGTGCATCAAGATGGGCTTGTACATGTGAGCCAACTGTCAGACCGCTTCGTGAAGGATCCAAACGACGTGGTGCAGGTTGGCCTGAAGGTCACCGTGACGGTGCAATCGGTTGATCTGGCGCGCGGGCGCATCGCACTCACAATGAAGACCGGCGAACGCGCTGCGACACCTGCCAGCGGCGCTCCAAAACCGCGCATCGCGAAACCCGCAGCAGCGGTGGTAGCACCCGTTCAGCCCGGTAAAGGGTACGTTGCGCCGAACGGAATTCGCTTCAAATAGGGCACGTTTCACGCAGTCGGTGGCTTTCGCGGATCGTGACGAGGATTATCCTCTATCGTCCCCACCCCGAGGGCCCCTCGTTCGCGCGGGGCTGTTCGCTTGGTTGTCTCGTGCACTGTCCCCACACAATTACCGCATGATCTCACTGACTCAGAGTGGTCGTACGCACCGTCGCGCCGTTGTAGCGCTGATGCTTAGTGCGCTTCCGCTCTCGCTCACCGCGCAGGTCCGGCGCCCCGATCCTGTGCCAGCTAGTGGTTCGCGCGCAACTGGAGCGACGCCCAAGACTCGCACAGAATTTTTGATCGGTGGAGGGACGATTGGCCTCAACGAAGCCAACGCGACGAAAGGTTCGATGCCAATTCTGTCGGCCGGTTTTCGCACGCAGTTCATGAAAGAATGGTTGTTCATTGGCGGGGTCGTCGACGCAGGGCGCACGTCGGTCAACGGCGAATTCTTTCCATATGAGCGCCGTCCTGATGGCGACTCGCTGCAGTTCTTTGCTGTTGGTGGCAACGCAACCATGATCGCCGGTCGCGTGACTGCAGACGTGCTCTGGCCGCTGGATGAAGCGGAGAAGTATCGTGCTGGCTTTGGTCTCAACGTTGGTATGTACGCGATGATGCCGTCGCCAGCGGGTGGCGAAGGTGCCGGAACAATCGTCGCGCCAACATTTGGTGCGGGATTTGTTGGTGCTGGTGACATCACAGCCAAGTTCGGCTTCATGGCAAGCCTCGGTTTCACGCAGTTCACAGGCTTTGATCGCGACAAATTGCGTCCCAGTGATCCAGCGTTGGCTGACCCAGTCTTCACCACACCATTTGTAGCGCCGCCCGACGGCGTGAAGAGCTTTGGCGGGCCACGACTTGTCGTTGGGCTCACCTATCGGCTCGGCGTCAAAAAATCTCCTACTACGCGCAAATGAACATGCGACTGACATTCAGCGGAATTACGGCTGTCGCGCTTCTCAGCGCTTGTGGCGACAAAGGTACAGTTGCACCAGTTGGCGGTGCCGCGTACGAAACAACATTTACTGCCGTTGCAGCGCCGCGCTATCCAACCATGCGCGCGAACACCTACGGCCGCACCGTGAACAACGCGGCGGTCGTCGATTCAATTGTCGGCGAAGTTGCGCTGATGAAGCCGCTCGACGGGCGCGCGCGGTATCAGTTCTACTTGGTGAACGGACTCGATTCCAGCGCCACGCCAGTGTCGCACCGACAGTGGATTATCCGCACCGACACAGTGCTTGATGCAAACGGCGCACTGACGCTGCCTGTCGATACGAACCGTTCCGCCGGTGTGCGCGACTTCTGGCGTGGTGAGTTCTTTGGCCGCAAGCTTCGCTTTGCTGTCAGCCTTACCGCCAGCGACTCTGCGCAACAGCGCGGTGCATGGTTGGTGCTCACCATTCAGAGCGACTCTGCACGCACCACGTACAACGACTCTACGCCACGTCCGCTCTTCGTTCGCTTCCGCGATCAAAAAGGAACCGTTACGCGCGATGACGATGCGATTGCGCCAGATACACTGCGCGGAAACTTTGGCGAATTCCTCAGCCCAGCAAGACAAACACGCTATGTGAACGGCGGAACGGGAAGTTTGCTGTTCTGGGACGTGTCGAAGACTGGGAAGCCGGCAATGCGTGTGGACTTTAGCAATTTGCCCAAGCCGCCGCGTGGCTATTTCTATCAGTCGTTCATTATTGATACTGTGTCAGGCATCGCCTACGCATGGGGCACCAGTTACACAGGCGTCAACACTGTGCTCGGCAGTTCCGATCTCGGAAAAGACAGCATCATTGCGAATCTGAAAGCGGTGCAGACTCCTGACGACGTTATTGGATTGGCGCAGAATTACACACGCGTCGACCTCGTCTTGGAGACCAAAACTGCGCCACCTTTGCTCCGCACTGGTCTCGCAATTTATAGCGCGATGAGTGTGCAGCGTGCCGCACTTCCAGCGGCATTGGCGGCGAAACGTTCCGCGCTCGGCACCGTTACGGTGATTGTGACGAAAGGTGCGCAAGGCGGACCTGTTGCACCGAATGTTGGTATCGTCGTGCAGGGGCCTGGGTTCAATTTCAATCAGCTCATCGGCAACAAAAACACTGACGCCACGGGAACTGCGAGCTTCACTGGCATGCCGGTTGGTGAGATTCGCGTGATCGCGATTCCGTTTGGTGGAAGCATCGTTGATTCGCGCGCCACAATTACGTCCGGCCAGACAACCACAGTGCGTTTGGTTGTGCCGTAGCGCAGTCTGAACGCATCTCTAGCCCTCGCGTAAGGCCGCCATCGGCGTCTCACGGAATACTTCACGCCCCGTGAGAATACCCACCAAAATTGTGATGCCCAACAGCAAGCCAGCGATTGCGAGCGCAGGCGTCCACGCCATCACGAACGGAACTTTGAACGTGAATCTCGCGAGTCCCCACGCGCCACCAATACCGAGCAACATGCCAGCGAGTGCGCCGAGGAGTCCGAGCACGGTGTACTCGCTTACCATGATGCGTGCAATCTGTGCACGAGTCGCACCGAGTACTTTGAGCAGAACACCTTCACGCAATCGCTCGCGCCGCGTGGCTGCCACGGCGCTGATTAGCACCGGTACACCCATGATCAGTACAAACACCGCCATGAAGCGAATCGCGCTGCTGACTTTCTCCAGGATGCCGGTGATTGTCTTTGTAATCAGCGAAATGTCGAGCGAACTCACGTTCGGATAGCGTCGCACCACGTCACGTTGCAGCGCCGCGACCGCGCTGTCGCCATTCACGTTCGCAATCACCGCAAATTGCTTCGGCGCATCCTCAATGGCCTTACTCTCGAACACCACAAAGAAGTTCGGCTCAAAGCGTGCGAAGTTTACCTTGCGCGTGCTCGACATCACCGTCTGCACGCGCACGCCTTGCACATCCCATGTCAGTTCGTCACCAACTTTGATCATCAGATCTTCTGCGATGTTTTCGTCGATGCTGACGCGAGAGAAGCCTTTGGCCGCTGCCGGTGCTTTGTCAAACCACTTGCCAGACATCAGCGTCTCGCTGCGCACAAGTGTGTCGCGGTATGTGCTGCGATACTCGCGCGTGTACACAAATCGTGAACGACCGGCCTTCTCGGCCGCAGACTGCGCCATTTTGATCGGAACGCCTTTGATCGCACTTAATCGCATTGTTACGATCGGTACGCGCTGCACCAGCGAGTGACCTGACTGCGTGATGATGGTGTCCATCCACGCCCCCTGATCGTTCTGC
>JANNWU010000005.1:0-1967 GCA_031408755.1 Gemmatimonadaceae bacterium | reverse complement strand
CCCAAGCCTTGCGGGGCGCGGTTTCGTCAGCTTGCTTTTTTCGTGTGGTTGTCGGCTGTGTATGCGCTTCATGCGCGTACCAAGCCAGCGCCATTGTTTCCCGTTTTGCTCTCGCCAGCCGGTCGTCATGGATCTACCAGATTCGACTCAGGCACCGCAACGCGCGATCTCCGATACGGAGCGTCGCGACGCACTGCGCAGAGTGAATCGTCGAGGGCTCGCGTGGGCGTGGGAGTGGGCCAAGTCATTTAGCGTGACGGTGCTGATCATTTTGGTGGTGCGCACCTTTCTGCTTGATATTTTTCGCATTCCGAGCAGCAGCATGGAAGGGACGTTGCTGGTGGGCGACATCTTGTTTGTGAACAAGCTGGCATACGGTGCTGAAGTCCCGCTGACTACCAAGCGTCTTCCACCAACGCGCGTACCGCAGCGTGGTGAAGTGATCGTGTTCAAGTGGCCGCTGGATCACGCGAAACCATTCGTGAAGCGCTTGGTTGGGTTGCCGGGTGATACGATCGCGATGCGGAGCGGTCGCCTGCAGGTGAATGGTGTCGCGCAGCGCGAGTCTTTCACGCGTCGCTCGCCGCACGTCGCTGATCCAATGGCGATGGAGTTTGAGTGGCTGCGTCGCGCGCTGATTCCCGCCGCGCACGCGTCGCCGGGCGCGCATCCCACGCGCAATACGTGGGGGCCAGTCGTTGTACCGGCGCACAATTTTTTTGTGCTGGGCGACAACCGCGACAATTCGTCGGACAGTCGGTACTGGGGATTCGTTTCCGATTCGTTGCTACTGGGCCGTCCGCTGCTGGTGTACTACAGCGTGATTCCAGATTCAGTCGCGCGTGGATCGTGGTTTTCGCGTGTGCGCTGGCAACGTATTGGCGAGTGGGTGCACTAAGCACGCTATTTACACTGTGACGGTGGTGTGATGCGAACAGCGCATGAGATTTACACGGGAACTATCATATTTCGGCGTAAGACTCGTTCCTGAACGCACGAAGCGAAAGCGAAATCTGCCCATGTAGTTGTAGGTGATCAACAGTGAACGAACCGCGTGCGCGCACAGCTTCCTGCAACGCAACGCGTCTCCCCGTGGCTGGAAGGAGTTCGTCGCATGACGGTTGCGCGTCGCTCGAAGATTACTGCTGATGAAGGATCGTTGGATCAGTATCTGCGCGAGATCAGTATCTACCCACTGATCAATCGCGAACGCGAAGCGGAACTCGCCGTCTCAATTCGCGCTGGTGAGCGTGACGCGCTCGACACCTTGGTCCGATCAAACCTGCGCTTCGTTGTCTCCGTCGCAAAAAAATACCAGAACCAAGGCGTGTCACTCTCCGATCTGATCAACGAGGGCAACCTCGGCTTGATTCGCGCAGCGCAGAAGTTTGATGAATCGAAAGAGATCAAGTTCATCTCGTACGCTGTGTGGTGGATTCGGCAGGCAATTTTGCAAGCGCTCGCGGAGCAGAGCCGCATCGTGCGCGTTCCGCTCAATCGTGCTGGAGCGCTCTTCCGGATTGGACGACGCGCCAGTGCGATGGTGCAGGAGTTGGGCAGGGAAGCGACGCACGACGAGATCGCAAAGGATATGTCGCTGACGCTGGATGAAGTGTCGATGACCATGGGCATTGCGCAGGGTCATGTCTCGCTTGATTCACCGGTGACGCCCGGAGAGGAAAGCAGGCTGAGCGACTATCTCGCCGACACCGATCACGCGTCGCCAGAAGAACAGATGTTTGAGAAAGCGATGACGGAGACGGTGGAAGTGGCGCTGCATCGGCTGAAAGATCGTGAGGCCCGCGTGCTGCGTATGTATTTTGGCTTGGACGACTGCGAGCCACTTACGCTTGAAGAGATCGGTGTTCGTTTGGGCATCACACGAGAGCGCGTGCGCCAGATTAAGGAGAAGGCGCTCAGCCGGCTGCGCCATGTGAGCAATTCGCGCGCGTTGGAGAGCTTTTATG
>JANNWU010000004.1:0-8093 GCA_031408755.1 Gemmatimonadaceae bacterium | reverse complement strand
GTGCCGCACTATTGCTATCATCCGTCGCTACCCGTGGCGGGTGTCTGTCGTATGTGTTTGGTGGAAGTTGAGAAGTTTCCAAAGCTGGCACCGGCCTGCGCAACGTCCGTTGGTGAGGGGCAAGTTGTACACGTGCATTCTCCGAAGGCGTTGGAGGCACGTAAAGGTGTGCTTGAGTTTTTGCTCATTAATCATCCGCTCGACTGCCCTATTTGCGACCAAGCGGGCGAGTGTGAGTTGCAGGATTACACGTTCGCGGAAGGGCGTAAAGATTCGCGCTACATGGAGCCTAAACGCTTCAACCCGATGGAAGATTTTGGCGGTGACGTGATGTACGTCCCGAATCGGTGCATTCTGTGTACGCGCTGCGTTCGTTTTATGGATGTTGTTGCACAAGATCCGGTGCTCAATGTGAGTGAGCGCGGCGATCGTGCGTACATCGGCAAGTTCGAGGGCAGCGATCTCACGCACGCTTGGGCGTCGAATGTGGTCGATCTATGCCCGGTGGGTGCGCTGCTATCGAAAGACTTTTTGAATAAGGCGCGCGCGTGGGAGCTCGATCGCGCGGCGTCGATCTGCACTGGTTGTTCGCAAGGTTGCAACGTCACGATTGAAACTCGTGACAATGTCGTCGTGCGAATTCGTCCGCGGCCGAACAACGCGGTGAATGAGCACTTCGCGTGCGACGTTGGTCGGCTCAACTATCGCTGGATGAATCGCCGCGATCGTTTGGAGTATCCGGCGATGCGCGTGAACGACGAGCTATCGAACGCTACCTGGTTTGACGCGTTAACGGCGACGGTTGCTGCGGTTGCTAACGCGAGTCGCGTTCTTGTCTTGGCCTCGCCGTCGCTCTCGAACGAAGCTCTGTTCCTACTCGGCCGCCTAACCACGCACATCGGTGCTGCAGGCGTAATGACGGTCACTCGCGGTGCAGAGGCGCCGCTGGCTGGTGTCAAGGATCTTGCGCTGCGTGCAGAACGTGCGTCGAATCAGACCGGTGCAGAACTGCTTGGATTCAACGAGTCATCATCGCCGCTGTCATCGCTGGTTCCAGGGGACCTCGTGCTCGTGGTGGACGCTCCAATCAATTCCGCGCAGTTGCCTGCTGGCGTGAAGGTCGTGGTCGTCGGTACGCACGTCGATCCGTCAATTGCGCACGCTGTGCTGGCTGCGCTCCCGATCTGTAATGTCGCGGAGGAAGAAGGAACGTTTACAAATCTTCGTGGTCGCGTTCAACGGTTCTTGCAGGCAAAAGCGCCGCCAGCACAAGCGCGGCCGAGCTACCGCGTGCTTGGCGAATTGGCAACGATGGCCGGCGCTGGGTCGTTTGCTGTTCTGGCGAGTGATGTTTTTGCGTCACTGGCGAATGAGGTTCCAGCATTCGCTGGGCTCACCTATCGCAGTCTTGGTTTACAGGGTGTTCCGCTTGCGCTCCCTGTTGAGGCGAGCGTCTGATGGGGCGCATGTTGCTCACTCCGATCACCGATCACCGGCTGGCGTTCTTAGTCGCGTCGGTGATAAAACTGTTGTTGTTCTTCGGCGTGTACTTGGTCACCGTCGCGCTGTTGACCTTGGCCGAGCGCAAAGTGAGCGCGTGGATTCAGGATCGCCGCGGTCCGAATCGCACCGGGCCAGGTGGCCTGTTGCAACCGGCAGCAGATGGCTTGAAGAACTTTATGAAGGAGGAGCTGTCGCCCGCCGCAGGCAACAGTGTGATGTTCACGCTCGCACCTGCACTGGCGTTTTGCACCGCGATGGTGAGTTGGGCCGTGATTCCGTTTGCGTCGCCGTTGCCAACACCGTGGGGTGTGGTGTCAATGTCGATTGCACAGCTCCCTGTTGGATACATCTTCACGCTCGCAATCGCGTCGCTTGGCGTGTACGGGATTACGCTCGCGGGCTGGAGTTCGAACAACAAGTACTCGTTGCTCGGCGGATTGCGATCGAGCGCCCAGATGATCTCTTACGAGATCTCAATGGGATTGTCAATTATTCCCGTGCTGTTGTTGGTCGGGAATGTGACGATGGATGGCATCATTCAGCAGCAGGCCACCGGGGGCGGTTGGAACGCCGTCAATTTGACGATCGCGTTCATCGTCTTTCTGATCTCGGCGTTCGCGGAGACCAATCGACTTCCGTTCGATATGCCGGAAAGCGAAAGTGAGTTGGTCGCTGGCTACCACACCGAGTACAGCTCGATGAAGTTCTCAATGTTCTTCATCGCTGAGTATGCGAACATGCTGACAGCGAGTGGAATGATGGCGACGCTGTTCTTGGGCGGCTGGGACATTCCATTCACCGATTGGGATACGAAAGGCGACCCAACTGTGATGAAGACCTTGGCGACGCTTGTGTCATTTGCGCTCAAGGCTGCGTTCTTCCTGTTCTTCTTCATGTGGGTGCGCTGGACCGTGCCGCGCTTCCGCTACGATCAGCTCATGTCACTGGGGTGGCGGTTTCTGTTACCGCTTTCGCTGGGTTACATCGTGTTGATTGCATCTGCAATTCTTGGAATGCAGATGGCTGGAATTCAGTCGAAGGCATTCCAGTCATTGATTCTGTTCGTACTGAATATCGTCGTCATGCTTCTTGTGTTCGTTGTCCTTGATCGCGGCAGACTGCTTGGCGCGACGACAGAGAAATTGACGGACCGCGAGATACGGCGGATGAAAGCGCAGGATCGAGTGCGAGCCGCCGGTGCTCCGGCAGCGCGACCAGAACCAGAGATGGGGGACTGATGGCGATCACAGTGAAGGTCTTGGATCGGCCGGTAGAGGAGATGAGCTACGTTCGTGCCACGCTCAGCGGTTTGGCTAACACGTTCAAGCATCTTGTCGATCCGCACAAGGTGACGACGCAGTATCCCGAAGAGACCGAGGCGTTGTCGAAGCGGTGGCGTGGTACGCACCGTATGCTCACGAATGAAGACGGAAAGGCGAAGTGCGTCGGCTGCGGACTCTGCCCGACTGTCTGCCCGGCCAACTGCATCAAGCTGGTGCCCGGCGAGGATGAACAGGGCAACCGTTTCCCGCTCGTCTTCGAAATCGATGAATTTCGCTGCATCTTCTGCGGTTACTGCCAAGAAGTGTGCCCAGAGGAGGCGATCCACATGGGTCGGCATTTTGAAAATGCAGAGTACTCGCGCGATGGCTTTGTGTACGATCTAGAGCGGTTAACCGCGCAGACGCATCCCGTCAGCGAACTGTGGGATCCTAGCGATCCAGCGGGCGAATGATCGGTACCATATATACGATCCATTTCTGGATTTTCTCAGCGCTGGCTATTGGCTCCGCGCTGACCGTCGTGACGCGACGTAGCCCGGTCGCGGCTGCGTTGTGGTTAGTAAACGTCATGTTTTCACTTGCTGCGTTGTATGTAATGCTTGGGGCGCATTTTCTTGGCGCGGCACAAGTGCTCGTCTATGCAGGCGCGATCATGGTGGTGTTCGTTTTTGTCGTCATGCTGCTGAACCTCGGCGAGTCAGATCCGCAAGAGAAGCGAAGTGTCGGCGCCGCATTTGGTGCGTCAATCGTGGGTGGTGCATTGGCGGCCGAAATGTTGTACGTGATTCGCGCGGCGAACGTACCCAATCCGGTCACGGATGAAGTAGACGCCGATGCTGTCGCGCCGCTTGCGAACGCGCTTTTCACAGACAACTTGGTCGCGTTTGAAGTGACGTCGCTGTTGCTGCTGGTCGCTGTTGTTGGTGCGGTTGTGCTGGCCAAGCGCGGCAAGTCGGTTGAGGTGCGGCCATGATTCGTGAAGCGTTGATCGTATCTGCAATTTTATTCAGCATTGGAGTTGTCGGTGTGCTCACGCGCCGGAACGCACTCATTCTGTTTATGTGTGTGGAACTCATGTTGAACGCGGTCAATCTCTCGTTTATTGCGTTGTCGCGATTACACGGTATTTCTGGTCAGGTTTTTGTGCTCTTTGTTATGACGGTTGCGGCGGCGGAAGCTGCGGTTGGTCTGGCGATCGTAATCAGCGTGTTTCGGCATTTCCGGACGGTCGATCTTGGCCGCATCCGGTTACTCCGAGGCTAAGCACCGCCCCGCGACTCCCCACGCATGCTTTCTTCGTCGTCCGCTCCTCTCTCACTTTGGCTGATCCCTGCGTTGCCGTTTCTTGGCTTCGTGGTCAATGGCCTGTGCTCGTTGATTCCCGCCTGGCGTGGTAACGAATCTGACGCAGTGCCAACTTCTCGCCGACGCGCGCTTGTGAGTGCAGTGGGTGTAGGGGTCATGCTGTTCGCATTTGGCATTTGCATCGGACTCACACGTGCGATCGCGGGCAGTGAGACGGCGATTACGTCATCTATCGGTCAATGGATGGCTGCGGGTGATTTTCAGATCGATTGGGCGATACGTGTCGATCGTTTGAGTCTGTTGATGATGCTGGTAATTACCGGCGTCGGCTCACTGATCCACATCTACAGCATTGGGTACATGGCTGACGATGCAGGCTTTGCGCGCTACTTCGCGTATCTGAACCTGTTCGTGGGATTTATGCTGATGTTGGTCATGGGCGCGAACCTGCCAGTACTGTTCATCGGCTGGGAAGGCGTTGGCCTCGCATCGTATTTGTTGATTGGATTCTGGTTCACCGATATCGCGAATGCCGTCGCAGGCAAGAAGGCGTTTGTCGTTAATCGCATTGGTGACTTTGGGCTGCTGCTTGCGATGTTCCTGCTATCGGCAAATCTTGGCACGCTCGATTTCGCGGCAATCGCGCAACAGCACGGCACGCTGGCGACGCCGCTACTGACTGTGATTTGTCTGTTCATGTTTCTGGGCTGCGCGGGAAAGAGTGCGCAGTTGCCGTTGTATGTGTGGTTGCCAGACGCAATGGCGGGACCAACTCCCGTGTCAGCGCTGATTCACGCCGCCACAATGGTTACGGCGGGCGTCTACTTGATCGTGCGCAACGCTGCACTCTTTGCCTCGGCGCCCGCTGCATCGTTGGTGATTGTACTGGTCGGTGCACTCACGGCGCTGTGGGCAGCGTCAGTCGGTCTGAAGCAGTGGGACATCAAAAAAGTGCTAGCGTATTCCACCGTGTCGCAACTCGGCTACATGTTTGTCGCAGTTGGTGCGGGCGCATACACCGCGGGCATGTTTCATCTCGTCACGCACGCCTTCTTTAAAGCGCTCCTCTTTTTGGGCGCGGGTGCTGTGATTCATAGCATGCACCATGCGCTTCACGCGACGCATCGTCACGATGATCCGCAAGATCTTCGCAACATGGGTGGCCTCATGAAGCGGATGCCGGTAACCGGCGCACTGATGTGGATCGCAACACTGGCAATCGCGGGTGTTCCTCCGTTGGCTGGTTTCTTCTCAAAGGATGCAATTCTCAGTGCGGTAGCGGAACGTGCGCTGGAGTCGCCACTGGCTGAAGCGTCCGTTGGTGGCATCTCGGGTCGCGTCATTCTTTGGTTCGCATACGGTGCGGCGCTGGTTACCGCATTCTTGACCGCCGTGTACATGACGCGTCTCATGCGCTATGCCTTTCACGGTCGTTCGCGTGCTGGCGCAGAGGTTGATGAGCAGGTGCACGATTCGCCATGGCTGTTGCGCGGGCCGCTGGTTGTGTTGGGAGTGATGACGATCGTCGCGGGTTGGTTTCAGTTGCCGTCGGTGCTTCCGCTTGGGCCGTCTGGACTGCTTGACCAATGGTTGGCACCAATCTCCGGTGGTGCTACTTCGACGCTGGCTGGAACGGGTCATCTGTCGCACAGCGCTGAGTATCTGCTAATCGGAATTGCGGTTGCCGTCGCGGTGGCGGGAATTGTCGCCGCGTTCGTTTTGCTCAAACCCGATGCGCTGACAACGAAAAATGCAGCCGCTCCGGATACAGGTATCGAGCGTGTGCTTGCGAACGACTATTTCGTCGATCGTGGCATCGCGAAAGGAATCGTCGGGCCGATTGTCGCATTCTCGAGAAAGGTTCTTTGGCGCGGATTGGATCTTGGCGTCATCAATGGATTTTTGGTGCAGGGAACTGGTCATGTGTTTCGTTCGGTGTCGTGGATCGCATCTCGAATGCAAGGTGGGTTTGCTGGGATGTATGTCTGGGCGATTGCGCTTGGAGCGATCACGCTGATCGGCGTTTTCACAATGCGCGCGCAATGAGCCATTTTCTTCTCGCACTCGGCATGTCACCTCTTGTGCTGCTGCCCGCGCTGTTGGCGGTTCCATTGATCGGTTCAATTCTCGTGTGGCTGCTCCCTCGTGGCACTGACGTGCACGCAGGGCTCGCACGAAATGTGACAATCGCGCTGCTGATTGTGACGACGCTGCTGGCGTTCGGGCTCTGGTTCGTTGTTCCAGAGGGCAGCGCGATGGTCGACTATCCGTGGATCGAGGATTTCGGCGCACGCTTCCGGCTCGCTGCAACGGGGTTGTCGCTGCCGCTCGTCCTGTTGACGACGACGCTGATGTTGCTCGGTGTGATTGGTACCGCGAAGGAAAGTATTTCGCATCGCGCTGCGTCGTACTACGCACTGGTGTTGCTTTTGACCGCTGGAGTGCTCGGCATTTTTCTGGCGGCGGATTTGCTTCTCTTCTATCTATGTTGGGAGTTGATGCTCATACCGCTCTACTTCTTGATCGGCGTGTGGGGATCGGGGAAGGGACCGGCTGCAGGGATGACGTTTTTCATCTACACCATGCTCGGCTCGTTGCTGATGCTGGTCGCGATTCTGGTGGTATCGAATGCTGCCGGTGGCACAACGTATGAGGCGCTGCGCAGTATGGCTGTCAATCGTCCGCTGAGCCTGCGCACACAACTGTTTTGTTTTGGTGCGTTCGCGAGCGCATTCCTCGTGAAGAGCGCAATGATTCCGTTTCATACGTGGCTTCCTGACGCGCAGAGCGAGGGGCCACCATTGGCGGCGATGGCGCTCGGAATTAAGGTCGGAACCTACGGACTGATGGTGTTGGCATTTCCGTTGTTTCCGGCCGCAGCACTGCATCCGACCGTGCGGTTGCTGCTCGCATCACTCGGAACGATCGGTGTCATTTACGGATCATTGGTAGCGCTCGTGCAACCCGACTTTCGACGGGTCGTTTCGTACGCGTCAATTGCGCATCTCGGATTTGTTTTGCTCGGGATCAGTGCGTTCTCAGTTGCGTCGTTGCAAGGCGCAATGCTTGTGATGATCAACGCTGGAATCACAACTGGCGGAATGTTCCTGCTGCTTGGAATGCTTCGACAACGCGTGCCAGATGATCGCTTCGAATCAATGGGCGGTCTTGCGAAGTCGATGCCGATGTTTGGAACGCTGATCGTCTTGTTCGCCCTCGCGAACGCTGGACTGCCCGGGACAAATGGTTTTGTCGGTGAGTTCTTGGTTCTGGTCGGCGCATTTGTACAGTTTCCAGTGTTGACGCTGATTGCGACCGCTGGCGTTGTTCTCGCTGCCGCCTACTTGCTCTGGGCTACGCAGCGCACGCTTTTTGGACCGAGAGCGGATGGCGCGCCAGTGCTTCGTGACCTGGGCCGTCGTGAAGCGATGGTCATGCTTTGCTTCGTCGTCGCAATTGTAGGACTGGGATTAGCGCCTGCGCCAAGCATGAGACGGATGGAAGCATCGCTCGCCGCTCTGGTCACGCGTGTGCAGACTGCGGCTGTTGCATCGCCGTCCGCAGGTGCAAATGACGGAATGGCGCCATGAACACATTCTCGTTCGCCAGTTTAGATCTTGGCACTTTACTGCTGCCTGAGATCATTGTTTCCGTTGGTGGCATGCTGGTTCTGATGTTCGGTGTTTTTGGTTCGGAGAGCGCGCAGCATACACGTCGTGCGCATCTGCTTGCGATCGCCGTAACGCTAGCCGCCGCGTTTGCCGTTGCGATGCTCGCGAATCGCGTTGCGCCCGCGGGTGCAAGCGTTGGACCGCTGGCGTATGACGGGTTTCGATGGGCGTCGAGCGCCGTGATCCTGCTCGGTGTGCTTGGCACGCTGGTTATGGCAATGGAGTACAACGAAGGCGCCGCGTTGCTTCCTGTAGAGCCGCCTGCGTTGGTGCTGTTTGCTGCGGCTGGCATGATGCTGCTGGTGGGTTCGCGTGATCTCATGCTGATCTT
>JANNWU010000003.1:0-8049 GCA_031408755.1 Gemmatimonadaceae bacterium | reverse complement strand
CCCACGGATTTGCTCCGGGCGGTGCATAAATCGCAACTTTCGGCGCACGTTCCAACGGCACCGCATCCATGTTGCCGCCCGCCATCTCGGTACGAATCGCACTCAGCGCGCCTTCATCCAACGGTATGATCGACACGCCATCCAACCCAGCCTTCCTGCGCGACGCCGGATTGTCCGGCAACAAAAATGCGCCACCGCGATAGTTCAGCAACCACTCCGCACGCTCGCCACGCAGTAACGCAGCATATGTCAGTCCGTACGACTTAATGTGATTGCGCTGTTCGTCGTCCATTGGCACCAACAGATGCTGCGCACCCAGCGCGCGCGTGCCACACACCAGTAACAGCGCGGTTGCGCAAGCAATTCGTGACACTCTCACGACGTACCTACCAAACGCCGCGCCGCATCCAAATCGCGACGCGCTTGTGGCACCAGCGCACTTGAGGGATACGTCAAAATAAGATGCTCCAAGCGCGCGATAGCTGTTCCGCCATCTCGCGCGCGAATCGCCGCACGAGCCCATTCCAAATCGCCTTCAGGTGCTTCAGGACTGGTGCTGAAATCGGTGACAATCCGCGTCCACAGCGGAATTGCGCCAGCGTCGTCGTTCTTCGCCGCGAGCAAGCGGGCTGCCATCGCAATCACCAACGGCGCTGCGTCACCAACTTCGCTCGCCGTGCTTAGCAACTTCGCAGCCGCCGCAGAGGTGTCGCGTTTCGCAATCGCGATAAATGCAGCGCCGAGTGCGGGGGATGACGGCAATGTTGTGCGCGAGAGTACCGCACGCGGCAACAGCAGCATCGTGTTCGATCCATCGGCGTTACGTAACGCATCGCGCGCCTTCGTCAGATCGCCGTCATAGACTGCCAACATCGCAGTCGCTTCATCTTCGTCCAATCGCAGCACCAGCGGTCGAGCGCGCTCAGCATCACCAGTGCGCAGCCAAGCCCACATCAACTCACGCTCAAGAATCTGCAACTGAATTGCGGGAATCTTCGGGCGCACCGAATCGACCAACGCGAGCGCGTCATCTGCTCGGCCCAACGCAGCCATGGCGCGCAAACGCATCGGCACCGCATCGCGTAGGCCAAGTTGTGGCGCCATCGCACTCTGCGCTTCGGCCGCGAGCTGCAGTCCAGTCGCGGCTTCGCCGCTCGCGAGCGCCGCATCAGCAGCGCGCATTGCGTCATCGGGCTTCTGCGATTTGCGATATACCGCCGCCCACGCTTCGCGACTGGCCACCGGCATGGAGCGCGCGTCTGCCTCGTCGGCGAATTCGCGCCATGCAGCAACAGTTTCAACATCCGCCTTCGCACCGGCGAATGCCTGCCACGCCGCGCGCGGCTGCAGCCAATGCAATTCAAGCGACGCCAATACACGTCGCGCGGGAAGCCAAATAGGATCAGCCACCAAGTTCGTGCGCACTGAATCGCGCGCCGCACCAGTCGCCAGCGCCAGCGAAGCAATCGCCGCTTGATGCAATTGCGGCGTGTGAATCAGCGTCTCACGCCACCGCCGAGCCGCTTCATTCCACAACCGTTGTGCCGACGCAACCTGCGCCAGCTCAGCGCTGAAATCACGGGGATCGCGCACCAGTCGCGCGGCCAACACCAACACTGAATCGGCACCTGTTGAACGCCCCGCTTCCAGCAGAATGCGCGCGTACTCCTTAAACGGCGCCGCTTCGCCCGGCGCGGCGCGTACCCACTCGCGGAACGCGTTGTTTAATTCATCATCGCGTTGCAGTGCAGTCAGCGTACGCAATTGCACCGAGCGCACCACCCCACTGCGGGGTTCCTCACGCAGCGCAATACGCAGCAGTGGCAACAACGAATCCAGTGTGCCGAGTTGTGTGTACACGCGCTCGAGCCCCAGCAAAGCCGGCGCCATCGACGCACCTTCCAATGCCCGCCGATACAACACCGCCGCCTCACGCGGCTTGGTGTCTTCCAAGTCGAGCGCACGCATTACCAAGGTATCGCCAGCGCTGGAACCGTTGCTCGATTCCTGCGCACGCAATGGCGCTACACTCAACAGCACCGCAGACGCACACAACACAATTTGTCGGACAGAATTCACGGCTTCCCCTCACTACGATTGAGCCGCTCGAAGTACTGCAGCACGGCGCGACGTTCATCCTCGCGCAAGCCACGCAACTCTTCCCATGACGGCGGTGCAACGCGCGATGCCGGAGCGCCACTGGCGGTGGCCGAAGGCGGCGTGAATACCGTCGCGCCAATGCCGGGCTTGGACTGACGGGGACCGCGCTGATCTTCATCTTCGCGGCGCATCGTGCGACCAGCATCCAGCAAGCGCTGCAAAAATTGCTCACGACGCGCTGCAGTTTCAGGATCGCTTGCGGCACGCTCCATCGCATCGGCAAGACGCTTCGCTTCGCGCGCCAATGCATCAGCGCGACCACTCGCGTCACCGCTACCCACGTCATCCAACCGCTGTGCAATCTGACGCTGCCTGCGTGCAATCGCCTGCGCCGTTTGTTGCGCCTGCGATCCTCCTTCACCACCCGGCATCATCGACATACCCTGCGCTTGACCATTGATCTGCTGCTGCTGCCTCGCGAGCTGCTGCATCTCTTCCATCATCTCTGGCATGCCAGACGCCGAACGCGCACGATTCGCGCGTTCACGATCACGTACCAAACTCGACGCCGCGCGCTCCATCGCCGCCGCTGCGTCACGCATTGCGGCGGCAGAGGCTTCGCTGTTGGATTGCGGACTCCCCGACTGCCCCTGCCCTGCGCCCTTCTGCGCTTGCTGCGTGGCTTCTTGCGCACGCTGCAACGCTTCCTGCATCGCGCGTTGCGATCCCTGTGACACATGCTGCGACCGACGCGCCGCTTCTTGCAGCCGCTGTGCTGCTTGCTGCACGCCGCTTTGTACGCTGGCCTGTTCCTGCGCCATCTGCTGCGCCTGTTGCTGCGCACTTTGGCCGTCAGGGTTTGGCTGCTGGCCCTGTTGTTGTGGCTGACCCTGTTGTTGTTGCTGGCCCTGCTGGCCTTGCTGCTGTTGCCCTTGCTGACCCTGTTGGCCTTGCTGGCCCTGTTGTTGCTGCTGCTGTTGCTGCTGCCGCTGCGCCTGTTGCTGCGCGGCGTTCGCCATCTGACGCTCTTGCTGACTCAACTGCATCATTTCCTGAATCGACTGATCAAGCTCTGACGTCGTCTCGCGCTTCCAGTCGTTCACCTGTTCTTGTCGCGCCTGTGCCAGTTGGTCTGCGGCTTGTTGCATCGCTTGCGCTGCGCGCTCAGCGGCCTGCTGCGCATTTTGCGGATCGCGTGCGGCTTGCTGCATCTGCTGCGCTGCTTGCTCACTCGCCGCGCGCGCCTGCTCGCTGCGCTGCGCACCACGTTGCGCGTCATTCTCGCGCAGCCGCTTCGTGAGATCGCTAATGTCACGCGTCAGCGCTTCATTCTGTCGCGCCAATCGTTCGGCCTGTGCACGCTGCGCAGCGGCATTCCGTCCGGTTGAATCGGCCAGCGCCTTCTGTGCGCGCGCCAAATCCTGCGCCTCGTCGCGCAGTGTCTCCATGCTCCCTTCCAGCGCGGCGCGCTTCAACATTTCCGCATTCTTCTCAAGCTGCTCACGCAGCGCCTGTTGTTGCCGCGCCAAGTCATCCAACGATTGACGAGTGGCTTGCTGGTCAAGGCGTTGCGCTGATTGCTCCAACTGCTGCAACCGTTGCATCATCGCCGGACTGAGCGCCTCCTGCATCAGTTTCTGCGCTTCCGCCAACCGACCCGCGAGCGCCGAATCCAACAAGCCCGCACCCTTCAACTGATCGGCAAGTTGCTTCGCTTGGGCCTGTAGTTGCTGCGCCTGTTGCTGCAATGCACGCTGCTGCTGCGCCATCTCTGAAGCTTTCTCGCGCGCATCAAACGACATCGGCTGACCCTGTTCGCCGCCAGCGCGGGCGCCGCGTGCCGCCTCACTGGTTTGCTGCGCAAGTTGCTGTTGCGCCTTCGCCAAAGCAGCTGCACCAGCGGCCACACTATCCGCCGTGGAACGCGCTTGCTCACGACGCTCGCTAACTCCGGCACGGCGCAAAACGAGCGTGCGGCTCCGCCCTACCTGCTTCCACGGCGACGCGTCAACCGCTACAACATCCACGCGCAACGTTTCATCACTGCCCTTCAAACCCAATGCGTCCAGATCGAGCGGAATCCGCCCTTCAAAGCTCGGCGCACGAGCCGGCATCACTTCACGACGCGCGACAATGCGGTCACCAGCGCGCACTGTCAGCACAACAGTCGCAAGCTCATGATCATCGCTCGCCATCACATCAATTGTGGTGCTCGCGCCCGCCAACAGCATCGTGTCGCTGGTGGCCGCAATGTCGACGCGTGGTGCCGAGTCAGCGCGAACGTCAAGCGCGAACGACGCAGGCAATTCTTGCAGCGTTGTCGCGGCGTCTGCGCGCCATTCCCATTTCGCCGATTGCTCGGCCACCAGCCGGCCGCTCACCACATCGCCACGTACATCAAGCGCCAGTCGATCGCCCTCGTCGCTTACTAGTCGAGCACCGCTGAGCGGCACCGATGCTCGCGCGTTGAGCGTCAGCACTGTGCCGCGCGGCAACACCAACACTCCATCCAACGCGACGTCTTCTTCCACTCGCGCCAAGTACGCCGGATAGGAAGCACGCGCGGTCACGTCGCCGAGATATGGCTTATCGGTTACGCGAATGCGATGCGGCTCTGATCGCGCACGACCATCGGTCACCGTCAGTACTACGTCGCTCATGAGCACTGGTAAGGCGCGCACGGCAGAATCTCCACGTAGCGCAATCACATCAGTCACGATCTTTCCGTCAGCGCGAACCATCTCAAGCGTCAACGATGAACGCTCCTGTCCCGGAATGCGAATTCGTGGGGAAGTACCACGCAGCGCAACAGACGGCGCGTCAATAGTGAGCGTTGGCAGCAGTGTTCCACGCCACGCAGAAACGGGATACGCGAGCGCTTCGGCGCCATCAGACCACATCGCGCCCGCGCCAACCAGCGCCATCAGCGCTCCCGCGCTCCACAACACTGCGCGCTTCCGCATCGCAACGAGTGCAGCGAAGGCGATTGGTGCGCGAGGTACAGCTGTACCAACTAACGCGCGCGTGGTGTGCAGCGCGGCGTGCGCGCCAAGCGGACCAGTATTGCCAACTTCGCGCGCAATACGAATCGCGCCTCCACGCAGCTTCTGCTCTTGCTCAATTGATTCGGCGACGCCGTCAGGCGACGTGACACGAAAATGCATCGCAGAAAGTCGTCGCCACACCCACACCGCTCCCGCGATCGCAACAGTCCACACCGCAAAGGGAATCACACGCGGCATCGCCAACCAACGTCCGCTGCCGAGCAGTGCAACACCCACGGCCAGCACCAGCAGAATCGGTAAGGCAGCGTGCACTATGCGCGTGTCGCGCACCAGTTTCAACCGAACGGCGCGCTCGTCGTGAACAATCGCGTCGATCTGGCCAAGTGCCGTCTTCGACATTGCTGGCGCGGTCATGGCTGCAGCCTGCTCATCACAGCGTACGTCACGAGATTGATGCCCATGCGCAACGCAGACTCATGCAACTCCGGCGGATCAGTGGGATACGTGCCGACATCTTCCCACCCATTTCCGAGATCTGCAGAGAAGGTGTAATACAAAGCCAACCTGTCGCCGACAAAAATTCCCATACCGCGCGCCGCTTCGCCATCGTGCTCATGGATCTTCGGTAGACCGCGCGGAAAGGGATACACCACACGGTAGATGGGATGATTCAACGGCACATCCACCAACGGTCGATCGGGAAAGAGTTGCTTCACGACAATTCGAAAACTGCTATCCAAACCGTAGTTGTCGTCAACGTGCAGAAATCCACCGCGCAGCAGAAACGTCCGTAATCGAGTGATTTCTTCCGGCGCCATCGTGATCGTACCGTGGCCCGTGATGTATAAGTATTGGTAATCCATCAGCTTCGGATCACGCAGCGTCACAGTGCGCTCTTCGCGATCGATAGGCAGCGACGTACGCTCAGCCACCGCACGAATGAGATTTTTTAAGCTCGACGGATTTGCGTACCAGTCGCCACCACCTTCGTAATGCACTCGACCGAGCATTACACGGGCAGACGTCCGCGGCAGTGGCTCCGCTGACAACGAATTCTCAGGCGCGACCGACGCGCTCGCAGAACGCACGCTGGCTCCAGTTGCCGCGAGCAACAGTAATCCGCATGCCAGTGCAATCATGGGTCGCAGGTGCATCACGTGCCCTGCGCCAATCGATACGCTTCGTTTCGCGCCACGCCAAACTCCTCTTGCAGTAAACGAGCCGTGTCGCGAACCGATGTTCCATCAGCGCGCAGCGATTCGGCGCGCAGTAGCGCCGCCTCTCGATCCGGCACCTCCGGCGGCGCGCCATCGATGAGTACGACAACTTCACCACGCGGCGCGGTTGCTTCGTAGTACGCAGCAAGCTCCGCCACCGTTCCGCGTCGGAACTCTTCATGCAGCTTCGTCAGTTCTCGTGCCACTACCGCACGGCGTTCGCTCCCACCCGCCTCGGCTAGCACGGAGAACAGCCCAGCCACGCGCGGGGGCGCTTCGTACAAGACCACGGTATGCGGCATTGCCAACACCATTTTGGCCGCCGTCATTCGCTCAGTTGCGGCGCGCGGCAGAAAGCCCAGAAAGGTGAACGCCGCTGCAGACAGCCCGCTGGCGACCAACGCGGCGAGAATAGCCGACGCGCCGGGAATGGCCGTGACGGTGATGCCAGCCGCCACCGCCGCTTCCACTAACCGAGCGCCCGGATCCGAGACAAGCGGCGTCCCGGCGTCGCTGATCAGCGCCACGTCGCTGCCTTCAAGCAGATGGGCAATTAAACGCGGCGTCTGCTCCGCTTCGTTGTGCGCGTGATAGCTTCGCACACTGGTCGAGATTCCTGCCCACGCCAGCAGCGGCGCGCTGTGCCGCGTGTCTTCCGCAACAATCAACGCCACCTTCTGAAGCGTTTCAATTGCACGGGGCGTCAGGTCAGCGCGATTCCCAATGGGGGTCGCAACAAGAAAAAGCGTTCCGTTCATGATGCGTTTAGGATGCGCGAACAGGTGATTAAGCGACATACTGCAACGCCAACGGGGTGCACAGTGCGTGCACCCCGTTGAAACTTCTGCGCCAATTGCTCAGCGTAGACTGTCTGTCGCCGTGTGATTAGACGTGCTTCTCGAAGTACGTCTGCAGCTGCGCCTTGGGCAGTGCGCCAACGACTTGGTCAACCACCTTGCCATCCTTAACGAACAGCAACGTCGGGATGGAGCGCACATTAAAGGATGCAGCAGTCTTCTGGTTGGCATCGACATCGAGCTTGGTGATCTTCACCTTGCCCGCATACTCCGTCGCCAACTGATCGAGGATTGGCGCGACCATGCGGCATGGGTCGCACCAGGTCGCCCAGAAATCGACAACAGCAAGGCCCTTGTGATCAAGCACTTCGTTCTGGAAATCGCCGTCAGTGACGGCCGTAACATTTGCCATTATTCTCACCTATACTGGGCGATCAGTTGCCCGATCGCCACGCTAAAGTTCCTTCCATCATGACAGATACCGCACCACGCGGCACCCGCATCGCCCACATCGGTCTCGCTGTTTCCGCGCTAGACCAGATCCTTCCCTTCTACCGCGACGTCCTCGGCATGACTGATGTGCCACTGGATGATGCCGACGGTGCCCGCATCGCTGGACTGCAGGCCGGTGAATCACTGGTCGAACTCCTCGAAGCGCGCACTCCTGATTCACCTGTCGGCAAATTTCTCGCCAAGCGTGGACCAGGAATCCATCACATCTGCTTCGCGGTGGATGACATTGACGCGACGCTGGCCAAATGCAAAGCGGCGGGCGTGCGCGTCATTGACGAAACTCCGCGGCTTGGTGCAGAAGGAAAGAGGATCGCCTTCTTACACCCAGCCAGTACTGCGGGCGTTCTCATAGAGCTATCCGAATATTAGTGCAGAGTTCCACTGCAAACCGCGATTTCGGAGAACCAATCAGCCTAA
>JANNWU010000002.1:0-2038 GCA_031408755.1 Gemmatimonadaceae bacterium | reverse complement strand
GCCGTCGTCACCGGCGCGTCGCAAGGCATCGGCGCCGCGTGCGCCGAACGGCTGGCGCGTGACGGCGCGGCGGTGGCGCTTTGGGACGTGGACGACGCGCGCGGCGAAGCGCTGGCCGCATCGCTCGCATCGCGCGGCCACAAGGCCGCCTACGTGCACTGCAACGTCGCGCGCAAGGCCGAGGTCGATGCCGCGCTCGCCGCCACGCTGGCCGCGTTCGGCCGCGTGGATGCGCTGGTGAACAACGCCGGCATCTTCAAGGCAGCGGACTTTCTGGACATCACCGAGGCCGACTGGGACGCGGTGATCGACGTGAACCTCAAAGGCGCCTTCCTCGTCGCGCAGGCTGTGGCTCGCTCGATGGCAGCGAACGGCAGCGGCGCCATCGTGCACATGAGTTCGGTCAACGCGCTGATGGCCATTCCGAGCATCGCCAGCTACAACGTCAGCAAGGGCGGCATCAACCAGTTGACGCGCGTGATGGCGCTCGCGCTGGCCGACCACGGCATCCGCGTCAACGCCGTCGGGCCGGGCACGATTGCCACCGAGCTGGCGCAGAAGGCCGTGCTCGGCAGCGACGAAGCGCGCGCGCGCATCATGAGCCGCACGCCGATGAAGCGGCTCGGCGAACCGTCGGAGATCGCCGACGTGGTGGCGTTCCTGCTCAGCGACGCTTCGAGCTACATGACGGGGCAGATCGTGTATGCCGATGGGGGGCGGATGAGTTTGAACTACACGGTGGCGAGTTAGCGGGGCGGGGAGAGGCGATGGCGGGAGGGGACGCATCGGGCGACTGCTGGCCATCGCCGCCGGTCGCCCACTGAAGGCTACTGTCGACTTTTAGGAGGGAGCATGGCGACTATTCAGGAAGAGTGCGCGCGGCGCGACATCGACTGCTTGTTCCACTTCACCCCTGTCGATCATCTCGACAGCATCTTGAGGCGAGGGCTTCTCGTGCCCTCGGCCTGTGCGAAGCAAGGCACGGGCATGAAGCCCAACGACACGGTGAGATACGACAGGCAGGATGCGATCTGCTTGACCGTGGAGTGGCCGAACTACAAGGTCTTCTACCCCTTCCGGCAGAACGACACTCGGCCTTGGGCGGTCATTGTGGTCCAGCACCGCGTGCTGTGGGAGAAGCGCGTCTGCTTCAACACGACGAACGCGGCCGACAACTTGATGAGCAGTCAGTCCTTCGAGACGCGGCAGGGGCTTGCAAAGTTCGAAGAGCTGTTCGGCGACTGCGGCGGGAAGGTGCGGGCCGACTTGAAGATCACGGCCAACCTGCCTACCAACCCACAGGCTGAGGTGCTCTGCCTGGACACCATCGAGCCGTCATACTTCATGGTCGTTTTCCTCGAAAACCACGAGGCCTACAAGCGCTTCAAGCCAGCGTACCCGAATGTCGATATTCGCTTTGATAGCACCAACCACAGCCCCCGGCGCGACTACGAGCACTGGCGGTAATGGCTGAGCGGCCAGTCTTCGCTCCTGTCTTAAGCGGTCCAACCCTGGTTCGGACCTGGGATATCTCTTTCGCGTGGTCCGCTGGAATGTCGGTGAAGCAGGCTCAGAAGAGCATCGACTCGCTGCACGAGGCAACCAGGCGGCGGATGAATGTGAACAAGGTCCTAGAGATTTCCTCGAAGTCGAAGGACCCAAAAGGTGTCAAGTTGAGCGCGTTCAACTTGATGATCAATACCAAGAAGTACAACCAAACCTTTAGCGTCGAGTGCGCATACCAGTCGGCGAAGGTCTTCGAGCATGGCGGTCCGTACAAGGATTTGCGCGACAGAACATCAAGGGAAGCAAAGCTTGATCCGCGCCTCAAGGAGAGCGGAAGGCTACTCAAGTTTCAGTTCTTCGAGGACGATTGGGCACTTGAGCCAAAGACGGCGTTCTACGACTGGCTCTACATCAACGCGCTACACAACGAGCCTGAGCTGGCCGCCTATGTTCTCGAGCACCGAGCTTTCTCCGACATTGCGTTCAATCCAGAGAGGTCGCTCAACTGTCAGGCCTACTCCGCGGCCCTTTA
>JANNWU010000001.1:0-3080 GCA_031408755.1 Gemmatimonadaceae bacterium | reverse complement strand
GCGGCGAACAATGTTCGTGTCGGCGCGCTATCTGTCGCCGTCGTTCCGGAACCAACAACTTTTGCGCTTCTGGTGGCAGGCCTCACCGCACTCGGCGCGACTAGCGTACGGAGGAAAAAACGCTTGGCATTTCGCCGGAGCGAGTCGTTGCCTGCCAAACGACTGGGTCGAGCATGAATGCCTCTGAATTCGGATAAATCAGCCCCGCCGTTCGTCCAGATCTGCCGGCCCGCCTGAAAATGCCGAGCACGCGGTGCCTGGTGAAATTCAGAAGTTCGTTCACTCAGCGTGTAGCGCCACTGCTAGTTTTTTTCGCTGCTTCGCATCATACATTGCCGCATCGGCTGCACGAATCGCGTCGTCAGGAACCCCGCCCGGATCGAGCAACGACATTCCAGCATCAAACTGAATCTTCGTCGGACCGCTTCTTACCGAAAGTGTCTGTCGCAGGTCTTCGAGTCGCGCGGCGACAGAAGTTTCATCTGCACCGCGCGCAATCACCAGAAACTCGTCACCGGCGTAGCGTACAACGGCATCCTCGGGTCGAAAGCTGTGACGCAACGCAGCAGCAAAGCTTCGTAACACCTCATCACCTACCGCGTGACCGTGCCGATCGTTAATCCCTTTGAAATCACGCAAGTCAACGAACGCGATCGCCGAACCGATGGGCTGCACGTCGCGCAAAATTGCAGCCAACGCACGCCGGTTCGCTAAACCCGTGAGCGGATCGATATCCACCATTTCACGCAATTTCGCCTGCGCAGCCAACAGTTCGTCGTTTGTCAACGCCAGTTCTTTGCGTGACTTGGCTGTTGCTGCCAAAACACAACCGAACGCCAGCAGCCACTCTGCGATGGTGTCAAAGAACGATGACACAGCCAGTAAACTCGAAGTCAAAGCCGATGACCACGGCAGCTGCAGCAGCGTCGGCGCAAGCTGCGATGTGTATCCGATCACTTCGAGTATCCCTAACACACTTCGCAGAAGCAGCCCGATTGCCAGCCACGCCACAGGCTGCGGCGCGTGGCGAAGCGCAACGACGCCGCCCGCAAAGAAGCACACCGCGACCATCGCCTGCGACACAAGGCCAAGCACCGTGAAGCCATCGATCGTCAACCAAGCTGCCACGAACGCCAGAGCAGCCATGGCGTTTCGCATCTGCGGTGTCCAGAGCTGGCGCGACGGAACCGCAGCCAACAAAACACCTTCCACCAGCGACAGCAAAAACAGCAGCCTCGCGGCGACATACGCACCCACAATTGCCTGGAGCGCTGGCCCGGAATTGCCTTCGACCAGATACACGTCCGTCAACGTCACCAACAGCGCGATCAAATTCGCGATCCACGCCCGCTTCCACGCCGCCACTTCAGGCGTCCGAAACCCTCGCCCAAACACCACGAAAAACCACGCGATGAGCGCGCCTGAGGCGCACTGCGTCAGCAGGCTCCATTGCCACAGCGCAAAATCCGTCGTCATACGCCGTAAAAGTAGCGGACTCGGCGGAATCACGAGCATCGTCGGCAAATTCAGGACGTAAACGCAACCGCGGCCGCTACGTCGCAGAGCAGGGCGGTTGACAGCGATTCGAACCGCCACTATCCTTCCATCCGGATAACCGGATATGACTGCCCCCAAACTCTCCATTCACGGTCGATTGACCGAGCTCGCCGACGCCACGCGCTGTCGGCTGCTGATGGCGTTGGAGGCTCATGAGCTCACCGTCGGTGAACTCTGCACCGCGCTGCATCTGCCGCAGAGCACAGTCAGCCGTCATCTCCGAATCCTGAGTGACGAGGCGTGGGTTGAATCGCGTGCCGAGGGCGCCGCTCGGTGGTATCGGATGGCACCGGCGCTGGATCACGAGGCGCGAGCACTCTGGGCGCTCGTACGCGAGCCGATGCACACCACGCTCGTCGCGCAGCACGATCTGGCGCGTGTCGAATCGGTGTTGGTCGCTCGACGTTCGCGCAGTGAGGCGTTCATCGCATCGGCTGCCGCTGAGTGGGACGCGAATGTCACGTCGCTCTTTGGTGCGCGCGCTGATCTTGGCGCCGCGCTGGCGCTCCTCGATGAAACAATGGTGGTGGGCGATCTGGGTTGCGGCACCGGAGCGTTATCACATGCCCTGTCCCGTCACGTTGCCCATGTGCACGCGGTAGACGGCTCCGACGCGATGCTCACGGCAGCCCGTCAGCGATTGAGCACAACCGCGAATGTCACCGTGTCGGAAGGTTCGCTCGAAAAACTGCCGCTTGCTGACGCAACTCTTGACGCGGCAGTACTGATGTTGGTGTTGCATCACGTGGCGGAACCGACGCGTGTGTTGCGTGAAGCGCGTCGGGTGTTGCGTGTAGGTGGTCGGTTGTTGATTGCGGATATGTGCCCGCACGAGCGCGAAGAGTTTCGCGCACAGATGGGGCATGTCTGGTTGGGCTTCGACGAGCGTGCGTTACGCGGTTGGTTGTCGAAGGCGGGGTTCAGCACAATGCGTTACGTCGCATTGCCGGTTGATCCGGCGGGCGTCGGCCCAGCGTTATTCACAATGGTAGCATCCTGATTCTATCCTGAGGATTTTCACGATGGCAACTGCAGTACAGTCCGAACTCGAGACAATGATGTCGATGGCTCGCCCGCCGTATGCGGTGCGCGATTTGTCGTTGGCTGAATGGGGCCGCAAGGAATTGCGCTTGGCCGAAGTGGAAATGCCAGGCTTGATGGCGCTGCGCGAAGAGTACAAGGGCAAGCACCCGTTGAAGGGCGCACGCATCATGGGCTCATTGCACATGACGGTGCAGACCGCGGTGCTGATTGAAACGCTTGTCGAACTTGGCGCCGATGTGCGTTGGGTGTCGTGCAACATTTTCTCGACGCAGGATCACGCCGCAGCGGCCGTCGCCGTTGGTCCAACCGGCACGCTGGATGACCTCAAGGGCATTCCAGTGTTCGCGTGGAAGGGTGAGACGCTTGATGAATATTGGTGGTGCACCGAGCAGGCGCTGATGTGGCCTGATGGCGGCGGACCGAACTTGCTGTTGGATGACGGCGGCGACGCAACGTTGCTGGTGCATCGCGGTGCTGAG